>JAFCEQ010000009.1 GCA_017609105.1 Candidatus Parvarchaeota archaeon
AATCCCACTCTTACCAAAAGGACTGCCACCTGACCTGAACCTAATCCATTGATTCTTATGATAAGTTCCATCACCACTACCATAAACAGTTATGTGATAATCAGTATCCTCAGTGATAGCATCATTAAAATCACGATGATAAATGTAAGGAATATACAAAGCACCACTTAAAGTTAAACCAGCGAATGATGGGCTTGAAGTTGTTAGTAAAGCTTGATTAATGTAAGAATTAAAAAAAGATTGATTAACAACATAAGAATCATTAATGTTTAAAGTCACGTCACCTGAATCACCGCCACCAGTTAAACCAGTACCAGCAATTCACCGCCACCAGTTAAACCAGTACCAGCAATAACACTCGTGATATCACCATTACCATAAGAAGCTAATTGAGTGTTAACCCAATCCTGAGTAGCAACGTATTTATTATTCTCCACCCAAACACCGCCAGTAACATTAACACCACCAGCAAAACTAGAATTACCCACACCACTAACAGTTAAGTTTCCACCAACACTAATGGAATTAGAAGATAAGTAAGAAGAAACCCTGTCATCAGTGTAAAACAAATTATTTGTGCCCTCAGTTAAATCATCAGTTGTAGCACTACCAGATACCACGCCACTGCTTGCTTTAAGAACCCCGTTCAATCCAGTAAGTGTTAAGCCATCGAAAGTAGGAGAATCAGTTACGCCAACACTTTGTCCTATGCTTATGGTGTCAGCAGCAACAATAACTCCTGTTCCTGCGCCAACACCTAAAACCCCGTTCGAGTAAGTTAAGCCATCACCAGCAACGCCAGAACTAAGATTAAATTGATTATTAGTTAAGATTAATCCATTACCTGCAGTGTAAGTCGTGTCAGAATCTTCAGCGCAAATTAATGTGTCCCCAATACCTTGAACAAACTCGCCTGCACTGCAAGCAGTAGGATAATTAGTAAGATTCGTCCAACTCAAATTCAAATCAGAACCAACAAGAACTCCTAAAACTGTTAAATCATTATTCACTAATAAATTGTTTGGAAAAACATAATCACCAGTGCCGAAAGTGCCTGAAGTTACTTCGCTCGCAGGATGTGATTGTTCTTGAGCAAAAACAAGGGTTAAAGAAGCAATTAAAAAAACACTTAATAATAAATATTTCTTACTACTTCTTTTATTCATTCTAACAAAATAATAAGACAGACTTATTAATAAATATTTTTAAACAAGGTTATAAGAATTAATTCAAAAAAAAATTAAGCGTTTTTTAATTAAATAAAATGCTTTTTTTAAAATGCTTTTTTCTAATTTTAAAAGCAATAACTAAAAATAAATAATTAATTATAATAATTATGATTAATAATGATTAAAGAAAAAAAAAATTTAATAATTTTTTTAACTTGTTGCATTCGTTGTTGTATCACTTAATGTTGAATTTAATGCGTTTCTTAGTAATTCATTTATGAGTTCTTGGTTTGGTTGTATTGTGCCATTCTGAATGGTTTTCTTCACCCTAACATCCCTATAAGCATAACAACCAGTTATTGGACAACCAATATCAGCCCAAGTAACATAACCATTTCCTGTGCTGTTAATTACTGGTTTTCCTGCTATTAAAGGAAGTTGCGTGTTCACAACTTCAAATCCTTCACAATCTGTTGTGTAACTAATGCATTCTTTTACTTTAGCATAATCTCTTGCCACAGCAAACGCGTTTATCTTGTTTATAGTGTATTTCCCTGCTTGCCATAAGCCAATGACTAATGCAACAGATAAGATTCCTAAAACAAATGGTTTCCAACTAAATCCGTTGTTCATGAAATTTAGAGAAGGATTTTATAATTTAAATGTTTTGGGTTAATTTTTTAAAAAAGCATTCATTAATTCCCCATTATTTTTATGTTAAAAAGCATTTATTGTTTTTCATAAATGATTTGCGTGAATAATTAACTTGCATGAAGAATCACAAGGTTTTAAAACAAGCATAAGGTTTAAAAAATACTTTAAAATATTTATTTTAAGCAACTTAAAAAAAATTTTTTAGCGACTGTCGTCTAGTGGTTAGGATATCAGATTGCCAATCTGGTGACCCGGGTTCGAATCCCGGCAGTCGCACTTTATTAAAAAGCATGTTTAAAGATCATCAACCTTGTTCTTGCAATTCCTAAAAGCTTTTTTTAATTGCCTCGCCCTATTACTTAATTCTCCTTGTATATTCTCTGCTTTTAAATCTTTTAATTCATCTAAAATGCTTTCTTGCATGTATGTTATTTGTAAGAGTAATTCAAGTATGTTGTCATATTCTTCCCTATTCTTTATTTCCTCTAATTGTTCTAACCTATCAAGTTCGCCAAGCAAACGACCAATTATTCCTCTCCAAAGTCTTTTGTTATCCTCATCAACTCTTAACCCTTTTTTTCTTTTCCCGAATAAACCCATGTTTATCACCAATCATAGTTAAAAATTATTCATAAATATGATTTTCCTTAAAACAAATAATAATTTTTATTAAACAAATACTTTTTTAAAAACAAAATTAAATAATTATTACTAAATGAATAAGGATGTTGAACTTCTTTTAAAAAAACAAGGTTATGCATTAGTAGGTTTTGAAGGAGGAGTTAAGTTATGCACTTGGCTTAAGAAATCATTAAAGAATGAAGGTCATTGTTATAAGCAAGAATTCTATGGTGTTAAGAGTCATCGTTGCCTGCAATGCGCTCCTGGAGTGAACACTTGTTCTCATAAGTGTGTTTTTTGTTGGCGACCAACGCAATTCACTGACGCAGGAATGAACAAGTTTATTAAGGATTGTAAGGAAAAAGGTTTTAGTAAAGAAAGTATTGTGAAAGAATTAGTTAATGAAATGATTGAAGCTCAGAGAAAACTCATTCAAGGATTTAAAGGCAATCCAAGAACTGATAAAAAAAAATTTGAGGAAGCGCTTAATCCTTCTCTTGCTGCAATAAGTTTAAGCGGGGAGCCAACGCTTTACCCGTTTCTTCCTGAATTAATTAAGGAATTTAAATTAAGAGGAATAAAAACTTTTATTGTGTCTAATGGCACTAATCCAAGCATGATTCAAAGATTAATTAATGAAGCAAGACCAACTCAATTATATGTTACTCTTCCTGCTTGTGATGAAGACATGTATAAAAAAGTATGTAATCCTCTTTTCCCTAATGGGTTTAACTTGCTTAAAAAAACTCTTAGGATTCTAGGAAATAATTCGCGTGTTAGGAGTGTAATACGCCTTACCTTAGTTAAAGGATTAAACATGTTTGTTGATAATGGATTAAATGAGTGCGTTGAGAAGTACGCGAAACTTATTGCGCTTGCGAAACCATGGTTTATTGAATGCAAGGCTTACGTGAGAGTAGGTAATAGCAGGGAGAGAACAAGTTATGATAACATGCCTTCTCATAAGGATATTAAGGAGTTTAGTGTTGCGTTAAGTCATGAATTAAAAAAATTAGGATTAAATTATCCTTTAAAACTTGAGAAAAAAGATTCAAGAGTGATATTGCTCACAAGCAGGGATGATAATATGATATTATAAGTGATTAATTGGGTTATAAGTGATTAATTCAGGTTTTAGCAAGTAATTTTCTAATTAATTTTTTTAATTAAATTTTTTATTATTTTTTTTTAATTAAAATTAATCTGAGAATTTTAAATATAATCTAATAGTTCTAAAACGAATTCTATTATTTTAAATATTATTTTAAACATTAAGAAAACCCTTCCTTATTTTAAAACGATTTTATCAATTTCAACATAATTTAATGGATAAATTTTTTTGATTTTTGTTTTCAAATTTTTTTGTATTTTTTTATCAATTACTTGAAGGATTAAGTCATCAAAAGAGTTTTTTTGCACAACTTTTTTTATTTCTTCTTCAAGAGTTTTTCTTAAATCCTTCTTTTGTTTTCCTTTTGCCCTGTATGAGGTTACTAAAAAACTTTGTATTTGAATGTTTTTCCCGTCTTTTGTTGAAATTTTTTGATTATTCAAGATTAATGAAGTGTTTCTTCTTACCATTCTCTTCCTATAAACAGGGTCTAATTGGTATTTCATGATTGTTGTTGTTGCTTTACTCTCATGAACACTTGTTATTTTTAAATTAATCATTATTTTGTGTTTAGACGGGTTATTAAGTATTAATCCCAAGCTTGTTTTTATTGTTCTGCCAATAACATGTTTTTTGTCAACAGCTAAGGTTCTTCCTATCTCTGTTTCTCCTAATAATTTCGGAGCAAACACTTTAAACCATTTTTTTTCTTTTTTCTTTATTACAGTTCTTCTTGTTTTTTTTGGCATTTTTTTTAACACCTAATTCACTCTTCTAAATCTTATTTTTTGTTTTATAAGGTTTTCCTTACTTATTTTTCATAAGATTTAAGGGTTTTTTCTTAAATTTTTTTAAATTATTTTTAAATTAACATGATTTAAAAAGTTTTGCTAAAAAAAATAATTTGAGTAATTCTTCTTTAATTATTCTTGTTTGTCACAAATATTTTTGTAAAAACAGTACTCGCAAAGCCCTGTTTTGTTTTTCGGGAAATTCTTAATTTTTTCTTCCTTGTTTTTTATCTCACTTATCATTTGTTCAACTTTTTTTATGTCTTCTTTTTTCACTTCATAATAAATTGTTTCTCCATCCCTCGCGTAATATATGCTTCCGTAAGTTGGGAGAATGCCGTGCTCCTTATAATATAAGTAAGCATAAACTTTGAGTTGTATTTTGTGAGATTTATCTAAGTAATGAGGTAAGTTCGTCTTGCTTGTCTTGTAATCCACGATTCCAATTCCTTTTCCAAACAAGTTCACTGTTTTATCAATATAACCGTGCACTTCTTCTGTGGAAATGTATTCTTCTCTTGATTTCGGCTTAAACATTGTGTTAAAATTAAGTTCAAACCATTTATCTTCAGGATTGCTTTTTTTAAGGAATTGGTAAATCTTGTAAGCTTCTTTTACAGCATAGAAATCAAGGAATTCTTTTGTTTCTTCAAAAAAATAGTCTTTGCTTTCTCTTGTGAAAACATCTTCATATTCTTTTCCTATTTTATTCCATTCAATTTGAAGCAAGTTTATTAGCATGTTTTGAAAAAAATCTTTTATTTGCGTGAATGATAATCCTTTTAATTTTTTGGGTTCCAGTAAGTCATAAAAATCTTCAAGAATTTTGTGAAAAATTGTTCCTCTAATTGTTGCTTCAGTGCTTGGCTCAGGTATTTTTTTTATGTATTTATACCAGTATTTTCGCGGGCATTTATAATAAGTCACTATTTTTGAAGGACTGAGTTTATTATTGTTTTTATTATTTGAGTTCATTTCTCTTAAAAAAATAATCTTAATCTTTAAATATGCTTTGTTGTAATGCAGTTTTTTACTGCCCCAAAAAGAACATAATACTGGTTGCTGGAGTTAGTAAGCCCTAAGTTACTGGGGTAACTTGGGCACAATCACTTTGTGATTAGTGAACCCGCTGGAAGTTCTTACTTGTAAGAAAAGTGTAAGTTACTCCAAAGAACATATAATGATTTAATACTAATTGCTGCCCTCACTCCAAAGAACATATTAAAGTTATTAGTTATTACGGTTGCTGGAGTTTTTTTGAGGGAGTTAGTAAGCCCTAAGTTACTGGTGCAACTTGGGCACAATCACTCTGTGATTAGTGAACCGTAGGTTCTTACAGAGGTTCTTACTCAACTAATAGTTTTGCTTTTTCTGGATTGTATTTCCAATTTTTCGGTAGTTTTCCTTTTTTCTTGTAGTACTTGCTTAATCTTAGGATTTTTGCTTCTGTGAGTTGTAAGCTTCTTTTATTTTTTAGGTCTTTGTTGTTTGATTCTAAGTGTTTTCTTATTTTAACTGATTTTCTCATTAAGTCAAGCAAGTCAAATGGTATTTCAGGCATTAAATTGTTTTCTTCTAATATTTTAGAAATTTTTTTTCCTGTTATGATTTTCGCGTCCGGGATTCCATAAACATCTCTTAGTTTTAAGCCAATTTTAGCGCTTGTTAATCCTTCTTTAGCGAGTTTAATAATGATTTGTTCAACTTCTTTTTTAGAATATTTCACCCATAAGGGTTTGTCTTTAATAACGGGTTTTGTGCTCCCGCTTCTTCCTCTTTTTCTTGAATGCATTCTTGCCATTTTATAAATCACCTCGAGTATGCTATGCTTTAATGCATTGCATATCTTAAAAGTAAAAGAGTTTTATTTTATTTAAAAGAGTTTTGGTTATGTTTGTTAAAGAAGAAAATTTTTTTATTTAATTTAAACTCTTAAAAGACTTGTGCGGGTAAAGTTCTTCAAGAGAAGCGATCCTAACTAAGTCTCCGCTCGGAAATGAAGTTAGTATAGGAATTTCAGGATTTTTCATATGTTCACTTATTTTCGCCCTGCATAGTCCACAAGGAAAATTTGGTTTTTCTGATTTTTTAGGAATAGTGATTGCAAGAACTTCAATTCTTGCGTTTGCTCCTTCACTTGCTATCATTGTATCAATTGCGTTTACTTCTGCGTGTGTTGTAAGAGTGTATAAAGAATGTTCTACATTGCAACCTGAATAAATTTTTCCTGAAGTGCTTTTAAGACATGCTCCCACATTATAATTTGAGTAAGGAGCATAAGCATTTTTTTGAACTTCTCTTGCTTTTTTTATTAAGAATGCCCATTCATTATTTATTTCATTCAAATTTACAAAAATTAAATAGTATATCTTCGTCTTTTTTCAATTATTTTTAATCTGTTCATAATATTCTCTGAATTATCATAGTTTTTTTTGTATTCTTTAATTATTTCATTAAAGAATTTGTTAAAGAATTTTGCGTGCTTGCTCATGATTGATTGTTTTAAGAGGTATAAGTCCGTTGCTTTGTCTTCAATTTTTTGTGAGAAGAAGCCAAGCCCGAAATCAATGAAATAAATTTTATTGTTAAAAAAAATCATGTTGCTTGTTGTTAAATCACCGTGAATAATATCATATTTATGAAGTAATGCTAATTGTCTTCCGATTTCTTGTGCAATAAAAGAAAGGTTTTCTTCATTTAGGACTTCTTTAACTTGTTTTCCTTCTAATTTCTCCATTATTATTTCAAAGTTTTTTTTCTCAACAAGTGACGGTGCGTTAATCCCAATTCTTCGCGCTTTATTTATTAATTTGTATTCAAGGTTTGTTCTTTCTTTTCTTAGTTTAAGGTCTAAACTCTTAATCCTATAACCTTTTTTTATTCTTTTTTTTATTATTGTTCTTCCTTTATCAATGATTATTGCTTCAGCTGCTCTTGCTAAGATTTTCATAATTATTTTTTATTTAAGTAATCTTTTTAATCATTGCTTTTTTTGTTTTTTAATTAATGAGTGCTTACCAAATCCTTTACAATAAATTAGTTAATAATTTGAATTATTCTCTTGATTTAAAAAAATTAAGTTATCTTAAGGATTTATTAGAGGAGAACAAGAAGTTTTTTGTTCTTGGTTCTGGAAGAACAGGTTATGTTTGTGAGTTCTTCTCAAGCGTTTTCAATGATAATAAGCCGTTCAGTTCGTTCATGATTGGAGATGATTACAAAATTGAATCCTTAAAAGAGGGATTGCTTCTTGTTGCAAGCGGTTCTGGAGAAACTCCTTATGTGACAAGCAGGTTAAGAGTGGTTAATAAGGACGTGAGTGTTGTTTCTTTAACAACAAAAAAGGATTCAACAGTTGCAAGATTAAGTGATGAAATAATTAAAATTGAGGATGAAAGACCTGAAAAAAAAGAGTATGATATTAATGGCGAGGTAGTGAAGCACTTGCCTTTAACTTTTCTTGGAACTTCTTTTGAATTAAAACTTTTAATGACTTTAACAGCTTTCAATGATTATTATTTTGGGCATGAAAAAAGCATTAAAACGAGTTATGAAAAAATTTTGGATTCATTAAATTTTGTTCAGAATGAAGAAAAGCTTGATGAATTAACAGAACACTTAATTAATAATAAAAGAAATAGGATTTTCATCACTGGACATTATCAATGCGGTATTGTAAGCAATTATATTATAAACAGGTGGAAGAATTTAGGGTTTCAATTAACTAATCCTAAGTCAGCTGAGAGTCCAAGAATGAAAGAGAATGATTTAGTTATTATTATAAGTGGAAGCGGGCAAGAATATTTAAGTGGTGAAAAAGGTTTTGAGCATTATTATTATAATCACATTTATGATATTTGCAAGAGAAGAAAGGTTAGAACAGCGCTCATAACCTCTAATCTTGAATCAATTCTTGCTTCAAAAAGCGATTTAGTGATTCCGATTAAGGGCAGGGAGTATTCTAAGAGGACTCCGCCTAAGAAAAGCAAGGATTATTTGTTTGAATTAAGAACAATGCTTACTGAAGCAGTAATCACTCATGAGCTTGCGAGAAGAATGAATGTAAGTGAATCTCAAATGCGGGAGAATCATAGTGATTTTGTTTAAATCCAACTAACTTTTACTTCATCAGTTCTCCATTTTGTTTTAATCCTTGAATCCTTGAGTTTTGTTTCAACTCCTGCTTCGTGTTCTATTGCTCCGAGAACAGCTATCATAGCGCCATTATCACAACAATACTGGAATTCTGGAACAAAAAATCTTGCTTCTCTTTCCTTGCACATTGTATCGCACATTTGTCTTAATCTCTTGTTCGCTGCTACTCCTCCTGCTAGAACAAGTTCTTTCTTATTGCAATGCGCCATTGCTCTTTCAGTTACTTCTACGAGCATGCTGTAAGCTGTTTCTTGTAATGAATAACTAATATCTTCAATCTTTTTTTTTCCAATCATTTTGCTCGCAGTTGTTAGTATTCCTGAAAAACTAACGTCCATTCCTTTAACAGCGTAAGGTAATGGAATGTATTCCCTGCCTTTTAAAGCAAGTTTTTCAATAACAGGGCCTCCTGGCATTGGTAATCCCGCGTTTCTTGCGAAAACATCAAACAAATTACCAACAGGAATGTCTTGCGTCTCCCCGAAAACCCTGTATTTTCCTTCATCAAAAGCTATTATTTGAGTGTTACCACCACTCACATAAAGCATGATCGGGTCTTTTGCAGGAGTTGTTACTTTAGCAACTTCTAAATGCGCGATGCAATGATTCACTCCAATTAAAGGTTTTTTTAATTCTAATGAAAGGAAGCGAGCGATGCTTGCGCCTACTCGTAAGCAAGCACCAAGACCAGGTCCTTGTGAGAAAGCGATTAAATCAATTTCTTCTTTTTTTATTTTTGCAGTTTCTAATGCTTGTTTCAAAATCTTATCGCATTCCTTGTAATGGTGTTCGCTTGCTTCTCTTGGAAGCATTCCTATTCCTAAAGGTGGTTTGAACATGTGCTTTGCGTTAGAAAGAATTTTGTTCTTCTTTGAATCATAGATTCCGATTCCGAAAGTGTGAGCTGTTGATTCAATGCCTAATACAATCATGATTAATGAATAATTAAGTGAATAATTAAAATTTTTCTCCCTGAATTAATTAATAGTAATTAAGAGGAAACATTTAAAAAAAGTGATTTTTGTTTTTTTTATTATGAGTGATGATTCAAAATTATATGCTTTGTTTAAAACTTATTCTTCAGGAGGGATTCCTGAAAAAGAAAAATTATGTGTTGAATTAACTCATCAAACTGATTACAAAAATTATTATCCTCTTGCTGGATTAAGAATTGACTTACCTGATATTAATCCTGATGCTTGTGTTAAGAGTATTGGTTTTGATTTAAGAAATAAAAAAAATTTTAGTGTTTCATATGATTTAGGTGATGTTGTGAGGAATACTGTTTTAACTCCTCATAATAAAGAAGAAGTTAATATTTTACATGAGGAATTAGGCAAGAGTTATGTTAGGAAGAGAATAACAATGGATTTTGGGTTTTATCGTTCTGGAAATAATGTTATTAAGTGGTCTCTTATGAAGCCTTATGATAAGGGATTGCTTGTTATAAATTTAGACGAATTATTATTAGGTGATTTAATAAGTACTCATAATGTTCCTAGTCTTCTAAGCACTTATTTTCCTACATTAATTAAGTATAAAGTGTTATCATTTGATCCTTCAAAAAGCATTATTGGAGAAAATGAATTAAGCGGTAATACTTTATTATTAAAAGGAAAGGGTGTGAATGAAGGAAGGTTTATTGATTTTGTTTTAAATCATAAAGAAGAAGATTATTTAGAGGAATTGTTTTCTGAATTAAGAAAGAAAAGTCATCATATTAATATGTTTGGTCTTGCTCCGAAAAATGTGGTGGAAAGGCATAATGAATCTTTAAGAGCATGGGAAGAATTCTACAAGAAGTTTTATAAAAAAGAATTTAGTTTTAACTTTCTTGTTTAATAATAAAATAAGTTAATAATAGGTTAATCTTTCCTTATGTTCTGCTAAGAAAACTCCTTGCCCGCATCTAGGACAAGTTCTTTTTCTTGTTAGTTTTCCGTTTTCAACAGAATATTTTGTGTATTTCTTGCTTCCAGGCCTTTTAGCTCTTGCTTTTTTACCGCCTTCACGAGCTCTTACTTTCTTTTTTTTCGCCATTTACTCTTCTCCCTCTTTCTTCTCTTTTTTAATTATTTGATTTCTTAATAACAAGTATTTTGGTTCGTTTCTTAACATTACTTCTTTTTTATTGTAAACATGCGCTTTGCCCACACTCTTGCCTTGTCCAAAACAAGTTCTTATTAATTGGATTACAATAAGTTCTTTGTCTTTTTTTAATACTTTCGCAAGCTCTTCTCTCACTTGAACTCTTGTTGGTGTTGGATTTCCTTCATGACTTATTAAGAAACTTGTTTCTAACCTATCATGCAATTTATTGTTGTTTTTTGATTCAATTTTTAATTCCATGGTTCATTACCTTGTTTTTAATGCGTATTTGCCTGAAAAAGTTATTTCTAATTTTTTAGCAATCTCGCTTTTCTCAGGATTAATAATTACTACAAGCCCTTTCCAATTAGAGCTAACATCTTTTGAATGACAAAAACTGCATTCTTTTCCTTTAATTATTCTTTTGCATTTCTTGCACGCGTTCTCATTCATTTTTTTTCAAACCTTTTTTATTTTTTACTTGTTTTTCATTATTTTCTTTAATTTTTAAATTTTTTTCTTTGTTTTTATTAATTCTTTAATCATTCTTTGAGGTTCTTAATTATTTTGTTTTATTTTTTTATTTTTTCTCTTCTTTTTTTGCTTCTTTTTTTGCTTCTTCAATTTTCTTTCTTTCTTCTTCTGCTTTCTTTCTTTCTTCTTCAATCCATTCTATTTTTCCAAGCCCTGGTTGTCTCATTGTTAAACCAATTTTTGCATTCTCAGCATTCTTAACGCTTATAGCAATTATTCTTGCTATTACTTTGTCTCCAACGCTTAAACTCTTTTTTGATTCTTTTCCTAATAAGTTTCCTGTTTTTGAATAACTTACATAATCATCCATTACTTGTGATATATGCACTAAGGAATCAAAAGGACTTATTCTAACGAATGCTCCGAATTCCACGATTTCATTTACTTTTCCATGCACTATTTCATGCATTTCAGGTTCGTACACAAGAATTTTAAAAGTTGTTTCATAATAAATAGCTCCATCCCCAGGGATTATGATTCCTTCTCCGATTTCCTCAATATTAACTAATTCAAGAAAAACGCCTTTATTCTTAGTTAATTGCCCTATTAATTCTTCTTTTATTGCGTTTCTAACGCTTTCCTCTTTTTTTTTATCAAAAAGTGATGGTGGAACTCTTATCTTATCTTTTATTGTTAATAATTTATACACTTTAAACACCTTTTTTTCTCAAGCAAAATCAAAATACTTGCCTTGCTTAACAGTTATTACCTTAATTCTCTTTTTTAAAGCTTTTTGTTTTAATTCATTATCATTAGTTATGATTATTGAATTAGTATTCTTGCTTGCTTCACAGAGAAGAGTATTATCAACAGAGCCCGCGCTTCTTACATTAATTATTTCAACATTCATTTTATCAAGTATTTTTTTAATTAATTCATAATTTCTTTTTGCTTTTTGGCGAAGTTCATTATTCACGCAATCTAAGAGAATAATCTTTTTTTTTCCTGGAACAATTCTTTGAATTTCATCTAGAATATTTATTCTTTGATTGAAAGAATAAATTATTGCATTAGTATCAAGAAAGATATTCATAAAAATGTTAATTTATTTAAGCATTAAATTCTTTTTTATTAGGAAATGCTTACTCTTGAAAGAATGATAGGTTCTATCATAATGATTGTTTTCGGATTCTTACTTTTTTATCCTATGTATTATTTAGATGTTTTCATAAGCAATTATGATTTGTTTCCTTTATTCATTCCAATCACTGTTTCACTTATTATTGTTAGCATAAAAAGCGGGATTATCCTGCTTTATTCAAGAATAATGGGTGGGAGTGATGTGCAAGACGTTTTTCTTCCTGCAATAACATTTAGTCTTGGAATTATTATTATGCACTTCTTGAATAATGTTTTTGTTTTAAACAGTTTTTTTAATAATATAAGCATCTTCTTTGATGTGTTTTTCATTTTTCAACAAACAAGCATTATTTTTTTTAGTTTAACAGTGAATAATCCTAATAAAAAATTAATTTATGTTGGGTATGCTGTAGGAGTTATAATTCATTTCTTCTGTAAGTTTTCCACGATTTTTTTCATAAAAACCTAAAAATTTTTTTTTATTTCACTTATTTTACTTCCTTTATTTCACTTCTTTCTTATCTTTCACTTCTTTTTTTTGCTTCTTCTTTTACTTCTTCTTTTACTTCAATTTTTTTGCTTCTACTTCAATCCTTAAATTCGCGTATTCTTTTTTTTACTTATTTTATTTAACTATTGCCCATCCAATAAGCCTCCACCTATTATCAAAAAGTCTGCTCACAGCAACTTTCTCATTTTTGTTAATGCATACTGGAAGTTTTAGTTTTAGTGTAACATTTTTTCCTTTAATGCTTGTGATTATTCCAACTGTTTTAGCTGACCACGCATTAATTACTAAAGGTTCGTTCATTCTTAATGGTTCTATATTAACTTCTTTTGAAGTTCCAACAATTCTTTCCATTAAATGTATTTCAAGATGAAGTTCTTTGAATATTGGTGGTTCTTTGCCTGGTAATGCTAAAACGCTTCCTGCTAATGAATCAGCTTTTGATAAGTAAGGATCAATGTTTAATCCAATGCTTGTACTCCCTCCTGGCCCAAGTTTTTTCACAGATTTATTCCCAATATATAAGGAGTTTATTCTTGTTTTAATAGGCGTCCATTGCACAACATTATTTATTGTTTTCTTGATTCCTGGAAGAAGAACTACTTCTTCTCCTAACTTAAATGTTCCTTGTTTTACGCTTCCTCCAATAACTCCTCCTTTTATTTCTGAAACATTTGTGCCTGGCTTATTAATATCAAAAGAACGTGCGACAAGCATTAAGGGATCTGCTTTATCATTTTTTGGTAAGGGTTTGAATAATTTAATCATTTTTTCAAGAAGAACATCAATATTCACGAATTGTTGAGCGCTTAAAGGGATTATCGGCGCGTTCTCAGCAATTGTTCCTTTAACAAAATCTTTTATTTCTTCATAATTTTTTAAAGCTTGTTTATCATCAACTAAATCAATCTTGTTTTGCACAATAATTATGTTTTTTATTCCAGCAATCTCAAGTGCTGTTAAGTGTTCTTTTGTTTGCGGTTGAATTCCTTCATTAGCTGCGATAAGGAGTAAAGCCCCGTCAACGATTGGCGTGGCACTAAGCATTGTTGCCATAAGTGTTTCATGTCCTGGCACATCAATAAAACTGAATTCTTGAATTTTTTCATTGCTCGTCATATGCGCTAAACACTTTTTTGTTGTTTGATATGCTTTACTGCCTTTGCATTTCTGGCATTTATAAATAGTGCAGTTAGCATAACCAAGACGTATTGTGATTCCTCTTTTCATTTCTTCTGAATGCTCGTCAGTCCACTTACCAGTAAGTGCTTTAAGAAGTGTTGTTTTACCATGATCAACATGCCCTGCTGTCATTATGTTTACAATCTGTTCTGACATAAAATAAAATACAAGAATTCTTGTTTTTAAATGCTTTGATTAATCTGATTAAAAAAAAACATGTTTTTATTCTTCTTCAAGTTTTTTAATTGCACTCGCGCTCCATGATTTAATTAAGTTAATTATTTCTTTTTTTAGTTCTTCCTTATTCTTTAATTTATATTCATAAATGAATCCTCCTGTTGTTAAATTCATTTGTCGTCTCATAACTAATTTTTTTTCAAAAAGTTTTTTCATTGCTTTTTGTATTGTGCTTCTTTCTTTTTTCATTTTTTTAGAAAGCTCATTAATACTTATGAACTCCTTTAAATTCATTAATTTCATGAGAACATTGTACTCTGTTTTGTTTAAAGCATAACTGCACATTAAGAGTTCTTTAAAACTAATGTTTTTGCAAGCAAAATCAATCATTATAATTCTCCTCTTAATTTAGAAGCTTTAATTATTCTCTCTAATGCTATGATGTAAGCTGCAGTTCTTAGAGAAACTTTTTTCTTTTCACTTATTTCCAAAACTTTTTCTAATGCTTTTATGATTTTTTCTTTAAGTTTTTTTATTACTTTTTCTTCAGTCCAATAATATGCTTGAAGATTCTGCACCCACTCAAAATAACTTACAATCACCCCGCCTGAATTTGCAAGAATATCAGGCGCAACCATTATACTTTTTTTATTCAAAATTTCATCTGCTTCAGGCGTTATTGGACCGTTCGCAAGTTCTATAATTAATTCTGCTTTTATGTTTGCCGCGTTATCTTTTGTTATTTGATTTTCAAGTGCTGCTAGGATTAAAACATTTGTTTTGAGTTCAAGCAATTCCTTGTTTGAGATTTCCTCAGCATTCTTATAACCTTTCAAGGAATTGTTTTCTTCTTTATATTTTATAATTTCTGGAATTTCAAGTCCTTCATTATTATGAATTCCTCCTTTTGAATCACTTACTGCAATTATTTTATATCCTTGTTCGTAAAGTATTCTCGCTGCATTGCTTCCTGCGTTCCCAAACCCTTGTATCACAATTTTAATGTCTTTTTTTTGAAAACTTTTTTTTAATTTAATTAATAATTCGTTTAAGACAAAAACTCCTCCTTGCGCAGTAGAGTATTTTCTGCCTTTGCTCCCTCCTAATTCTAATGGCTTGCCTGTTATCATTCCAGGTTCTTTGTGCTTAACAATTTTTTCGTATTCATCAAGCATCCACGCCATTATTTGCGGGTTAGTGTAAACATCTGGAGCAGGAATGTCTTTCCAAGCACCTAAATTCTTGTAAAACGCTCTTACGTATTCCCTGCTAAGTTCTTCAAGTTCTCTTTCACTTAATTCTTTTGGATTTACGATAACCCCTCCTTTCGCACCTCCGTAAGGCAATCCTGCTAAACTATTTTTTAAAGTCATCCAAAAACTAAGAGTTTTAACTTCATTTAAAGAAACTCTTGGATGAAATCTTATTCCTCCTTTTGTAGGCCCAAGAACATCATTATATTGAATCCTGTACGCTGCGTATTTTTTTCCTCGCACTTCCAATTCTGATTCAAGAATTCTTTTCGGATTGCTTAAATAATTTACAATATCATTGTTTAATCCCATTATTTCAGCAGTTTTCTTCAATACTTTTTGCGCGTTCTCAAAAGGATTTAATATTTAAACCACCTCGTTTTCTTTGTCTTCATAAACGCTTCTTGCTGCAATAGCTCCTTCAGAAGCTGCTGTTATTACTTGTCTTAACTTATTTTTTGAACCGCAAATATCTCCTGCTGCATAAACTCCTTTCACATTTGTTCTCATATTCTCATCAACAATTATGAAACCATGTTCGCTTGTTTTAACTCTTAAACTTTTAGCAATAATAGTATTAGGAACATGCCCTATTTCAACAAAAAGTCCTTCCACACTAAGTTTTCTTCCATTTGATAATTCAATTCCTTTAAGAAAATCATCACCAATTAATTTTTTTACTTCAGCATTATAAATAACTTCTATTTTATTGTTCTTCATTACTTTATTAACCATCATTGGTTTCGCTCTTAATTTATCGCGCCTGTAAATAATATAAACTTTTTTAGATTTCTGAGCGAGAAGCATTGATGTCATAACAGCAGAATCAGAGCCTCCTACAACTGCAACAATCTTATCTTTAAAAAACATTGCATCACAAGTTGCACAATAACTCACTCCTTTTCCTATAAAATCATCTTCATTTGCAATATTAAGTTTTCTTGAAGTAGAGCCTGTTGCTAAAATTATTGTTCTTGCTTTAATTTTTTTGTTAGTGCTTGTTGTTGCTAAAAAATGATTTTCTTTTTTTTCAACATTCACTATTTGTTCTTCAATAATTGGCACTTCAAAATGTTTCACGTGTTCTACAAATTTATTAATCAAATCCATTCCGCTTATTTCTTTGAACCCTGGATAGTTTTCAACTTTCCAAGCATGAGTTATAATGCTTTGCAATGGAATGCCTGCAATAATTGTTTTTAATGAATATCTTGCAGCGTAAATGCCTGCTGAAAGTCCTGCAGGTCCTGCTCCTATGATTAAACAATCATATTCTTTATTCATTTCTTTTTATTGCCTCCATTATTTTTTGTTTCATCACTTCTTTAGGCATTACTCCAAGGAATCTTGCGATTTCAATCCCATTCTTGAAAAGAATGAAAGTTGGGATGCTATTAATCTTGTTCGCTTGTGCGATTAATCTTTCTTCATCAACATTTAATTTAGCAAATTTGATTTCTTTCATTTCCTCGCTTAATTCTTCAAAAATAGGTGATGCCATTCTGCACGGAGCGCACCAAGAAGCCCAATAATCAATAATCACATACCCTTTATGATTAATTATTTCTTTTTCATAATTATTACTTGTTATTGTTACAACCATTTTTTCACCTTTAAATTCACATAATGCTTTTCTTTTTAAATTTAAAGAAAATGTGAATGATTATGATTAAAAAAATCACAACCGATATTTATTAAGTTTTTGAACTAAAAAAATTATTTTTTTAAAGAATTATTAAACAAAAAAATTTTTACTGGTTTTCTTACTGGCTTCCTTCTTGTTTTTCTTCATTTGCTTGAGCTTCTTTTTCTTTTTTTGTTAAGAATTTTTTTGTGCCGTTCTTTGTTATCACGCAATTAATTTGAACAATTTCTTCACTTATTACCCTGCCTCTCACGCTCTTCCTTCTTCTCTCTCCTTTTCTTTTTGGTTTAAATCCTGCACCGCCTGAAAGCAAGATTTTTCTTCTTGCACTTCCTGGTAAGGATTTTCTCATTGGAAAACCTTGTTTATCACTTCCTCCTGTTATCTTAAACTCGTACCCAGGGTAATCTATGATTTTTCCATCAATGATATCGCCAATTTCTTTTCCTATTAATTCTTTCTCTCTTTCTTCTTTAACTTCTTCTTGATAGGTTTTTCCATTTTTAGGGTCTGCAATATTCAATTTAACTGCCATAGCGTTATAAGATAAAAGAATCCTTTTAAAACTTTTTGTTTAAATTTTAATTATATTGTTTATAATAATGATTTACGCTTTTCTTAATACTTTATTATTAATTATTCACTTGCTTTTTTCTTGCAAAAAAAAGGGTTTACCAAGAAAGTTCTTTTATTTCTAATGGCTCGTTTAGTTTGCCTTCTCTTTTCATCTGTCTTTTCTTGCTCATGCTTATTTTTCCGCTCATTTTCCAAATATTCTTATTGCATTTATTGCATTTTATTTCAAAAACGACTCTGTTAAAAACAAGGTTAGCGTAATTATCGCAGACCTCTCCATTCCTTTTTTTATTCAAGCAATGATAAGCTACTCTGAAAACATCTTTTTTCAAATCCTCATATATTATGTATTTTCCGTAAGAGAAACTAAAATACCCTAATTTGTTTTCTTCTTTTAATTTTCTTGCTTTTTCTCTTAAATCAAGCAGAAGTTTTTCAAATTTTTTTTGTTTTAATTCATTCAAACAAACCACCCAATTACTTTTTAGTTAACTTAATAAATAATTTCATAATCACTATTTTTAGTTTAAAACTGTTTTAATTAAAAATAGTTTCGGTATAATAAAATTTTTAAAAGTAATTTTTTATTTAAAGAATACAGGGGCTCGTGGTCTAGTGGCTATGACATCGCCTTGACGTGGCGGGAATCGCCGGTTCGATTCCGGCCGAGCCCACTTCAAGCATATTTTTTTAAATGAATTCGTTTTATATCTTCTTTAATGAAAAAATTAGATTTTGAGAATTATTTCAAGAAAGCGTGTTATTATTCTTATAAGTATTTTAAATTTTTATCTTCTAAAAAAGAATCTTATAGTAATGAGTTTAAGAGAGCATTAGATTTTTTGAATTGGGAGTATAATAATGAAAAAATAACTCCGCAAAAAGTTGTTGTTTTCTCAAGAGTAATGAGTTTGCTTGTTTTGTTTTTAGCTCCTTTATTTTTCTTAAATGGTTTTAGTTTTGTTAAATTCTTTCTTTTCCTCTTTCTTCCTTTCATAACCGCGCAATTCATAACTGATTACCCTAAAAACAGGAGTAGTTTAAGGAAAATAAAATCTTTATCAGAGGTTAGTGATGTTTTATTGAATTTAGTAGTGAGTTTGAAACAAAACCCTAATCTTGAAGAAGCTTTTGCTTTTGTATCAAAGCATAATAATGGGAAGATTGGCAGGGATTTTAAGAAAGCATTATGGAAGTGTTTGAGCGGTGGCAATACTAATTTAAGAGAAGAAATGGATAGGATTGCTGAAAAATGGGGTTATTGGAGTGAAGGATTTAAGCGTTCTCTTTTCTTAATAGAAGCGAGTTTTAGTGAGAAGGATGAGGAGAAAAGAAATAAGATGCTTGATAAAGCTCTTGAAATAACTCTTAAAGATATTGATTATCAAATGAAGGAGTACGCGAATTCATTAAAAATACCTACTCTGATATTATTTAGTTTTGGAACAGTGCTTCCTCTTCTTATTGTTTCTTTGCTTCCTCTTATTGGATTTACTAGTGGTATGAGTTTAGGCATGGGACAAGTTGTTTTTTTGTTAATTATTTCAATTATTGCAACAATATTTTATTCTAATAATGTAATTAGGAGAAAGCCAGCAAGTTTTTCTGAAATAAAACTTCCTGAAGAAATTCCTGGATTGCCAAAAAAAAATTATTTTAAATTAAAAAACAGAACATTTAATTCAAAATTTTATTCTCTTCTTATTTCACTTATTATTTGTTCTCCAGGATTCATTTTCTTATTAGATTATTACCCTTTTATTAGATTCTCAGGTTGGTTTTGGAGGTTTTTATTAAGAACAAACACTCTTTCAATTGTTTTAGGAATTAGTGCTGGCTTAAGTTTTTATTATTGGTCTTCAAGCAAGGACAGGATTAGTTTAAGACATAAGATGAATAATATGGAGAATTCATTAATAGACACCACATATATGATAGCTTCAAGAATGAGTGAGGGAAGAAGTCCTGAAGAAAGTATTGAATGGACAGTGCGTAATACAAGCGGGGGCATGAGAGAACTTCTTAGTAAAGCAATTTCTTTAATTAAAAAAAGGAATATGACATTAAAACAAGCGTTTTTTGATGAAAAAATTGGTGTATTAAAAAACGTGTATTCAACAAGAATTAAAACAGTGTTTTCAATTTTCATTAATTCTTGTAAAAAAGGAATAACAAGCGCGAGCCAGGTTTTGTTTAATTTAAGTAATCAATTAGGGACTATAAGATTATTAAATAAAAATTTGCGTCAAAGTTTAAGCCAATCATTAAGCATGATGTACTTGACAGCAGTGTTTTTTGCACCTTTAATTTGCGGGCTTATAGTTACGATGCAACAATTAATTGGAGATAGTTTTGCAAGAGTAAGTTATCAACTTTCAGGTGAATTCAGTTTTCTCACTTTTAGTTTTCAATCTTTTAACACTTATCTTCTTCAATTATTCATAGGATTTTATGTGATTATATTAAACTACTTGCTTGTGAAATACACTGTAATTATTCAAAATTCTGGAGATGAACTCGTGCTTAAAGAAAAACTCAGTAAATCAATTATAACAAGCGCATTAGTATATGTTTTCAGCATAATATTGTCAAGCAAGTTTTTTCTTTAATTAAGAAAAAACTTTTTTTACTTGAAAAAGAGTGTGAGATTCTTATCTTGTATTATATCACCATAATAAATTGTTATAGTGTAAGTTCCTTCGGATAAATTAAGATTATTTAAGATATTGTTTTCAGTGCATAAAACCCCTATTTCTCTTTTCCATTCTAAGGAAAGGCAATTAGTTTCGTTTTGAATAATAAGATAAGTTTTTTTAGGTATTTTAACTAAAACAGTGTCCCAAGAATTCATTGAATTCCCGTATTTTAAGTCATCCATTTTTGAAAAAATTGTTTGAGCATCATTCCTGAAATCATTGCTAACAAGATTATCATTAAAAACATTAATTATGGAATAAGAAATTGTCAGGATAACAGTCATTAAGAATATGATTAAAAGATATCGTAAAGGTTCGCCTTCAACTGCTTTTTTATTCATTAGAAAAACCTTTTAAAAATTAAAAAAAAAATTTATTAAAAAATTAACCTGTTATGTTTGTAACATTGGTTGTTACTGTGTCATTAATAAATCCAAGATTCTGGCTTATACCTAAGTTAACAACTCCTACAACATCAAGGATTATAGCTAATGCAAGTGCTGCTACAAGAACAATAATGACATATTTTAAAGGTAATCCTTCAACTGCTTTTTTATTTTTCATAAAAACTAATTAACAAAATACAATATTTAAATTATTCGTTATAATAATTATTTTCATAATTAATTATTTTTTTTAATTAATTTTTTTAACAGAATTTGCGGTTTTATTATTTTTAAGTTCTTTTTTTTGGTTTGTTCACTGCGTACAAGAAACCAATAGTGATGCCTATGAAAAGCATAATAGCTTGAATGAATAATTGATTCTTATTCGCTTCGCAAGTTATTGGTTTAATAATATAGTTTTCATTCGGAGGGTTAAGCTCATTATTTGAGTTAAGCATTGCTTGAATTATTGCAGTAGAAATCTTAGAATATTGTTTTGCATAATTAAGGAATACAAGAGCTTGTGCTGGCGCTGTTTCATTAAAAGCATTAGCGTATTCAAGATAACTGATTGCAAGAAGAGGGATTAAACCATTTTCTTCCGCGCTTTTAATAGAAATCTCCACATCAATTATATCATCATTTATTTTATTTGAAAGCGTTTCATTCGTTAAACCTCTTGTTTCCATAGCAAGGTTTGCTTCTGCTTTTGCTTCCACTGCTTCAAACAAAGCGTACGCGTAATCTTGTTTTGAAAAAGCTTCATTAGCGCTCTCAAGATGGTTTTCTGCTTCTGTTAAAAAAGCATTATTACTAACTGTTTTAGCATAAGCTATTGTATTGCTTGCTTCTGAAATTCTTTTTAAAGAGAGTTCTCTTAATCTCGTGTTATTAAAAGTGATATTCATATCTCCTTTGAAAAAGCTTGTTAAATTCGCCCATTCATTAGCAGTTAATATTCTTACTTGAGAAAAGGAAGCATAATAAATAGCAGAAGAATAATCTTTATTATAATAATCCTTGTACGCGTTATCAAGCATTTTCTCTGCTTCCATTATCCTGTTTATTGCTACAACAATTGATTCAACATCGTTTATGTCATCAAAGATTCTTGTTTGAAGAAAATCAGTTTGCGTTATTGTTATGTTTTCTTTTAATTCATCAAGCATTTTTTCAATAAATAAGATGTTTTCAGAAGAATAATAATTCAACAAGTTCTCTGCGTAAGTTGAGAATACTAATGAATTTACTGCAAAACTTGCTCCAGAATAATAGGATTCATCTTCATAGAATTTTTTTGCATTATTCAGTTTTTCTTCAGAAGTGTTAAGCAAGGCATTCATTTCCTGTGATTGCGAGTAAGATAATTTCATAGAGGAAATGTTTTCGCTAAGAATTTGAAGTTTGGTTTCAGATTTTTCAATCAAATCCTCGCACATGTTTTTCATTGTTTTTGAATAAAGTTGTTTATCAATTTTTTTTGTTTTTTTCTGTTTTATGATTTCATAATTTGTAGCATGCTTAAAAGCGTCTTCAATTGTTCTAACAGGAACAACAGTTAAATTCCAATGCTCTTTTGAATAAGCAACTAAATCTATTGGAACCATTTGAGTTTCTTTAACTAAAGGCACTTGAGACAAAATAGTTGTTTTCTCAACATAAACAGTTTCTTGTCCTGTAGGAATAATCATCACATCAGCTCCTTCTTTTGAAGCAGCTTCTGCTTTTGCAAGAAGACCTCCAACAGAACCAATAGTTCCATCAGGATTTATTGTGCCTGTTATCATTACATTAGAGCCAACAGAAATATTTGTGAGCGCTGCTAAAGTAGCAACAGTCATTGCTGCACCAGCGCTTGGACCTCCAATCATTGGGAATTGTCCTCTAATCACGTAAAAAAAATCATATTTACTGCAATCAATGCCTAAAATATCGCAACTAACTTCTTGGCTTAATCTCGCGCTTGCTTGAGTATCAATTTCTGTAAGAGGCATTGTATCAACAAAAACTCTTCCATTCCCATTTGTTACTTCAACTGTTAAATCAGCGGCAACGCCTTCCTCGCCTTTTCCTGTTTGTCTTACTCCAAGAATCTTAATATTAACTTTTCTAAGTTCTTGCGCTTTGGCAAATGAGAAAGCAAAAACAATAAATGCTAATAATAAAAAAATCTTTATTGTTTTAGTATTTTTCATTATTCATCGCCAAAAATAATTTTTTGCATTAATCAAGTCATGATTATGTTTTTAATCAATTATTTTTTAATCATTCATTTTTAATTATTCTTTATTTCTAATTATTCTTTTATTATTTAATATTGTTTTCTATTTCAATGTGTTTTAGAAATTTTAATGAACGGTCAGTGATCACCTCCTAATCCGTCATAGGAATTAATGCTTTAAAGCATTATTAGTCCTAGGATCACGCCAATCAGCATCATCCCGCTTCATTAATTATTTCAATATTTGTTTTATTTTTAAACTTTTATTTTAAAAAATTTTTTTAATTATAATTCTTTTTCATTTAATTCTTTTATTGATTCTAATTCTGTTAATAATGAATCAAGCGTGAGAACAAAAGAATCAAAAGTTATTTTAGAGGATTTTTTTTCAATATCCTTAAGTGTGATTATTTTTTTACTTTTTGAAAGCACTTGTTCATTTTTAAAAAACTCCCAAAACATTGGTAAGAATTCTTTTTTTAAATAATTTTTAAGAAAAACAAAAGAATCAATATTATCTTTTTTTGGCTTTAATTTAGTTAATTCTTTTAGTATTAATGCGTCCTCACACTTATTGTTGTTAATTTTTTTATATAAGATTTCATCAATTTTTTTAATATCATAACCTTTTAAAGCATAAGAAAAAAGAACAGAAAATCTTAGAAACTTATTTTTAAAAACATCATCTTCAGAAACTAAAAGATAAAACACGTTTGAGTTAGCAGAATAATACTGCAAATCCTCATGAATTCTTTGCAAATTATTGCGTTTTTCTTTAAAGATATAATTAGAATCTTTAATTACATTGTTCAAATTTGTTTTATCCATAAAAATATTGAAGAAATAACTATTTAAAAAAATTTCTATAAATAACTACTAAATAGTAAAAACAATAGCATTTTATGGTTTTTTCCAATGTATTTCATAATAAGTTATGTCTCCTTCGTCATCAACAATTCCTATTAATAGTTTTTTTCTAACACTATGAGCAACTCTATTCATTGCAGCGAATTTTCTCCAATCAAAACTTTCAGCTTCACTAACAGCAAAGAGTATCCATGGTGCGTGCGTTTTTCCTGGTTCGCCTCCTCTATCATACACTCTGAAATCTGCTCCGTATTTGAAAGCTGTTTTTGTTATGTATCCCCTGCTTCTTATGTCTTTATAAACAAGATATCTTATGTAAAATCTTGGTTCTATTCTTGTTGCTCTGCGAATAAAACTTTTTGTTGTTAGTGGTTTTTTTTTGAAATCAATGATTTCAATCTTGTTTTTTTCCATTAAATAAAGTGCTTCTATTAAACTAAGAATGAGTTTTTTATTTTCTAATACTCCGAATTTTCCACGATTGTAAATAGAACTTGCTGTTTTTTCATCATCAATTACTACTTTTTTCTTAATGAGCATGCCTTTTGGTTTTTTAGTCATAAAAAATGTTAAAACAAGAATTGATTTAAAAGTTTGCCTTTTTAACTATTATTAATTGTTTTAAACTCTTTTCTTCCACTCATCTAATTCTTTATTGTCTTTAACAATATTCATTTTTGGAATTTCCGGCACTTTCACTTCATTTTTTGAATAAGGATATTCTTTATTCTCCTTGTATAAAAAATAAATTATTATTCCAAGCACTATTAATGACATGATTAATATGGTTCCGTAAAACCATTTTGTTTTTGTCATGTTTATGAAAGCGCCTGTTATCTTATTCGCATCTCTTACTTTAACATTTAATACTCCTGAAATAAGTGCGTTATCGCTTCTCTCACTAAATAATTCGTATTTTAATAAGTGAGTTCCAAGAACTTGAGGTGTTAATTCAAAATATATGTTTGCTTCTTCTCCTGGATTTAATAAGAATTCTTTTGTTAAAACATAATCTTGGTTGAGCAAGGTTGGTTCTTCAAACCATGAATCAGGCAAAGTAAGTTTAAGAACATAGTTTTCAATGAACTCATTATTATTTTTTATATAAAAAGAAGGTGTTAGTGTTTTGCTTAAACCAATATTTTCACTTGTTGTGCTGTGAAACACTATTTCATTGTTTGTTCTGTGATAAATTCCTAAACTTGAACTTATGTTTTCGCAATTCCAATTATATGTTGAGCATGCTTTTAACTTGAATTCATAAACTCCGTCTTTTAATTCTTCTGGTATTTTCACGGATAAAACCATTTTTTTTGTTTCCATTGGTTCAACATCTATGTAATCCTTTGGGAGATTGTATACTTGTATGTTATAATCTTCAAGAATTATTCTTTCTTTTTCACTTCCAATATTTGTTATGCTCAAATTGTAATTAATTATTTCTCCTGGTATTGCAGTTTGTTCTAAGGGTTCTAAATTTAAAATAAATTGTCTGAGCAAGGGTTTTACAATTATTGCAATGCTTTTTTGAAGCGTTGTGCTTTTATCATCGCTTAAGTAAACATTTAAATTATAATTTCCTTCTTTTTCAGGAACTCTTACATAAAAAGTATATGTTTTTTCTCCTCCAATTGTTTTAATTAATTCTGATTTATACTTTTTGAAATTTATTTCTAATTCAGGAAAAAAATATTTTTCTTCATTTGAAAAAACAGATACATTAATTTTAGCTAAATCTCCTGGTTCATAAATTTCTTTATCAAGATTAATGCTCGTAATTATTGTGCTCGCCTTAACTAATGAAAAAGAAATTAAAATTAAGAAAACCAATGATAGTTTTTTCATAAATATTAATCCAATAAACTCTCTTTTTAAATATTACTTTATGAAAAAGCATATTTTTTAAGAATAAGTTTTTTTAGTTTATTTCACTTGATTTTAAGATTTTTTAATAAAAATCTGAATTTCAATTTCTTGTTTAAGAATGCTTTGTGAAAGAGTTCTTGAAGCATGAAATCATAGTTCTTCATTTCTAATGTTTTCTCATCTTGCATTGTTTTTTTTATTTCATTAAAAATTATTTCATAATCCTTATTATTCATGTTCATTAAGTCAGCTCTTAGTTTATGCAGGATTCTAAGATTTAAAAGATAGTTTTCTTTTAAAGGAATCTCATAATTTTCTCTTAAGAATTCAGAGCTAAACTCTTCTTCTTCATACGCTTTTTTTATTGCAGACATAATTATTTCAGAGGATTTTAAAGAAATGCTCATAGAAGAACCTGTTAATGGATTATAAAAGCCTCCTGCTTCTCCTAAGTAAATAATTCTGTTTCTTGATAAAATGCTTGGTTGTTCAAGAGGAACTTTAAAAACATATTTTTTTAAAGGATTTACATCAAAATAATTAAGGAATTCATTGAATTTCTCGTCATCAGCTTTTCTTGTGAAATATCCTATGCATGCTTTATTATCATTTAATGGGATTATCCACGCGTATGGAATTTCTGTTAAATCTTTATCAAAAAAATAAGTGATGTAATCCCTGTTTTCATTAAAAGTGCAGATTGCTTGTTGTATTTCAAGCTTGTTTTCTGTTTCATTTAATTTATCAAAAATAATTAAATCTGTTGAAAATTTTATTTCATTTGTTTTACCGTATGCTTTGTCTGCAATAACATATTTTTTTATTTTATTTCCGAAATAATATGTTGCTCCTTTTTCTTCAGCCAATTTTTGGTAAATATTATTAAGCTTGTTTTCATCAATAACGCATAATGGTTTTGAGAGTTTGAGATTTAATTCTTTTTTTCCTAAAAAAATTTTGAATTTCTGAATCTTTTTTATAGTTATTGAATCCATCTTCTCTTTTCCTATGAAATCTTGAAAAGAAGAATCCAAGAGAGAAATTTTGAAATCTTTTTCAATGTTTTCTTTTGGGTGTATAATCATTGGTGAAAAACCGGCACGCGCTAATTGGAATGCAAGATAATTTGTTATAAAATTATCACCAACAAGCACAGGGTTTTTAGCATTCTCCATGTATTGTAGTGTTTTGTGCTTATTTAAATAATTTATTAATGTTTATTTCAATATCTCTTGAATATAGTTTTTTTTAATAATTATTAAAGAATTTATAAAAAATTTTTTTAGAAAACTTAATACAAATTATTTTTGAGTAAGCTTTCAATTACTTCATACGCTTTTTCAACATTCAAGTTATCAATGTTCTCTGCAAACCTTGAGAGTTTGTATAAGTATTCAGGGTGTTTGCGAATAACCCACCCGTATTCAGCAAGATTTATTTTATTATAAGCATAAAGCATTGATAAAACTTTTTTTCCTAATTCTGCTTGTTTTTCAAATTTTTCTTCCATAATTTTTTCTTTAATGATGAAACATTATAAATTCTTTTCGCAAAAACATGAATTATTTTTAATAAATTTTTTTAAAATTTTTCAGAAGATTTTAATAAAAAATCTTATAAATAGGAAAATAAAAACTTTTTAACGGGCCGTTAGCTCAGCCTGGTCAGAGCATCTGGCTCTTAACCAGAGGGTCGGGGGTTCAAATCCCTCACGGCCCACTCACTAACACTTTTTTTACACTAATACTTTTTTTATATAATAATTTTTAAAAACAGTGTTTAATGTATTAATTATAATATGAAATTTGAGCGTGTTCTTTATACTCATGAAGCTTATCCTTCTGGTCGGATTTTTCCAACAATATTATTAAAAATCCCTGATAAACATTATTGTAATGACGAGTCTTTTCGTAATAAGTTTTAGTTTTCTGCGAGGTTGCATTCTAAGGAGTATAAGAGGTTCTTGTTAAAGTACTTGCGTGATAAAGAGTTAGTTCCTAATGGTCTTGATTCCTTGCAAAAAAGTGTTGTGCGCAAGGCAGTAAGTAATGAGGTTGGTTTGTATGTTAGGACTTTTAATCATATTCAAAGGAGTTATAGTGGTAAGAAAGATTATATTGATAGATTTAAAAGTTCTTTGTGGGGTTTTGATAGTGAGTATGTTAATAGTTATTCTAAAAGGAAGCGTCCTTTTGTTTTAAATAAGTGTTTTTATTTTTGTCCTCCTTCAGTTCCATTCATGTTAAATAACTTGGAACGCGTTAATGAGAGGAATAAGGACGCGTTATTATGGGGTTTGAGGAATGATTGTTCAACAACTTATTTCGTGGACTTATTTCTTAATGAGGAAGCGGATTTTTCCATGATGAAGTTTAATAGGAAGGGTTTGCGTGTTAGGGATGGCAATAATAATCTTTTTTTGTTTTGGGATAAAGAGAGGGATTCTTTTTATTATGAGAATAATATTAATTTAAGCGGTAGTGATTATTCTCTTCGTATTGACTTATTCCCTTTTTATGAATTGCTTAATAAGGGCGAGTTAGGCATTCATTACGAATTAATGAATAAGAATTCTAATGAGCCTTTATTATACAACGAGTTCTTATTAAATAGTGTTGATGGAAAATCTTGTTTAAGAGAATTTCCTGTTGCAGAAAAGAAAGGTTCATTGTTTGATGCTTCTGATATTGTTAAAATGTTTGATATTAATAAGGTAGAAATAGTGTATAAGAATATTAATGAAATTATGTCTGATTTAGAAGCCTGTTTTTTTAATGGATTAAATGACTTAATCACTACTAATAATATTAGTGATTTAGTAATGGAAAGAGTTCGCAAAGATTTATTTCTTGATTAAGTTTTTTTTAGTAATTCATCATTTTAATAATTCCTTGTATTAACCTTTTTTTTAATAAAAATATTTAAACAAGTAATTATTCTTTTTTTACTCATGGCAATAAGGAATTACACAATTGATGATTTAGATTTCATAAAAAAAATA
Source organism: Candidatus Parvarchaeota archaeon (assembly GCA_017609105.1). GTDB lineage: Archaea > Nanobdellota > Nanobdellia > JAFCGN01 > JAFCGN01 > JAFCGN01. The sequence goes on from JAFCEQ010000009.1 coordinate 28,582, forward strand.
ATGAAGAAAAAACTGGGCTTTAATGATAATATTATTAATTCTCACATGCAAGGAATTAATTTTAATGATAAGATTTGGATAGAAGAATCCCCTGATTTCATGGGTTTTATTTGGTGCAAGCTTAGAGGGGATAAATTATTTTTGAAAATAATTTATTCAGAAAGCACGCTTGAAACAGTAAAAAATCTTTTGCTTTATGCTGAAAATTTTTGCAGAGTGAATAATGTTCATCATGTTTATGCTGGTGAAACCCCAATAATTGAAAAGTATGAGACCTTGTTTTTAGAATTAGGGTATGAGATTTTAAGAGATCCTTTAATGGGAAGAGTTTTTCATAAAGCATTATAAGTTTTTTTATTGAGCATTTTTTTTAATGAATTAAAACTCAAATTATTTAATTATAAAAACTTTAATTAATTAGTATGAAAAAAAAGCTTGTTTTCATAATTATTGATGGAATGGCAGATGTTAAAATAAAAGCTCTTGGAGGTAAAACTCCTTTAGAATTTGCTGAAACAAGCGGGATGGATTTATTAGCAAGGCATGGTTTAAGTTCTAAAATTTATACTGTGAATAAAGGGTTCATGCCTGAAAGTGATGTTGCTAATCTCTGCCTTCTCGGGTATGATTTAAAAAATCATGAGGGAAGAGCTTCTTTTGAAGCAAGAGGCATGGGTGTGAGATTAAAAAAAAATCAAGTGGCTTTCAGAGCGAATTTCGTGAAATTAAATGAGAAGCAAGAAATTGAGAATGTCAGGGGTTATCGTTTGCCAACCACTCTTAATAAAAGATTGTGTAAAAAGTTAAGCATGAGAATTCAAGGAGTTAAAATACAAGTGATACCTGGTGAGAGTTATAGAGCACTTGTTATATTAACTGGTAAGCATTTAAGCGCGAATGTTACGAACACTCATCCTTTTTATAAAAAAGTAAGAGGCACGAGGTATAGTATGGCAATGCCTTCAAAAAAGCATTGTAGGATAAACTTGTGTGAAGCATTAAGTCCTGATGCTGTTTTAACAGCGTATGTTATTAATCAATTCACTGAGAAGAGTAATAAAATATTGAAGGAATTAAATAATCCTGTTGTGAATGCTATTGTTTTAAGGGATGCAAGCAAGCAGGATAAGATTCCTGTTCTTTTTTCAAAAAAATATGGTTTGCGAATGCTTACAATAACTGAAAGGTTTCTTGAGAAAGGGTTAAGCAAGTTTTTAGGAATAAAAACCTTGGATTCGTTGAAAACAAAAGCGAGAACATTAGAATCTGATTGTAAGCGAAAATTACGTTTTTTCTTCAAGAATTATAATAAGTATGATGGGTTTTATATTTTCCTTAAAGGCCCTGATGAACCATCTCATGATAAGAATCCTTCTCTTAAAGCAAGAATGATTGAAATAATAGATGAAAATCTTGTGCTTCCATTAATTGAAAAATTAAGCAAGAAAGGTTTACTTAAAAACACGATTATTTGCGTAACAACCGATCATACAACAAGCAGTGTTATTGGAGCTCATACTGACGCTCCGGTTCCTGTTGTTGTTTTTGACGGCAAGCACGATGATAATGTTAAAGCATTTAATGAAACTGCTTGCAAAAAAGGAAAATTGCCTGTGAAATTCGGCAAAGAATTAATGCCTTATCTTGTGAAAATAATGAATGAAAAATAATAAATGATTTAATTCATTAAAAACAAGTTTACTAATTTTTTTTAGGAAAAGTTAATCCTGAATAATCTTTTTAAAAATAACTAAAAAATTAAAGAATGTAAAATAAAAAAATAAAAGTTTTATCCGAATAATCCGCTTAATCCGCTTGCTGCTTCTTCAGTGCTAATTTCTTTTTCTTCTTCTTTCTTTTCTTCTTGTGGTGCTGCTTGTGCTGTTTCTGCGCTTACAGGAGCTGCTGATGCAACTGGGATTGCTTTGTTGATTGCTTCTTCTATATTGACATTACTAAGAGCTGCAACAAGTGCTTTTACTCTTGCATCATCTGCTTGCAATCCTGCTGCTGTCATTACTTTTTTCACGTTTTCTTCATTAATTTCTTTATTTGCTTTGTGCAGCAATAATGCGGCATAAATATATTCCATTTTTTTTACCTCCAATTTTTCTGTTTAAAGCAATGAATTGCTTTTCAGCATGAGTTTTTATCACTTCTCATCCATTTTTGCTTTTAAGATTTTTGCTTGTGATTCTCCTAAAAGCAATAAGTCCTGAGTGTTCTCTGAAGTAAGTATTCTTGCATTAAACGCTAAATTATTCGCGTCATTATGTGCTTTTGTTAATAATAATTCTGTTGTTTCTTTAATTAAAATACCATTATTGAATGCAAGATTAATTCCTTGAGCATACGCTTTTGCAATGTTATTAATGTATTCTTCAATATCAATGTGTAATTGTTCAGCAAGATAAATTCTTCCTTCTTCACTCACTGCTTTTAATGTTAAGCCAATACGCATTGGTTTCTTGTCAAGTTTTTTCATTATCTTGGCTTTTGTTTCATCAATCACTTCTCCTTTTTTCACAATTGTTGTGTCTTTTAAAATTGATAATTTTCCATTCTCTACTTTTGTTTTAATGCCTGCCATTGCGAATTCACCGATCATCGGACCTGGCGTGAATTGCGTTGGGCCTGCCTTTATTACAACATCTTCTGGAGAAACTTCTCCTGGTTTTGCAAAAGCAGGAACTTGATTTTTTTCAATTAACATGTTAAGTTTAAACGCGTCAAGATTAGTTAATAAAAGAGCAGGTATTTCATTTACGTGTTCTGAGAGTTTAGATAATTCTCCGCCCGCATTATTTAATGCTCTCTTTAAAATTGTTTTTTTGGAAACAATTATTTTTGCTTTTCCAATTAATGATTTTCTTATGCTTTGGTATTGACTTGAAGGCAGTGATTTCAGGGTTAGAACTCCAATAACAGGGTATTTTTTGATTTCTTCCATTACTTCTTTTACTTTGTCTATTTTCCATTGAGGAATTCTCTCTGCTTTTTTATCCTTATTCATTCTTCCCTCACCTTCACTGGCTTGCTCATCGTGAATTTAACATATACTGCTCTTATTTGATTCTTCCCACCAGGCAATGCGTGTTCAACAGCATTATAAACAGAGAGAACGTTTTCCGCTAATTCTTCATCAGGCATGTCTTCTGTTCCTAATTTTAAATTAATAACAGGTGCTTTTGATTGAGAAATAATAATTGTTTTATTCAATTTTTTAACAAGCGCTTCTAATTTTGCTGTTGGCGGCACAATAAGTCCTGCTTTTGGATTAGGCATTTTTCTTTTACTTCCTAAGAATTTACCAAAAGTTAAGGCAATATCCGCCATAATATTTGCTTGAGCAATAAAGAAATCATATGTTCTTGCTAACTTCCTTGTTTTTCTTGGATTTGATTTATATTCTCCAAAATCTTTTTTTTCTATAACGAGAGAACAATGTTTTTTTGCTTCTCCTACTAATTCTTTATCAACTAATGCGCAAATTTTCAAATCCTTTGTTTTTGGATGAGGTAATTGCACTATTAAGTCAATCTTGTTCTCAGGTTTTTTAAAATTAATTCCTTTTAATGCAATAGATAAATCAAAAGATTGTAGAAAAGCTCTTTTCTTCTTCCTATTCTTTTCTTCTTCCCTAAGTTTAGTAATTGCTTTTATAACATCGGATTTTTTCATTTTTTAACAATCCTCCTGCCTAAGCAGTAATTTTTTACAAAAATATTTATTATTTAAATATTATCTTTTAATTTTTCATCATATTCTCCAGCATCTACTTTTTTTATTACTTCTTTTGGATTCATTCCATCTACTGTAATTCCCATTGAAACGCAAGTACCAAGAACTTCTTTAACTTGTGATTTTAACTTATAACTCGCCATATCATCTTTTTTTGCTCTTGCAACTTTAACTATTTTATCAAAACTTATGTCACCGATTATTTCTGTTTTTGGCGTCTTACTTCCTTTTTTAACATTTATTTCTTTTAAAAGCAATTGGCTTGCTGAAGGAGTGCCAACTTCTATTTTAAATTCTTTTGTTTCAGTATCAACTATGACTTTCACTGGCACTTGCATTCCTGAAAAATCTTTTGTTTTTTCATTTATTTTATTCACTACATCCCCAATATTAATTTTTAGAGGACCTAATGTTGTTCCCATTTGAGCGCCAGCGCTTGCTTTCCCGCCTTCAACTATTAAATCTAAAGTCACACTTGACATGAAAAGAAATGATTAAGTAATTATTTAAAAACTTAACGAAAAAAAATTTTTTTGTTAAAAAAAGATTGTGGGGTCGGAGGGATTTGAACCCCCGCCAACGGGTATCTCCGCGATAATACTAAAACAATGGTTTAGTACTTCGCTGCTCCAGCAAACACTTCATTGGTTCAAAAAAATTTTTTTAACCTCAGTTAACCTTCTTTATCACATTTTTTGCGTTTAGTGAAATTATTAATTTTTTTCTCTGGAGCCCGGTATCCTACCAGGTTAGACGACGACCCCAACTTTCAAATAAATTAAAGAAAAAAATATTTTAAAAAGATTATCTTTCAATGTTTTAATTATTAATTAATTCTTTATTATTAATTCTTTATTAATAAAGAAAAGAGAATCATTAAATTTATAAAGAAAACAATTATGAAAAAAATTATTATTAAATTATTTAAATCATTAATGAACTAAACTTGTTAAGGGAGACATAAAAAATGAGTTTTATAAAAAAATTAAAAATAAAAAAAATTGGTAAAAACTTAAAGCATAATTTGCTTGAGTATAAGAGAGTGATTAAAATCAGTAAAAAACCAAGTAAAAAAGAGTTTGAAGAAGTTTTAAAAATCACTGGTGTTGGAATGATTTTAATTGGTTTCATAGGATTTATTATTCAATTATTTGTTCAGTTAATAGAAGGTGTTTTCGGATGATTTACGCAGTTAGAATTACAGCAGGAAGAGCTAATCAAGTTATTGACAAGCTTTTAGCGCTTGCTAAAAAAGGAAGAAGTAAGATTCATTCAATACTCGCTCCTCCTGGAGTGAAAGGATATGTTTTTGTTGAAGCAGATTCAAGAGATGATGTAGTGTCTTCAATTTATGGTATTAGTTATGCTAAAGGAGTTATTAGTGGTAATGTGAGCATGAAGGAAATTGAGCATTTCCTTGAACCAACAAAGATTCAAATAAAGATTAACAAAAATGATATTGTTGAATTAATAAGCGGGCCTTTCAAAGGCGAGAAAGCAAGAGTAACGCGAGTGAATAAATTAAAAGAAGAAATTGTTGTGGAATTGCTTGAAGCAGCAGTTCCAATACCAGTAACAGTAACTCTTGATTCAATAAGAATTATTGAACACAAATCAGAGGAAGATTAATCTTCCTCTTTCTTAAACCATGTTTCTTTTAAACAATTGTTTTTCTTAAAGAAAGGATTTTTGTATAAAGATTTCAAATCAAGGTAAATCGTGCCATAAGTTATAAACTGTTTTTTATCATTCTTTTTTTCATAATGCCCAAGATGTATTTTCAAATGCTTTTCTGAAAACGAGCAAGGTTTTTCAACTTTTTTCAAGGTATATTCAAAAATTCCTGGCAAGCAGAGATGGCAATCACTGTTTTGATCTATGGAAGCTGCTAAGAATTCAGTTCCTTTCTTGAAATTCAAGAGGAATTCCTCGTTCTCTTCAATAAGAGATTCAAGCTCTTCTCTTTCTTTAATTAATTTTTTTAAATCATTCCTAACTTTTTGGAATAAAAAATATTCTTCTTCCATTATCTCCCTCCAAAGACTTTTTTTTCATAAAAAAACGCCTCTAAAAATTAAGTTAATGCAAGAGTAATTTATAAGAAAAGTTATGGAAAAAACCAATATTATTAAAAAAAGAGAAATGTTTAAAGTAATGAGGTTTTTTTCATTAAACCTTGCTCTACAAGTTTTTTTAGCAATTCAATTCTTTTTAGCAATGATTCTTAATTCATAAAGAATTAATTAAAAAAAAGTATTAATAAAAAATAAAAAAAATGAAAGGAAGTGATGAAGTTATCACTCGTTAATGAATTTTATTCCTAATTCATTTTCTATTTCTTTTTTTCTTGCTTCTCCGATTGTTTTTTCTTTACCGAAAATCTGCGGACTTTGAACTCCTGTCACTACTAACATTGCTCTTATAGTGTCATGCAAGTCAGGACTTACTTGAGCTCCCCAAATAATTTTTGCATCAGGGTCTAAGCGTGCGCTTATTGTTTCAACAACTTCTCTTGATTCATCAAGAGTCATGCTTGAACCGCCAATAACATTGATTAAAGCTCCTGTCGCACCGCTTATATCCACGTCAAGCAATGGGTTATTAATTGCTTTTTCAACAGCTTCAATAGCTCTATTCTCTGTGTCGCTTTCACCCACGCCAATCATTGCAACTCCTCCTTCTTGCATTACTGCTCTAATATCAGCGAAGTCCAAGTTAATTAAACCTGGTTTCGTAACTAATTCAGCAATTCCTTTAACTGCGTTTGTAAGGATTTCATCAGCAACTTTGAACGCCATGTGCAATGGCAAGTCAGGTGCAATCTCTAATAATTTGTCATTAGGTATTACAATTAATGTGTCTACATTGTCTTCAAGTTCTTCCAATCCCTCCATCGCATTATCCATTCTACTCTTGCCTTCTATGTGGAAAGGAAGTGTTACAATCCCTACTGTTAATGCACCTGATTTTCTTGCTATTTCAGAAATCACTGGTGCTGCGCCTGTTCCTGTTCCTCCTCCAAGACCGCAAGTGACAAAAACCATGTCGCTTCCTTGCACTAATTGTTTAACATCTTGTTCGCTCTCTCTTGCTGCTTCTCTTCCAACAGTTGGGTCTGCTCCAGCCCCAAGACCTGCTGTTAATTCTTTTCCTATAAGCATTTTTTTGTCAGCAATAGAACACAATAAATCTTGGGCGTCAGTATTAACAACCACCAATTCAGCTCCTTTTATTCCCACTTCACTCATTCTTGTTATTGTATTGCATCCTGCGCCACCAACACCAATTACTTTAATAGCTGTTTTCTTTTGTGCTAATAGTTCTTCAAGTTCAGCGTCAACATCTCTTGTTTTGCTCACATCAGGTCTTGGTGCTTTAATTCCTTCAAATTTTTTTGTTTTTTCCATAACATTTCCAATTATTGATTCCATAATAATTCCCCTCAATCATTAATTTATTTTTTTACAATAAAATTTATTTATTATTGTAAATAAATAAATTGGTTTTTAATAGTATTAACTAATAACTAAAATAGTCCTTTTCTTTTATAATTATTATGGTAATAAAGGTAAAAAGTATTGTAAAAAAATAATGAGTGAAATTAATTTTTTTCAATACCCCTTTATTTCCTATGGAACTGTGTTTTGCATAAAATTTTTTGGTTAAAAACCCAGAATTGCGATTAACTAAACTCTTTAATAATTATTTAATAATTATAGTATTAAAAATTAATAATAATTATTAAAAATTAAGTTAAGCATTAAAAATTAAGTTAAGCATTAATGTTAAGAATATAAACAAATCTTATTTTGCTTCTTTTTTAGTTTCATTTTTTGCTTCTTTTTTTTGCTTTTGTTTCTTCTGCTTTGGTTCTCTCTTTTTTCTTAACTTCTTCATTTTTTGCTTCAATTTTTTCTGCTTCTACTTCAATCTTTAAATTCGCGTATTCTTTTAAGTCCTTGTTAATGATTTTCTCAAAATATTTTAGCATTTCTTTATTTATTCCTTTTATTATTATTTTGTTTTTCTTGCCTGTTACTATTGTGTATAATGTTTTTGGAAGCCCTAATCTCGCATTAATAATTGTTTCTATTTTCTCTTTAGTGTCTCTTATTTCTTTTAAAATCTTAACATCATAAATAACTTCTTTGCCTGCTAAGGGATTATTAAAATCAACAATAACTCTTCCTCCACTAACGCTTCTAACAATTCCTTGCTTATCATTTATTGTAAGCATTAATCCCGGGACAGGAGATATTTTTTGTTTTTTGAATTCACTAATTGGAATTAATTTAAGCAAGTTTGAATTTCTTTTTCCAAATGCTTTAATAGGAGGTATTATAACAGTGTAATTATCTCCTACTTCGTGTTTTTCAAAAGTCTCGTCTAAACCAGGTATTACATACCTTGCTCCTGAAATAATGTTAATTTCTGCTTTGTCAAAAACGCGATTATTTGCTTTAGTTTTAGCAATGTAAGATATCCTAATGAATGTTCCTTTTTTCATGAATACACCTCAAATAAAATAAAAAAAGAGAAAAAAAGAGGATTTTATATACTTACTTATTCTTCTTTATTTTTTGGGTTTTTGATTTCTTTTCCTTTGCTTACAAGTGTTAAACTTATTGTTGAAACGTTCAATTTTCCGCCTTCTTTTCCTTCAAGTTGTTGTGTTCCGATTTCTATAGGATTTATTTCAAGATTGTTTTCCATGAACCTGTTTTTTACAATCTCTGCAACATCTACTGCTTTGCTGATTGCTCTTCCTCGTGCTTTCACATGCACTTTTTCAGCTCCGTTTTGGAACTGTGTTATAATTGCCAAGACATAATTCATAGGCGGTTTTGAACCAATAAACACTGTATTATCGTTTGTCATTGTTTTTACACCTCTAATTTTTTTGTAAATTGTTAACACTATTCGTGTATTATTATGTGTTTATAAAGTTAACATTTATAAAAATTTGTGAAAAACATTGTAATGAATCCTAATTAATTTTTTTAAAGTAAAAAATACTATTAAAATACTTTTAAACTAAGATTAAAAAAAGTTTATTATTAAAAAGAAGTTATTCTACAACTACTCTCCCTTTTATCATGAAAGACCATTTTATGGGTAAACTTATAACTTCTGTTCTTACACATTTGTCATATAAACAATATCCTTGAAGCCCGTTATTTGTTGTGCAACTCGTGTAACTTGTTACTGGAAGGTGCTCGCATTTTGTTCCACTGCAATGCTCTGGATTCGTTTTTTTGCAAATACAAGTGCCTTCTGCTACATTACCTTTATTGCAAGAGTCTTTAAAAGTGTAGGAATCTAAAGTAAAGGAACTGCAGCCATCACTTTTATCTAAGCATGAAAAAACTCCTATTTTATTTTTATCAATGTATTCGCAATCATTTGTTTCAACTTCATAGCCTGAAGGGCAAATACAATAAGGTTTTTTTTCTCCATCAATGATTGTTCCTGTTGTAAGACAAGTTTTTTCTTTATTTTTATCAGCATCATCAAAAACGCATGAACCCCCATATGAAATACAAGCATACCCTAAATCATTATCTGTTGGCAAAATCGTGATTGCATAACAATTGCCGTTTACATTATAGGGTTGAACTTCTTGTTCAATACTGTTTTCTTCAGAAAGCACGCATAAATCTTGAGTGCAGGGGTTTCCATCATCACAATCCTCTGAGGATAAACATTCTATGACATTATCATTATCTGGTTCGCAAGTTATACTGCACTCAGTTTCAGTGCATGGTGATTCAAAAGTTATTAATCTTTGTTTATTAAGAGTTCTTGTGCGTTCAATTAAATTGTGTGAATTATTTATTAAATGAATAGTGAAAACTAATGTTATTATTAAAAGCAAGATGCTTGCTTGCACTAAACTAATTTTTTTCATTTCCTTGTTTAAACCAATTTTTTTCATTTCCTTCAATTCTTGAAAACATTTTTTTTATTTAATCATTAAGTTAATCCTTAACAATAATCATCATTTTCATTTGCATAACAGTCAAAATCATTATCAATATCTTCTTTATGCGTTCCTGCTGGGCAACTCGCAGCATCTCCTATTACTATATTAATAGCACACCCAGTTCCTTGATAACCTTCGCTTGTTACGTAATGCACTACTTCAAACCCGTCTTTTAAACATTTTTCAGCATCAAGTTCTTGCGTTACACTATCAAAATAAGTATCATTAATGCAAGCATGATCATTACAATCCATTTCAACACCAAGAGTGCATACTCCTCCACAATCTATTCCCTCCTCTCCTTTATCCTGAAAGTTGTTATAACAACTTTGTGTTGCAGTAATGCAAGTCATTCCTTCGCTCAAATCGCATGAAATGCTTTTGCAGGTTTTTCCTGTTATTGAATCAGTGTAAGTTAATCCTTGACACCCTGCTGTAGCATTAATATCCATTATGTTAATATTCCAGGTTATTCCTGCTGTTTTCCTATTTAATTGATCTTCAAAAGAATAAAATTCTGGACTTGTTATTTCATCAATTAAATCAGAAAGAATAGCTTGACTCACAAGTCTTGAAGCATATTCCTCGCAAGTAATTCCTGATTCAAAATTCCCATTTTCATCTTGCGCTCCGCATTTAGTACTATCACATAATGAACCGTCACTCGCAACATTTCTTGCTTTTGAATACGAGCTATCATAAACAACGAACAATTGTTCTGATTCCTCGCCATAACCATTAAAAAACTTCCATACTCCTGATTCATCTGCGTTTGTTCTTGCGCATGGAAGAGTAGTTATAATAGGGTTTTCATTATCATCATTAATGTAAAATTGTTCTGGACAATTCCCTTTAAAATACTTGTTACAAAAAGCAGTTGCTTCGTCTCCAGTTCGTTCTAATTTTGTTGTTGTTGTGCTTAGAAAAGCGCTTCTCCAATCATATTTTGCATAGCATTTTCTTCCGTAATTCTTGGTTTGCCCGCAAGTTGTTAATGCAATCATGAATTTGCCGAATCTTGAATTAATATAATTTTTTATAGCATAATCAATCCATGAATCGCCTTCCTCGCCATAGCCTCCTGAAACAAAATCTTTTGCAAGAACATACATTTTTAGTAATTCATTAAAATCTTTTATTTTTATTGCAGTTTTGAAAGTATAATTTATTATTTTCTCTTTATTCACTGAATAACTAATTGTTTGTTCTCTTAAAGTTTTAGGAATAAAAATAACTTCTAAATACCAATTAGGTGAATAACTATTATTAAGAGTTAAAGAATCATCATAATAATAATCAGTTATTTTTGCTTCATATTTTAAGCAATTCGTTGGTGGAATCTCAGGATTCATATTGCTTAATTTTGAACAAATCTTGTCATCTGCTTTGCTGAAATAAGTGTTCAAATATTTTTCAATAGTTCCAATAATTTCTTCAAGAGATGGAACGCATTCCTTATCATAATTCTTCCAATATGAAAAAGTGTCTTCAGGAATAAAATCTTGTGTTTTCAGGATGGAATCCTCTCTTAATACTTCAGGTATTTCAGAAGATTTAGTGCTGTAAAACCCGCATTCTGTATTAATAGTAAGACATCCTCCTCTGCTTCCTGCCATGAATGATGCGTAATCAGTTGCGTACATTCTTTCTTGGTCTTCAAGATATTTTATTTGCTCTGAAGTGCTCATTGACTCGCCAATGTATTGTTTTATTGTTGATGTCCTGCCAACAGTTGCATCTAAATAATAAACCCCTCCTATTGCTAAACCAATCATGAGTATTTGCGCAAACATTATTAAGTATTCTTCCGCACCTTTCTTATTCATTTTTTAGTTTCCCCCCGCATTATCAATTATGTATAAAATAATTGCTTCTTTTTCTTGCTCTGCTAAATAAGGACTAAAAAGTTCTACCCTGCAATTGCTTGCAGTACCATAAACATTTAAGTTTCTTCTATTCGCAGAATATTTTTCAATAAAATCCTGCGCTTCTAAGCATTCATCAGCATAACAAATATAAAAATCAGCGTTTTCACTGAATACAGGCATTAAACGAATTAAATTAATTGATTCCTCCCAAGGAGTAATGCTTCCTTCTATTTTTCCGTTATCATCTATTGAAATCCCGTAAAACTCTAAAAGACGTTCATAATTAATGTTATCAGAAAGAACTCTTCCTGTTGTTCCTCTTCTTGAATAATCTCCTGATAAAATATTGTTTAAAATAGTTTCGCAGGAAAGTTGCACTGATTTATCAATTTTTCCTATTGTTGCAGTCCCTGTCATTGAAGTCATAGTAACCCTATAAGCTATAATCAAGGATACTGAGATTAGCATAAAAATCGCGATTCCTAAAGGACTTGTGCCTTTTTTTTTCATTATCTCTTTCCTCTATTCTTTTATTATTAATTAATAACTCTAATTTTTTATGTTTGTTCATAAGGATTATAATTTTCTGGATTGTAATTAAAATAACTTGTTAAGTATAAATCCCCGTAATGTTCTACTCCGTTAGCGAATCTTATCTTAACAGGGTAATGCACTTCAAAAGGAAGGCAATAATCATTCTCGTCATCACCGCACACCCCATTATTGTATAACCATCTCTGATTTGTTTGAGCGTCAAAAAGTTGGATTTCAAAAAGGATTTCTGCTTTATAAGGCATGTTTTTTTCTTCATAACAATAACCAATAATATTATCCCAGGAATAACCTTTCTCCTCACACTTGGTTTGGTCCTCATATTCTTCAACTGCTTGTTTTAATAGAATTTCTTTGTTAATGAACATGTTCGCGCATTCAAATCCAATATTTATTGGAAAATTTCTTGCTATATCATAAGTGTTTCCAATTCCTCCAAAACTTAAACCACTTAATTTATAATAAGTATCTTCATAAGAATCTTCAGAATTATCAGGTTTTTTTAGTGCTACAATCGCATACCTATAATTCTTTGAATCAAAATCATACTTCCCCGTTCCTGTTACTTCCACAACTTCCCAATCAATTCCATTAAGAGAAAGGAAAACATAAAAAGAAGTGCTTTTACCTCCTTCGTTACTCATTGTTAAAGTAATGCTATTAATATCGTTTCCTTTTCCTAAATATAACATAATCCAATCAGAGAATTCATAACTAATTCCGTTTTTTGTGTACTTGCAATAATAATTCGTGCCAAAAGATTTTCTTTCCATTGCATAAGGACAATAATTAAGTGTTCTCTCTTCACCTTTTTCATTATACGGATGGTTTAATGATGTAAAAATAAAGCCTCCGCCTTTTAATTTATTTAATAATTCTTCATCTGTTTCACCATCATAATCTTCTAAAATATTAGATAAATTAGTTGGAACTCCTGAAGCAATATTCTCACCAATTAAAAGTTTTCTCGCATCAATAATGCCTGGATAAATCCTCCTGTATTCAATAACCTTGTCCTCCATAGGTGAATAAGCATAAGAAAGTGATTCATAAGCAAGGCAATCAGCAGAATTAATTAAACGATCTGTTAAAAGCAAACTAATGCTTCGTGATTGAGTATAACTAAGAACAATATTAAAATTTCCCATACTTTGATATAATATAAGCGCGATAAGAGAGAAAATAACTACTGAACTCATTGTTAAAAAAATTGTAGGCACTGAAATAGCTGCTCTCTTATTCAAGAACCATCACCCGTAACTGCTCTCACATTAATGCTTTTATCATTTGGAGTAATACTTACCTGAAACTCGTAAACATAATTTATTTTGTCTAAAATCTCATTATTCGCTTCAGTAAAATCAAAGAAAAATTCATAATCCTCGCAGTATGAATTAGCAAAAACTTCAGTTAAATTAATACAATATTTTTCATAAGAAAGATAATCTTTCGGTTCTGAAGGAGGAGTGGAAACACTAATCTTTTTAAAATACCCTGATTCAATAATATTTCCATCAGAATCAAGAATATCTTGTGTTTTTGTAAAAAAGTATTCATTAACGCAAAGAATGTTATCAGTATTTGAACTTAAATAAAACTTCCAAACAGGAAGTGAAATCTTTGCATCAAAACTTGTTTTCCTTCCGTTAATGCCTGAACCGCAATAATTCTTGGTTATCTTATTTAAAAAACCGCTTAAAGAAGTGTCTTCCTCATTAATAATATAATAATTAGGGCATAAAGTATCAATTATTTCTCTTTCTTTTGTGAAAGTTATTTTTCCTGTTTCAGCATCTAAGGAACTAAAAGGAGTGTTCTCACTTAGGATGTCATAAGTTTTATGAATTCCAAAATCATTTTTCCCAAGACCGCAAGTGTCTTTCTTATTAGAAACAAACCAAAAAACCATGGTCTCATCTAAATACTTGTCTTTTTTTAAGATACTGTAAGTTATTTCAATAAGACCATGGCCTTCTTTATTATATAAATCTGAAGAAAATAAATCATCAATATTAGTATTTGTCATTTCTTCATTAAAATCTTGAACAGCATTAGGCGTTATCTTAACACTCTTTATAATTAATTTATTGTCAGAACAATAATACGCTTTTTCTTCCTTTACCCAAGTGCATTCAGCAGGTGGCGTGTAAATAAAAGAAATATCTTCAGGAGAGGAGTAAAGAGCGTTCATCATGTTCTCCATGTCCATAGCAAAATAAATTGCTGGCTTATTATCTTGAAGTGCTACGTTTAAAATATAACCTCCAATGTTAATACTGCTAACTAAGAATAATCCTGCAATCACGAGGTTTGAGAGCATTGTTAAGGTTTCCATTTTTTAAACACTTCCAAGAGTCATAGCAATGTTCGGCGTGTCTTTTATCCTATCAAAATTAAATCTTCTTACATTTATTCCATTTTCTTTATACACCCAAAGCAAAAGGTTATCATACTGGTTTATAAACTCTTCATTAAATTCAGAGTAACTCTTGCCTGAGAGGAAAACAGGCATTGAATGAGTTCCTGAATTAGATTCATAAGTCATGAAAGTTGTTATTGGAGAGCAAGCAATGTATTCAAAGACATCAGCACTATTATAACCATCATCATTCACTCCTAAGAATTCCACGCAGAACTTGTTTGAAGCATCCTTAATTGTGTTAAAATAATCTTCATTATATGGTGAGGGTTTATTAAAAGTTATTGAAGAAACATAATTATTTGCTTTCATTTCAACATTAACATCACTCAAATCTAATATGTATAAACCTTTTGTTAAATCATTAGAATCCACAAAAAAACCAATATCCTCGGGTTTTTGTTTAAATTTAGCAAAGCACACGCAAAAAACTCCTTTGCAAGTTTCAGCATAATTTTCTCTTTGAGATTTTTGATAGAGTTTATTATCATAAAAATTTTGTAAAACATCAATGCAAGAATAAGGTGGTGGTTGTTCTTTGTTTAAGAAAATTTGTTCTAATGTAACCTGACTTGTTGAAACTGGTTTATCAGAACCATAGATTTGAAACATAATAAATTTTTCAGGAAAATTTATTTCGCCTGTTCCATAACTCGTTCTTGATTCTGTTGAAACTTCTTTTGACGCTAAATTTATTGGTACAATAATAGATTTCATTATGCCTGAAATACCTGCTTCTGTTAAGTTAGTCATTTGCGAGATTATAATCATGAATCCAAAAACAACAGGGATTACAAAAATTAGAAGTAATCCAACTATTTTTATTATCATTTTTGGTATCATCACAATATCCCAAATAAATTATATTAAGTTTTGATTAATAAATAATTAGTTAAACAAAATTATTAATTTTTTTTATTTTTTTGAAGCACTTCGCAAAAAATAATGATTAAAATAAAGAGCAAACAAGTATTCTGAGATGATTATTTCCATAAATTAAAATCAATTTTAACTTGCGGGTTTTCAAGAGTATGATTAAATATTGTGTTTATTACATTAATTTTTTCAGGAAAATAATTGTAAAGCAAAGCACTTATTGTGTAAGTTGGTGGAAGCCCTTCAACTTCTTCTTTTTCTATATTATTTACAAAATAAGCGCTTCTTCCTTTGTAATCTTTTGCATTCATTGGATAACAATAAATTGCGTCAAAAACATCTTCAGGAAATAATCCTGCTTGATTAACTCCTAAGAATTCCACGCATAAATCACTAGAAGCGTTTGCTATGTATGAGTAATAATAATCATCGTTTAAGTCTTCTGTTGAAATCGTGATTTGTGAAAGAAACATTCCTTTAGTATTATAACCGTATTCTCTTTCTGTAGCATAAGTATCTTCTTCGCTTTCAAGCCATGTGAACGGTAGATTCTCAGGCAAGTTGTCAAAATAAGTACTATCAATTTCTTCCTCCCACCCTTCTTTTAAATAAACAATGCAATTGCAGAACTTGTTCTCACAAGTTATTGCTAAACTCTCATTAGTTATTTTTTTTGTAAGAAGGTATTGAAGTATGGAATAACAATTTTTTTCTGGTTTACCGTCTATTAATTTATCGCAGTCTGAATCAAAACAAACATTTGGATGAGTAAAAAAATTGTTATTGTATGAATGCTCATGCGAGCCATAAATTTGAATCCATACTCTATCACCTTTAAATTCAGTATCCTCAGCATAAGAAGTTGTTGAAATAGCGTCAATAGAATTAAAATAATTAGCGTATTTTTCGTTTTCTCCTCCTTCAAAAAGCCCGAAAATACTTATTAAGGCAGCGACAACCCCTACTAAGACAATAACACCTATTAAAGTATTCATTATCGTGCTTAAACTAACATCCACCAAAACTCACACCTTACGTGTACCCTTGTCCAATGTTTATTAAGCTATCTCCTGCAGGTTTAATCCCTGAATAAACTAAATACAATAAAAAAACAAGCACTATTAGTGCTAAGATTATTGTAATTATGGTTTCCCAAGTCATACTAATTGCTTTTTTGTTTAACATAATAAGTATAAAGTAAGTTTTATTTTATTAAATTAATGAAAAAAATAATTTAATTTAGAACAATTAAATTAAAAAAAATAAAAAATTTTTTA
>JAFCEQ010000010.1 GCA_017609105.1 Candidatus Parvarchaeota archaeon
AAAAATGAGAAAAGAAGATAATAAATGGTCAATAGAAGAAGTTTATGTGCCTGACACTAGCTCAATAATTGAAGGTTTCATAACAGATTTAATAAAAAAAGATAAGATAAAAGGAAAACTCTTAATTCATAGTGCTGTAATTGCTGAATTAGAACATCAAGCTAATATTGGAAAAGAAATTGGTTTCATGGGATTAAATGAAATAAAAGAAATAAGAGAATTAAGTGAGAAAGGAAAAATTCTTCTTGATTATGCTGGTTCTAAACCATCACCTCAACAAATCAAGTATGCTAAGAGAGGGGAAATTGATTCTTTAATAAGAGAGTTAGCTTGGGATATGGACGGTATTTTAATAACAAGTGATAGAGTTCAAGCAGAAGTTGCTAAAGCATTAGGAATTAAGTTAATGTTTCTTGAAATAAGCAAAAAAACTCCGAAAATAAAGATTGAAAAATTTTTTGATGAAAACACTATGAGTATTCACTTAAAAGAAGGAGTAGAACCTAAAGCAAAAAAAGGCGTACCAGGGGAATGGGAGTTCGTGAGTTTGCAGAATAAGAAATTAACGCGAGAAAAAATTATTGAATATGTAGAGAATTTAATGGAAAATGCGAAACTTGGAAAAAATAGTTTTATTGAAATAGAACGCAAGGGTTCAACAATTGTTCAAATAAATAAATATAGAATTGTAATAACAAGACCTCCTTTCAGTGATGGTTATGAAATAACTGCTGCAAGACCTGTTAAAGAACTTGAATTACAGGATTATAATTTAAGCAAAGAATTAATAGAAAGATTAAAGAAAAAAGCAGAAGGAATATTAATTTGCGGTCCTCCAGGACATGGTAAAAGCACTTTTGCACAAGCCTTAGCAAGATTTTACTTAAGCACGAATAAAATAGTTAAAACAATTGAAGCACCAAGAGATTTGCATTTACCTAATGAAGTTACTCAATATTCAAAAAATTTAGGAAGCAGTGATGAAATACATGATATTCTCTTGCTTAGCAGACCTGATTACACTGTTTTTGATGAAATGAGAACAACAAATGATTTTAAATTATTCACTGATTTAAGATTAGCAGGTATTGGATTAGCAGGTGTGTTGCATGGAACAACGCCTATTGACGCAATCCAACGTTTTGTTGGAAGAATTGATTTAGGCATGATAACAAGCGTAATAGATACTGTTATTTTCATAAAAGAAGGAAGAGTTGATAAAACATACGAGCTTAAAATAACAGTTAAAATACCAACAGGCATGTTTGAACAGGATTTAGCAAGACCTGTTATTGAAATAAGGGATTTCAGCAATAATTCTCTTGT
Organism: Candidatus Parvarchaeota archaeon; assembly: GCA_017609105.1. GTDB lineage: Archaea > Nanobdellota > Nanobdellia > JAFCGN01 > JAFCGN01 > JAFCGN01. The sequence goes on from JAFCEQ010000010.1 coordinate 1,327, forward strand.
TTATGAAATGTACACTTTTGGAGAACAAACAATTGTTGTTCCAATAAATGAAAAACAATTAAAAGAAAGTGAGAAAAGGCAGGCACCAATAAAAGAATTAGCAAAAGAAAGTATTATAAGAGAGATTAAAAAAAAAATAGGAAAAAACGAAGAAATAATCGTTAATATTCCTTATGAAGGAAAAGCAATTATTTCTGTGCCAAAAAACAAGATTTCATTAATTATAGGAAAAAATGGAAAAACAATTAAGGAATTAGAAAAGAAATTAAAACTCAGTATTGATGTAAAAGAAATTAATGAAGATGAAATAATAATTCCTGAAACAATGACTGAAACAAATTATTCTTTAAAAGAAACAAAAAACCAATTAATAATTGATTTCGGAAAAAAATTGAAAAAAACAAGCATAAAATTTTATGTGAATGATGAACACCTTTTCACTGCCACAACAAATTCTGAAGGAAAAATTAAATTAACTAATAAAAGCGAATTATACCACACTTTTATTAACACATTAGAGAGTGGAAGTAAAATAATTGCATATGTTTAAGTTTAATAATTATAAATTACTTTAAATTATTATAATTAAAAAATGTGAGAGAATTGTCAAAAATAATTTTAATAACAGGAGTTCCTGGAACCGGAAAATCCGCTGTAAGCATTAAACTGAAAAAAAATCTAAAAAATTCTGTTATTCTAACAAGTGAAAGTTTAAAGAAAGCAATAATTGGTTATGATAAAAAAAGAAAATGCAAGATTATTGATGTAAAAATTTATTCTAAAGAACTTTCAAAATTTATGAAAAAATATCATTGGGATTACATAATAATTGAATCCTTGTTCGCAGGAAAAATAAAGAATAAGAATGTAATTACTTGTTTTGTATTAAGAACTAATGAGAAAGAATTAATAAAACGACTTAAAAAAAGAGGGTATTCACAAGAAAAAATAAAAGAAAATGTTGAAGCAGAATTATGCAATTATTGCGGGCAAGAAGCATTTGAAAACCAAAAAAATGTTATTGAAATTGATACAACAAAATTAAGTGCGAAAAAAACAAGTATTAAGTGTTTAGAATTTTTAAAAAAAATAGAAAAAAAATAAATTTTTTTAGAAATACGATTTCATAATATTTATGCAATGATTGAATTTTTATTTAGCGGGATTATAGGAAGCTTCATTGGTTTAATCCTTGGCTTAATCCCTGGATTGCACACAAATTTATTAGTTCCTCTTGTTTTTTTAATAAAAAACAAAATATTTGCTTATATTCTTCTTAGTGCTTTAATAAGCATGAATTTCTTTGAATTCATTCGAACAATGTTTTTAAACGCTCCTGATGAAGGTGAAATCCTTGCTTTGCATCCAATACAAAGAATGATTATTTTAGGAAGAGGAAAAGAAGTTATAGAATTAACAGCAATTGGTTGTCTTGGAGGAATTTTTTTCTCAATCCTGTTCTTCCCTATTGAATTAAAAATAATACCTTTTATTTATCATAAAATATCTCATTTAATCCCTTTCCTCTTATTATTTATTTCATTGCATTTAATATTAAAAGAAAAAAAAATAAAAACTGCTTTACTAATTTTTATTCTCTCAGGAATAATAGGAAAAACAAATTTTGATTTAAATTTAAAAGAACCTTTTCTTCCATTATTAACAGGATTATTCGGTGTGAGTTCATTATTAAACAATATTTTTGAGAACATAGAAAAAATACCTTTTCAAATGAAAAAAGTTGTGGTTGAAATTGAAAAAAAGAATATTTTTAATGGAATAATAAACGGTTTTTTAAGCGCAAGCATTCTATCCTTCATACCTTCAATAGGGCCTGCGCAAGCAAGCATGCTAAGCAATGATATCGTTAAAAGAAAGAAAAACATTCTTGAAAGAGATAAAGAATTCTTAATAAGCGTTGCAAGCATTAACACGAGCGATGTTATTTTTTCTTTAGCTGCGTTTTTAAGCATTCAAAAAGCAAGAAGCGGGGTTATAGAAGGCATAAGCAAAATAATAAATGTTAAGAATAATTTATTTTATATTCTCCTAACTATTCTAACAAGCAGTATTATAGCTTATGTTTTATTCAAAAAATTAGGTTATTACTTATTAAATAAATTCCAAAAAGTGAATATAAAAAAATTAAGTTATTCAATAACTTGTTTTATAATCTTGTTCGTATACTTAATTAATTCATGGAAGGGTTTAATAATCTTAGGTTTAAGCTCAATCCTCGGGTATTATTGCATAAAAAAAGAAGTGGCAATGACGAATCTCATGGGTTCATTAATAATACCAACACTAATATTTTATTTTAAAATAATAAAATTCTTATAATTACATTAATTATGAAAAACTCTTATTTCTTTAACCATTCATTAAGTCCTGTTTGTTTTTCTTTTTCTTCGCCAAAAGTGGTTTCAACATTATTTTTCACGAGTTTAATTGTTTGTTTCAAATATTCAGGCAACTCATATTTTTCAGATATTTTTAAAGCAGGTTCAATATATTTAATCACTCCTCCTTCAGTAACTGTTTGAATTATTCTTCCCTTACAAACAGGGCATTTACCACTTAAAGGTATTCTCCTATACTTAGCATTACAATTCACGCACCTAAATTGTTGCAAAGAAAATTTACGCAAGTTACCCTTAATATCTTTCATGAAATGCTTATTAATTAATCTGCCTCCTGCATCTGCTTCATCAACAGCGCATATTTTCTCCTGCAATTCCATTTGTTTAAAAACCTTGTCAAGCATTGATTCAATAGTTTTATAAGAACTAATAACAGGACCTAAATTCATATTAGAAACAGGATGAGTGAATTTTATTCCTTCATATTGTTCAGGAGTGTCTAAAACATCTCCTAATTGTTTTATTTCAACTTCCCAAGGATACTTTAATTCTAATGTTGCTTCATAAAACTCTTTAGGATAATAACTCACAATATCCATTCCATGAACTTCTGAATCAACTTCATTAGGTATTAATCTGCTTGTTAATACGAGCGGTGCATCCATCGCTCTCCCGCCTCTTCTGTCAGGAAGAAATTGCCTGCTGAAATTAAGTAAAGCATCCATAAGCATCATAACACAAGATTCATCACCATCACAATTACGACGCATAGCAGCATGATAACTTGGGTGCGCATAAAATCCTTGAGTTTTACTAAAACCAATAATCCTTCCAACAATACCTGCACTAGTGTGAGGAGCTAAACCAATAACTAAATGCCCGATTAAATCATCAGGAGTTTTTAATTTATAAAAAGGTTTTTTCTTGTAAAATTTAATTAATAAATCATCAACAAAATTGCATACCTTAAACAATTCTTTTTTAGCACTTGCATCACTATAATCGCAATCAGGAAGAATTAAATCCTGAGGGAATAATTCAATAATTTGATTCTCATTCTTTAATTCCTCACCATTTATGTCTTTTTCATACCCAAGTTCTTTTAATCTCTTAATTGAAACATTTATCTCAGAAGGCTTAAAATGAGTTATAGGCGTTTCAATCATATCATACCTAATAGTGCCATCCTTATTCACATAAACCTCATTAATTGCTCTTAAAATCCCTTTCTCAAGATGTTCAGGTATTTTCTTTTTACTAGTCATACCCCTGACTCCTTTAAATAAAACAGGAAGTTCCACACCTAAATTCTTCAAAGCTTGATTCATATAATGCTTAATGTTAATTCTCCTGTTTGAATAAAATATTGTTTCCTGCCCACAATGCATTAACTCATCAGTGATCTTCTTACATTTATTGCAATACCTCTGCTCAACAGTTAAATTATTGCAAATCTCGCAGGAAGTGTAAATAGTTTCTCTTCTGCACTTCTCGCAATATCTTAAAGCAAATCCTGATTCAACAAATCCTTTCTCATAAGAAGTTGTTAAATTCCTTAATCTTCCTCCTTCTTCTCCACAAGGAAACAAGCATTGAGGGCTTCCCTTTAATTTTCTTAATTTTGCTTTCTCAGGTCTTCCTAATCTAGTTCCAATAGGAGTGCCACAAACATCTTTAATCTCAATAAAACAATTATTATTAATAATTTCAAGAGAAGTTCTTCCATCAAATTCTTTAATAAAACCCTTATTCTCCTTGTTTTTTATTTGAAATAAAAATGCTTTGCACACATCGCCTTCAATCAAATAATAATCAATTCTTTCCTTATGAATAACACCTAATTTTTCTAATAATTCCTTGATTTCAATATTCTTCTTAATCCTTAATTCACTAACTAATTCATCATTACTAAAAACACTATTATTTTCAATGAATTCAACTAATTTTCTTAATTCCTCAACACTGATTCTATTCCAAAAAAATACAAAATCAGGGTGTAATGGAATACGTAATTTCTCGCTTATCTCCAAAGCTTTTTGAAAAGAAATTTTTTGAAAAGAATTTTCAACAAGAGAAGAGTATTCTTTTTTAACATCTTTTTCTTTTAAATCCAAAACCCACCATTCAGGAACAAAAGCGCTTGGAACAAGCATGCTGCCATTCTCACTGAAATCCCCGTAATTAAATAAAATATCTCCTAAAAAAACAATTTTTTTCACTTTATTCCTTAACTTAAGAGCTTCATCAATTGTTTTAATTTCAACAAAATCACCATTATCCAATCTGACTAAAGGCCCTTTTATGTAATCACAAGGAGTGATAGCGCAAGCCTTCCCAGGCCTCTCAACCTTTAATTGACTTCCTGTTGCAATAAAATCATTAAGAATATGCAATGTAGCAGGGTGTATCGCAGCTGCTGCAAGCCCTGTTAATCTCGTCCTACCATACCTTAACCTGAACCCTCCTTGCTTTAAAGGATAAGAAAAAACAGGTCTTCCAGCTACAATATCCTCAATGAATCGCGAGTTTGAAACAACTGTTTTTTCTAAATCATCCTCTTTTTTCTCTGTTGCATGAAGTTTTTTTTGCAATTCAAGAAATTCATCTAAAAAAAGCCAATTATCAAGTCCAAAATCCTTACCCCACTTATGAATTTGTTTCACTATTTTCTTTCCTTTCTGACATAAACCTTCTGCAAGAACAAGACACATCCCACCTCTTATTAAAGGAGTGCCTGCTCTTGGCAAGTCCTTATGAATTAAAACTTCTCTCTTGCTTGTTGGATCACCATTTATTTCAATTCTAAGATGCTTTAATAAAAAAACTAATTCTTCATCAGTTGGAAAATACTGCAATCTTGAAATTATTCTATTATAAGAATCTAATTCAGAAATATACCTCTCAATTTCTTCAGGAGTAGGGTCATAAGAAGCATAACCAAACTTAATACCTAAATAATCTGCAATTAAAACACTAACTGATTGAGCAGTACCTCCTGCAGCGCGAATAGGTCCTGCGAAATAACAAGAAATATACTTACCCTTACCATCCATTCTATCCTTTAATTTTAATTCAACAAAACCTTCTAAAGGAGCGCTAACAATACCTAAAGTTAAATAAGCAAGCCCAGCACGAACACCCATTTCAAGAGCTTTTTCCTCAGATTCAAATTCACAGAATTCCTGTCTTGCAACTGATTCAGCAATTTTTAAAGAAACCCTCCAATCCCCAGGCCCGTACTCTTTCTCAAAAACTCTTATTTTCTCAGGTAATCCCTTGCCAACAATATTAGAATCTTCAGCACCAATTAATGCTTCAACTCTTTCTGCAACATCATTAGCAAGAGGAATATCAACCTTAAACTCAGGATCCAAACCCATCTTCCTGCATTCATTTGCTAAATCATAACTCTTTTTAACTTCCTTATCAATTAAGTTAAAATAATTCCCAATGTATTCTGAATAATAAGAGCTCTCTTTAACCATAAACTAAAAAATCAAGTTAAAGATTAAAAAAAGTATTGTAATCAAAGATAATAAACAAAAAATACAAGGCACAGACCCCTTTATTTCCATTGGAACTTATAGAAGAAAAAGAAAAAATAAAACAAAAAACAAGACCCCTTTATTTCCTATGGAACAATTATTCAGATTAATAAAAAAAGTAATAATTCTCCAAAGACCCCTTTATTTCCATTGGAAAATAAAAAAAATATTTCCATAAGAAAACAAGGGGTTAATAAATTTTCCAAAAAATAATTTATTTTTATTATATATTTATATATTTACAATATAGAAAATAAATAAAAATAAATAAATGACTGTTACTTTATTTTCCATAAGAAATAGTGGTGTGTCAGTTTTCTTATTTTTACAATAAAATTTATAAGCTTAATTTCAGTTGAATAACTTATACTTCAAGTGGAGCTTAGTTTTTTCATTTGGAGTTCATGTGAAATAATTTAATGTTTCATAAGAAATTTAAAATATTCCTAAGGAAATTAATAATGAGTGGGTGTGAAAATGCAGATATCTCTTCAACAATTGTTTGAGAATTATTTGAATAAGAAAAGTATTTTTGTTAATAAGGAAGCTCTTACAATTAAATACACTCCTTATGATATTCCTCATAGGGATAAAGAAATTAATCTTTGCGCTCAAATTTTAGCTCCTTCACTTCGAATGGAGAGACCTAGTAATTTGTTTATTTATGGAAAAACAGGCACTGGGAAAACAGTTACAATAAAACATGTTTGTAATGAATTAGAAAAAGTTGCTCAAGATAAAAAGATTCCTTTAAAAGTCATTTACTTGAATTGTAAGATGAGAAAAGTTGCTGATACTGAGTATAGGCTTGTTGCTCAACTTGCAAGAGAAATGGGTGTTGATGTTCCAAGCACTGGTTTGCCTACTGATGAAGTTTATAATCTTTTTTATAATGCTATTGATAATGAAATGATTATCTTGATTATTTTAGATGAGATTGATCAATTAATTAAGAAAACAGGTGATGAAATTCTTTATAATCTTACACGCATTAATTCTGAATTAAAAAAAGCTCAAATTTCTATTATTGGCATAAGTAATGATGTTACTTTTAAATCAAACTTAGATCCAAGGGTTAAATCTTCACTTAATGAAGAAGAAATCATTTTTCCTCCTTATGATGCCTTGCAATTAAAAGATATTTTGGATTCAAGAAGCAAGGTTGCTTTTGTTAATGGTGCTGTTAATGATTCAGTAATTGCTAAATGTGCTGCTTTTGCTGCAAGAGAACATGGTGATGCGCGAAAAGCTCTTGATTTATTAAGGGTTGCAGGAGAATTAGCTGAAAGAGAGAATTGTGAAACAATTTTGGAAAGACATATTGATGAAGCTGATGAAAAAATTGAAACAGATCAAGTAATAGAGCTTATAAAAGGGCTTCCAAAACAATCTTTAACTGTTTTGTATTCAATTCTTTCTATGGATAAAATTGGTTCTGAAGATTCTGAAAACCATACTGGCTTAGTTTATAATATTTATAAAAATATTTGTTTGAAAGCAGGTTTAAAAAACTTAACGCAACGCAGGGTAAGTGATTTGATTAATGAGTTAGATATGATGGGAGTGATTTCAACAAAAGTCGTGAGTAAAGGAAGGTATGGCAGAACAAAAATAATTGAATTAAACATTAATAAAGAAACAAATGAAAAATTGTCTAAAATTATTGAGGAAAACTTGAATATTTAATTATTATTAAATAAAGTTTTTATTTAATTGAAAAATTGGTGTGGTTGTAATGAATTTGTCTGAAGTAATCAAAATGTTTGGAGATAAGGGTTATCTTGTTGATGCTTCTTTAGTTGGTTTTAATTGGGAGAATTTTGATTTTGATGCTTTTTTTGATTATTTGAATGAAAAAAATATAAAACTCATTACTCTTAATGAAATAAACAAATTTAATACTAAGCCTGTGATTGTAATTAAAAAGCATAAAATAGAACCTCAAAGTGAAAGCGATTCAAATGTTGAAATAATTAATTCTTTTAAACCCAAAAAACATAAATTAGAGCTTAAAGATTGGACTTCATATTATAATAATAGGTATGAGCAAATAAGGGATTTTCTTAAAGCAAGGCCTGAATTAAATAATTGTCTTACTATAAGCAGGGTTTTATCATCTCCTAATGATGAATTTGTTTCAACTATTGGCATTGTTAGGGATGTTAGGAGAACAAAGAAAAATAATTATTTTATTGAACTTGAAGATTCTACTGGTGAAATAAATGTTATTGTTACTTCACGAAATAAGGATGTTTTTTCTTCTGCAAGTGAAATTGTTTTTGATGAGGTTATTGGTGTTGTTGGTGTAAAAAGCAACAATTTCTTGTTCGCTAATAACATAATTTTTCCTGATATCCCTAATTTAGAAGAAAAAAACTCTCCTGAAGATGTGAACGCTGTTTTTATAAGCGATGTTCATATTGGTTCAAAAATGTTTCTTGAAAAAGAATTTCAAAAATTTATTGATTGGGTTAATGGAAGAATTGGAAATAAAAAACATGTTGAAATGGCTGAAAAATTAAAATATATTTTTGTTGTCGGTGATTTGGTTGATGGTGTTGGAATTTATCCTTTTCAAGAAAAGGAATTAAGTATTAAGGACATTTATAAACAATATGAGGTTTTTTCAGAATATATTTCTCAGATTCCAGAGCATATTAAAATTATCGTAAGTCCTGGTAATCATGATGCTGTTAGATTAGCAGAACCTCAACCAATTATTGATAAAGAATTCATAGGTTCTTTAAAACATATGAAAAATGTGATTATGGTTTCTAATCCTTACACTGTTAATATTCATCACATAGACGGGTTTGATGGTTTTAAAGTGTTAGGTTATCATGGTTATTCTTATGATTATTATGCAAATAATATTGAAAAAATAAGAAATGCAGGAGGGTATGATGCTGTTGATGAATTAATGAAATTTTTATTAAAAAAACGTCATTTAACGCCTGTTCATCAAGGAAACCCTATTATACCTATGGAATTTGATCACATGGTTATTAATTCTGTTCCTGATATTTTTGTGAGCGGTCATATTCATAAATCAAAAGTTGGGACTTATAAGAATGTTATTAATGTTTGTTCAAGTTGTTTTCAATCAAGAACTGTTTTTCAAGAGAAAGTAGGACATCATCCAGAACCTGCAAGAGTTCCTATAATTAATTTGAAGACAAGAAAAATTATTATGATGAATTTCAGTGAGAATTAAATTAATGATTTTTATAAGTTTCTAAGATTTCGGTTTTCTTTTTTGAATATAATGAGTATAACTCATTATTTTCTAAGTTATTTAATTTGTTTCTTTTTAAGTAAGAATCAGCTTCTTTTATTAATGATTCTGCTAATTCTTTTTTTCCTTTTTTGAAATTTTCTTCTGCAAGTTTTAAAAAACTATTGTCTTTAATCTGCAATATTTCTTCTAATCCTATTAAATCATGGAATTCAATATTTTTTAATAATAGTTTTGTTGCTGTTTGCGGGCCTGCTAAAACACTTAAATGCATTATTCTGTAAATCTCTTTTTCTCTATCTCCTATAATGAAGTAACTAATCATGTTTTTTTTATTTTTTAAATTATTCATTGTAATGCAATGATTTATTTCTAATTCTTTGCATTTTAAAGCAGAAATTAAAGCATTTTTTAAGTAATTATTAACCATTTTTTAATAATTTAATTTATTTTTTTTAAATTTAACTAAGTATTATTAATAATCACTATTTTTATTTAATGAAAATTTGTTTGTGCTTTTTATTACAATATTCTTTTTAAGTAGTATGTTTTGTTTTATTTTTATGTTTAACATGAGTGTTGAAGATATAATAAAAAAAATAGTTGAAGAGAAAAATATTGATGATAGTATTATTAGGGAAAAAATCAGGCAAAAAATTAATGCTTTATCAAATCTTGTGAGTGAGCAAGGAGCAGCGTACATTGTTGCTAATGAAATGGGTGTTTCTTTAACAACAGAAGCTCAGAAATCAGGATTCTTTAAAGTTAATGAATTAAAGCCAGGTTTAAGAAATATTTCAATTTTTTTAAGAGTTCAAAGAATTTTAGGAACAAGAGAATTTGAAAAGAATAATCAAAAAAGTAAAGTTGGAAATTTTATTGGCATTGATGACACTGGTTCTTGTAGAGTTGTTATTTGGGATCATAGGGTTAAGATGCTTGAGGATGGGGAATTAAAACCTAATGATGTAGTTAAAATAACTAATGCTTATGTTAAAGATAATCCTTTTAGCGGTGTAGAAATTCATTTAAGAAATCAATCATTATTAGTTTTAAATCCTCCTGAAGCACCTGAATTACCTGAAGCGCAGTTATCCCAAAATTTTCTTAAGAAAAGAATATCTGATATTAAGGAAAATGAGCTTGTTGAAGTTTTAGGAACTATTGTTAAAGTTGAACAAAGAAAACCATTTTTTGAAGTGTGCCCTGAATGCGGGAAAAGATTAAAGAATGAAAATAATCAATGGGTTTGCCCTGTTCATGGAGTTAAATCTCCTGCGTATAACTTAGTTTTAAGTACTGTAATTGATGATGGCACTGCAACAATTAGAACTGTTTTCTTTGGTAGAAATGCTGAAAAAATTCTTGGCTTAAATGGTTCTGAAGCTTTTATTAAATCTGAACAGGCAGGTGATGATGTTTTTATTATTAAAAATAAGGAACATGAATTATTAGGTTCTCAGATTATTGTGCAAGCAAGAGTTATTAAGAATGATTTTTCAGGAAATTTAGAATTAAGAGTAAGGAGCTTAACAACTAATTTTGATTTAAATCAAGCATTAAAGGATTTTGTGGAAAACTTGAAAGAAAATGATTTGAATTCTGAAACTAATTTAAATAATTCAACAAATGATTCGCTTTTCAATAATAATTCAACAAATAATTCTTCTGAATCTTCTTCAACTACATTTACTGTTGATGAAGAAATAATTTAATTTTTTTTTTAAATGTATTTTAAATTATGTAAAACTTTTAATAAAAAGAATTAATTTTTTTCAATAATGAAATTAATTGGTGATTTTTTATGAAAGGCAGGCCTGTTGGTAATAAGATGAGAAAACAAATTGGTGTTTTGCTTGATAAAATAAATTATTCTTATGGTTATGAAATTTATAAATTATACAAAGAATTATTTGGTGATACTAAAATAAGAAATATTTATTATAATCTAAAAAAAGGGGTTTTGGAAGGAGAGTATGTTTTAATAGAAGTTAAGAAAGAACTTGGTAATTATACTTGGGGTGGTGAAACAGAAAGAGTTTATTATACTACAGGTCCTTATGTTCAGTTTATTGAACTTACTAAAGAGCAGAAAGATTTGTTGAATAAAATAGGACGACGTAATATTTCAATTGATTGGAAGAGAGAATTAAGATTGCAATTAAGAAATCTTTATAATGAGATTCTTGATTTTCAAAAGAATAAGGATTCTTTCTTGAATCATGATAAAATTAAGTTAAATAATAAGCTTTTAATTAAGTGTTCAAGGCTTAAAAAATGGGGCGAGGACAAGATTAGTAAGGAATTATATATTCAGTTTGTGAAGCAAATAAATAAGATGATGAAGTTTTTAGAATAATTAAATAAATAACTTGTTTCAGAAATTAATAAAATATTAATAACTAACCTTGTTTTATTTTACATTATGGTTATTCAGAATCCTTACTCTTTAAGCATTCAAGAGGTTTTGTCAAATTTAGGTACTTCTAAAAAGGGTTTGTCTGAGGAAGAAGCTAAGAAGAGAATTGAGAAACATGGTTTGAATAAAATAATTGTTAAAAAGAAGATAACTCCATTAAAAATTTTTTTTAATCAATTCACTAATTTTCTTGTTTTATTACTTATAATTGCAAGTATTGTTTCTTTTTTTTTAGGAGAATTAAGTGATGCAATAGTAATTGCTGTTATTTTAATTCTTAATGCAGTCATGGGTTTTTTTCAAGAATATAAAGCTGAGAAAGCAATTGATGCATTGAAAGAGTTAGCAAGTCCTAAAGCAATAGTTATTAGGGATGGAATAAAAAAAGAAATACCTTCTGAGCAAATTACAATAGGAGATATTGTTGTTTTTGAAGAAGGAAACATAGTTCCTGCTGATATTAGAATAATTGAATCTTCTAATCTAAAAGTTGATGAAAGCATTCTTACAGGTGAAAGCACTAGTGTATCAAAAAATTCAAAAAAACTTTCAAAACAAAAAGTTGATATTTCTGATCAAAAAAACATGTGTTTTAGTGGTACAATCATAACTTATGGTAAAGGATTAGGTGTTGTTGTTGCTATAGGTAATGAAACACAAGTTGGAAAAATAAGCAAGCTCATAAGTGAAGCAAAACCAAAGAAAACAATTCTTCAGCAAAGCATTGATAAGTTTTCAAAAGCAGTTGGTGTGATAGTCATTTTTCTTGCTATTCTCTTATTTATTGTTGGTGACATGATTGAACATAATTGGGTTGAAATGTTTATTATGAGTATTTCTTTAGCAGTGTCTGCTATTCCTGAAGGCCTTCCAGCTGTTATAACACTCACTCTTGCTATTGGTGTTCAAAGAATGAGTAAAAGAAATGCTATTGTTAGAAGGCTTTATTCTGTAGAAACTCTTGGTAGTGTGAATATTATTTGCACTGATAAAACAGGAACTTTAACAAAAAATGAGATGAGTGTGAAGAAAATTTGGACTAATAACAAAATTTTTTCTGTTGAAGGTGTTGGATACGAACCTAAAGGAGATTTTATTTTTAATGGAGAAATATTTAATCCTTCTAAGGATTTTAATCTGAAAAAAACTCTTGAAATTGGTTTTTTTTGCAATAATTCAAGCATTGTTGAAGAAGAGAATAAGTGGAAGATAATAGGTGATCCTACTGAAGGAGCTTTAATTGTTTCTGCAATGAAAGCAGGATTTAATGAAGATGATATTAAGAAATATAATCTTATTCATGAGATTCCGTTTGATAGTGAAAGAAAAAGAATGACTAAAATATTTTCAGTTTCAGGACAGAAAACAGCTTTTGTTAAAGGAGCGCCTGATATTATTCTTGAACTTTCTAATAAGATTTTAATTGATGGTAAAGAAAAAAAATTAACGCCTAAACAAAAAGAGGAAATAAAAAAGATTGTGGATAAGTTTGCGGGTAATGCTTTAAGAGTTCTTGGTATGGCTTATAAAAAACTTCCAAAGAACATGCATAAATTTGATTCAGAAGTTGTTGAACAAGAACTTGTTTTTGTTGGTATGCAAGGCATGATTGATCCTCCAAGAGAAGAAGTTAAAGAAAGTTTAGAGGTTTGCAAACAAGCTGGGATTAGGGTTATAATGATTACTGGGGATTATAAAAAAACAGCTGAAGCAATTGCAAGAGAAGTTGGTATTGAGAATAAACGTAGTTTAACAGGTGATGACTTGAATCAAATGAGTGCGAGTGAATTAAAAAAAGCTTTGAAGGAAGTGAATGTTTTTGCAAGAGTTAATCCTGAGCATAAAGTGAAAATACTTCAAGCATTAAGAGATGAGGATAAGAATATTATTGCAATGACAGGGGATGGAGTGAATGATGCTCCTGCTTTAAAAAATGCTGATATTGGTATTTCCATGAATATTAAAGGAACAGATGTTGCAAAAGCAGCAAGTGATATGATTTTAGTTGATGATAATTTCAGCACTATAGTGAAAGCTATTGAAGAAGGAAGGCACATTTTTAGTAATATTAAAAAATTTATTATTTTTCTTTTAACAAGCAATTTTGATGAAATTTTTCTTGTTTTAACTGCTTTTCTTTTGAAAATTCCAATACCTTTTATTCCAATACAAATCTTATGGATTAATTTAATAACAGATGGTTTCCCTGCTTTAGCTTTAGGTGTTGAAAGAGAAGAAAAAGATATAATGAAAAAACAGCCAAGAGATCCGAGAAAAAATCTTTTAAAAACAATAATAATATTTGCGTTAGTAGCAGGATTAATTGATTTTTTTGCAACTTTTTTTGTTTATTTATATTATGGATTAAAATTTCCTATTAATAAAGCAAGAACAATAGTGTTTGTGGAAAGCATGCTTTTAGAATTATTTTTTGCCTTTTCAATACGCAAGGAGAAGCAGTCAATGTTTAGAACTAATCCTTTTGAGAATTTGCAATTATTTGGTGCAGTAATTCTTTCACTTATATTGCAATTATTTGTTGTTTATGTGCCTTTCATGCAACCAATATTTAAGACAGTTAGTTTATCAGGAATTGATTGGCTTGTTATTATTTTTGTTGATTTCACAGCAATCACAATAATTGATATGCTTAAACCCTTATTATTAAGAGATTAGAATAACTAATTAAAGCATAACTTTTTTAAGGTATTAATTATTGATTTTTTCTTATGACAACAAGACAAGTGGAAATTGGTGAAATTGCTAAAGTTGGAAAATTTTTGGTTCTTGATGGAGAACCTTGTAAAGTTGTTGATGTTGCAAGAAGCAAGACAGGTAAGCACGGACATACCAAGTATAGAATTGCTGCTGTAAGCGTTTTTTCAGGAAAGAAAAAAGTTATTGTAACAAGCAGTCATACTAAAGTTGATGTTCCGCATATAGATAAAAGAACAGCACAGATTTTAAGTATTTCAGGAAACACTGTTAGTGTTATGGATACTGAGAGTTATGAAACATTTGAAATGGAAATACCTGAAGAATTTCAAGGAAATCTTGCAGAAGGCGATAATGTGATTTATTGGAATGTTCTTGGAAAAAACATCATTCAACAAAAGAAATAGTTTTTTTAAGTTAAAAAAAATTTAATGCTTTTTTTTAAGAATATTCTTTATTTTTTTTTGTTTAATTAGTGAAAGAATTAAAGGAATTCAAAACCTTTAGGCAATTTTGGTAAATACTTCTTAAAACCTTTAGGCCATTTTTTTGGGTCTAATCCTTTTTGCGCTAAGAATACTGCAATCCATCTTTCAAGTCCTACTCCAGAACACCCGCTTATTAATTTTTCTTTTTGACCTTTAATATTAAATGCTTCAACATATTTATCCCCGACAATGCTTACATTTTGGAATTCAAGCCATTCACTCTTTTCTCTACTACCCCTATAAGGGAGCCAAGCTTCATAATCCATGGTTCCATAAATTTTATCTTTAAAATCTTCTTTAATCTCTCCTGCTTGTTGTAAATAAAATGGAGTAACCCATGCTGTGCGCCATTCAATTTCAAGAATTTCATTAAATATTTTTTTATATTTTTCATTTATTTTTTCTCTTAATTCTAATAATTGTTTTTTTGTTCCTATGTACACGATTTCTATTCTATGGAATTCATCAACTCTTTCAATCCCATGCCTCCCTCCTGATTCGTATCTGAAACTGTTTGCTTTTCTTTCAAAAATTTTTAACGGTAGTGTTGAATCCTTTATTACTTTTCCTTTTAAAGACCAATAAATAATTGGGCATTGAGCATAAGTTAATCCTTGCAAAGGTTTTATTTTTATTAATTCTTGAAATTTATTGTAAGGAATTTTTTTTGTGATTTTTAATTCATCAATGAATTCCTCCCATTCTTTTGGATTCCTGCTTATTGGTTCAACAACATAATATAATTCCATTGGCATGCCAGCAAGATGCCCTGTTTTCTCCCAAATTTCTTCTCCACTAATAATATTAGAATTAATGATTTCTACAAAACCAAGAGGTTTTAAGATTTCATTTATTACAATTTCTTCCATTGCCTTAATAACTGCTGTTGCTTGAGGCCTGTAAAGCCATTTTCCTTTTGTAGGTCCTGGCATTATCCAATTATTTTTTATCATTTCTTCTGTTGGGTTTTTCTTCCAAACAGGTTCTCTTTTAGGAGAAGTATAAAGTATTTCATGATGCTCTCCTTTACCTTCATAGTATTGTTTTTTTATTTTTTCATTAACTAATTTAATTGTTCTCTCAACATTATTATTTTTAATGAAATCTTCGCTTATTTTTTTGTAATAAATCATTGCTTTCTTATCATTTATTTTAAGTTTGTCTATAAAAGGGATTTTTGGATTTTCTAATGCTTTCTTATCAATTACAAAATTAATTTTATAATCCTTAACTTCCATCTTATTTATTCCAATCTTATAATTTCTTCCTAAAAAATTTTTTAATTCCTTCTCAAGAGGCAATACATAATCAGTTAGTGTTTGTCTTTCACTTTTAATCTTAATAATAATTTTAGAATTATCATAATTGTTTTTTGTTTTTTCACCTTTCTTCTTATTATACTCTTGAATTACTTTTTCTAATTCTGAAATAATTTTTTTATTAATCTTTTTTGTTAAATTAAAAATAATCTCTCCTTCACAAAGCATAAATAATAGGAAAATAAACTTACTATAAATATTTGTTGTTATTGAATGCAAGAAAAAAATTGTAAATTAAACTACTTATTAGTAATAAAAAAGTAGAAAATTTTTTAAATCCTTAATTTTGTTGTTCTTGTATGTCAAAAATTCGTACTGGTAGAGCAATTATTCATTTTCCTTATAAGAGTAAGAGCACTAAAAGAACCTATAATAGTATTATTCTTGGCTTGCAGCGCATTAATAAGGAGTATTTTTT
>JAFCEQ010000002.1 GCA_017609105.1 Candidatus Parvarchaeota archaeon
TTGTTGATGAAAAAAATGTGAAAAAGGCGCATGAGGAATTAATAAAATTAATGAAAAAGGAACAAACATTGAATATTGAAGAAGTTTTTGCGAAAACTTTTGAAAAAAATAAGAATGTTTTCACTGTTTTTGTAATTATTCCAAAAGGATTTACAAAAAAATACGGAAGAATAGATAAAAAATTATGGGAATCACTTCCTAATAAAATAATTTCTAAGATTAAAAATAAAGTTTATCTTTCTTTTAGCACGCAAATTGATAAGAATTTGAATAATAAAATTGAAGAAACTTTAAGTTCTTTTTCAGAGAATATTGTATTAAAAAGATAGTTTTAAAAATACATAGAAAAATATTTAATGAGGGGAATGAATTTTAAGAAAGAGTGGGTTCGTCGTCTAGCCTGGTCTAGGATTCGAGGTTTGGGACCTCGCGACCCCGGTTCAAATCCGGGCGAACCCACATAAATTTATTAAGAAAAATATATTAAGTAAAGTTTATAAGTGATTATTTCAGAATGATAAACATAAATTATGAGTAATTCTTTATTAGGTGACAAAAACATGAATCCACAATTAAGTGAAAACAAAATGAAAGATTTGGTGACAAAAACATGAATCCACAATTAAGTGAAAACAAAATGAAAGATTTAATAAAAAAAGGGACAACAACAGTCGGTATTGTATGCAAGGATGGCGTTATTCTTGCTGCTGACCAAAGAGTTAGTATGGGGAATTTAAATATTCATAGAATTACGAAAATTGAAAAAATTACTGATAATGTTGCTGTAACAATGGCAGGTTCTGTTGGTGATAATCAACTCATAATCAAGTACTTGCGTTCTCAAATGGAGTTATGGACTATAAGAAGAGGTAAAAAACCTTCTTCAAAAGCTTGCGCTACTCTTCTTGCGAACATTCTTGCAGGAGGAAAAGGTTATTTTCCTTTTTATGTTCAAATGCTGCTCGCAGGTTATGATGAAGATAATACAGGGCATTTATTTAGTTTAGGCCCTGACGGTTCTTTAATAGAAGATAATTTTGTTTCAACAGGAAGTGGAAGCGTTTTTGCTTACGGCGTTCTTGATGAACATTTAAGAAATAAGGCGATTACAATTAAAGAAGCTATTCCTATTGCAGTGAAAGCAATAAATGCTGCGATAAGAAGGGATTTATACACTGGAGAGGGAATAACTGTTTTTGTTCTTGATAAGAACGGAATAAACAAGCTTTCAAAAACAGAAGTTGAAAAAAATTTAAAATATTAAAATTTTACATTTTATTTCATTTCATTTTCAAATTTTTGAAAAAAAATCGGTTTTTTAAATGGAAGCAAAAAAATTAATTGAAAATATAAAAAAATTATTGCCTTCAGACGCGATGATTACTGATTATGCTTTTGAAGGCGCGAATATTGTTCTTTACACAAAGAACAAATTGTTTTTATTTAATCATAAGACTTCAATAAAAAAAGTAGTGGAAACAATAAAGAAAAGAGTTGAAGTAAGGCCTGACACCATATTATTGAGAGACCCTGAATCAACAAAAAAAGAAATCTTAGAAATGGTTCCAAAAGAAGCAGGAATTAAGGATTTATGGTTTGATGAAAAAAGAAGTATTGTTATCATAGAAGCTGATAAACCTGGAATAATTATAGGTAAGAATGGAGCGCTTCTTGAAAAAATAAGGAATAATACGATTTGGATTCCAAAAGTAAGAAGAGCGCCTGTTGTTAAATCTGATATAATAAGAACAATAAGATTAACTTATTATCAGAACTCTGATTATAGGAGGAAGTTCTTGAATGAACTTGGAAAAAAAATTTATGTGGATTGGAATAGAAATGAAAAGTATTGGGTGCGAATTTCTGCTTTAGGAGGTTTTAGAGAAGTTGGGCGTTCTTGTTTATTACTTCAAACCCCTATTAGCAAGGTTTTAATTGATTGCGGAGTAAATGTTGCTAATGAGAGGAATGCATTTCCGCATTTAGAAGCACCAGAGTTTAATATTAAAGATTTAGACGCAGTTATAATAACGCACGCTCATTTAGATCATCATGGATTTCTTCCATACTTATTCAAGTATGGGTATAAAGGCCCGGTTTATTGCACTGAACCAACAAGAGATATAATGACGCTTTTAGAATTAGATTATGTTGATATAGCGCAAAAAGAAGCAAAAAAAGTTCTTTATGATTCAAGAGATATAAAAGAAATGGTTAAACACACAGTATGCTTTGAGTATGGAGAAGTAAATGATATTACACCAGATATAAGAATAACTTTTCATAATGCAGGGCATATTCTTGGTAGTTCAATGGTTCATTTAAACATTGGAGAGGGTTTCCATAATTTTCTTGTAACAAGTGATTTTAAATTCTTGGATAGCAAGCTCTTGAATAAAGCAGAAACAAGTTTTTTAAGATTAGAAACTGTAATGATTGAAAGCACTTACGGTTCAAAAGATGATGTTCTTAAGCCGCGTAGAGAAGCTGAACTTGATTTAATTAATTATGTTTCTAAAACAATTAATAGAGGAGGAAAAGTTTTAATTCCAGTATTAGGTGTTGGAAGAGCTCAAGAAGTAATGCTCATACTTGAAGAAGCAGTAAGAAAAAAATTGCTTCCTGAGATTCCAATATTTATTGATGGCATGGTTTGGGATATTGCTGCAATAACAACGACTTATCCTGAGTTTTTGAACAAGAAAATAAGAAACTTAATATTCCAACAAGACCATAATCCCTTCTTAAACCCAATATTTAAGAGAGTTGGTTCAAACAAGGAAAGAAAAGAAGTTATTGAAGAAACAGGTCCTTGCGTTATTCTTGCCACAAGCGGTATGCTTGTTGGAGGCCCTTCTGTTGAATACTTAAAAGCATTAAGTGATAATGCTAAGAATTCCTTAATTTTTGTAGCATATCAAGGACAAGGAAGTCCAGGAAGAGACATACAAAACGGGGCTAAAGAAATTTATTTAGAACATGAAGGAAAGAAAATGCTTGTTCCAATAAAATTAGAACATCACACAATACACGCGCTCACAGGACATTCTGATAGGAATGAATTAATTAATTTTGTTAAATCCTTGAATCCAAGACCAAAGAGAATAATAATAAATCATGGTGAAAGTTCTAAATGTTTGGATATTGCATCAACCTTGCATAAAATAATGAAAGTTGAAACAAGTGCGCCAAGAAATCTTGATGCATTAAGGATTAGATAAAAAAAATTTAAAGAATATCATAATCTTTTTATTCTAAACTCGTTTTATTTTAATTCATGTCTGAAGAATATACTGTAGCAGGAACAAGCAAAGTCAGGTATGTTGGTGTTTTTGATTTAGGAGAAGTATATAAATTGCTTTACGATTTATTAACAGCAGAAAATTATACTGTTGAAGAAGAAAAATATAAGGAAAAAATAACAAACGCAGGCAAACAAATTGAAATTAATTGGGTTGCTGAAAAAAAAGTTGATGATTACACAATGTTCGTGATTAAGATTTCTTATTTTATTGTAGGATTAGAAAAAGTTAAAGTTAAGAGAGATGGCGTTGAAGTAAGCATGAATAAAGGAGATATTGAAATTGCTTTTAAAGCAATTCTTAAAACAGATTATGAGAATAGGTGGGAAACCTCTCCAATTCTTAAATTTCTTAAAGGAATCTATGATGTTTATATTTACAAAAGCACTTTTGAGAATTGGAAGAAACAAATTTATAATGAAATGTATTCAATTCAAAATGAAATAAAATCGCATTTCAATCTTTCAAGATTCTTATAAAAAAAATTTTTCATTATTATTTTAATAACAATTTTTTCCAAAACTTTTTACTTGTTCTAAAGATTTTAAAATTTGCTTTAATACTATTCCCTAATCTTGGATTATTCCTTCTTATTGATTTAATCATAACATTTTTTGTTTTAAAACCATTGTTCACGCAATTTAATTTGAATTCAGCACCATAAGTATTTTCTTTTTCAAAATATCCTATTCTCTCGTAAACACTTTTCTTGAATGCAACGAAACCGCAGAATAAATCCTGAACACCTTTTTTTGAAGAAAACCATGAAAGAATTTTTTCAGATATTCTTGGAATCGTTTTTCTCTTCCCAAACACCACGTCATTATTTTCTAAATATTTTAAGAATTTCGGAATATCCTTTGGATTATGTTCATTATCAGAATCCATTAAAACAATTATTTCTTCTTTTATGTTTTTCAAAGCTTTTTCAATAGACATTGAAGGACCAATACTTTTCTTATTTTTCACTACTTCTGCACCATACTTTTTCGCGATTTTAGAAGTATTATCAGTGGAAGCATCATCAATTATTGTTACATTATAATTAATTAATTTTGGGAGAAGAATCTTCAAATTATTTTCTTCATTTTTTGCAGGCATGATTATCCTAATTGATTTGCTTTTCCTTTTCTTCATTTCATTAACACAACACAATCTTATTAATAAGAGTTTAAAAAATTTTACAAAAACATTTTGATATAACAATGTTTTTAAAGGAATAAAATTCTATTTATTTTTGGCAAGGCTATGCCCCTACATGAAGGTACCTGAGGGAGATTGTTGAAAAACTGCAATGAATTCAGGGGTTAGTGTTTAGGGGCACACTTATCATTAATTTAGTAAAAATCATTTAAAAAACAGTTGATAATGGATTCAATTATTTAAATCCCAAATCACTTTCACAAAATCATGATAAATGAAATTCATAAGAAAGTAATTCATAGAATGTACTTAAAGGATAAGAAAATTAATTCCTTTATCAGTTGTTTTTTAAAAGAATGGAGGTAAGGTTTTATGGGTAAAATTGCTCCAGTTTCAGCAAAATATATTATTAATGCAAAAATAGATGTTGAAGGCGTTGTAGAAAAACCTGATGTAATAGGCGCTATTTTTGGACAAACAGAAGGACTTTTAGGTTCTGACTTAGAATTAAGAGAATTGCAAAAATCTGGAAAAATAGGAAGAATAGATGTTGAATTAAAAACAGAAGAAGGGAAAACAAGCGGGACAATAACAATTCCAAGCAGTTTAGATAAAACAGAAACAGCAGTTATTGGTGCTGCAATAGAAACAATTCAAAGAATCGGTCCGTGCGATTCAAAAGTTGAAATAACAAACATAGAAGATGTTAGAATTAACAAAAGAGAATTTCTTATGAAAAGAGCAAAGGATTTATTGAAAACACTTGAAGCTAAAACTCCTGAAGCACAAGAAATAACAGAGAAAGTAAGAAGTTCTGTGAGGAAAAGTGAAATTGTTGAATTAGGCCCTGATAGGCTTTCAGCAGGCCCTGAATTCCTTTCAAGTGATGAAATAATCCTTGTTGAAGGAAGAGCAGATGTTTTAAATTTATTGAAGCACGGCATAAACAATTGTTTAGAAGTGAACGGAACTAACATACCTAAATCAATTGAAAAACTTTGCAAAGGAAAAGAAATAACAGTATTAGTTGATGGTGATAGAGGAGGAGACCTAATTATTAAAGCATTAAAGGAATTAGTGGATATCTCTTTTATTGCAAAAGCTCCTGAAGGAAAAGAAGTGGAAGAATTAACTAGCAAGGAATTACTTAAAACATTAAGAGCAAGAATGCCATTATATGAAATGAAAAAAGAACGCAAACCTGTTAAAAAATCAAATTACAAGAGAACTTATGTTAAAAAAACAATAACAAGAAGCGCAAGAATACCTAAAGGATTAAAAACAGATTTTATTAAAATAATGAATGAATTAATTGGAACAAAAGGAGCTTATCTTCTTGATAAGGACTTGAATATTTTAGGCAAAATACCTATTGATTCATTAATTGAAACAGTGCCTAACGTGGAGAACGCTTATGCAGTGCTTTTAGACGGAGAAATTGATAATGAATTAGCAAAAAAAGCAAGTTATGCAGGTGTTAAATTCTTAATAGGAACATCAAAAACAGCGCTTTACACAAAAGGAGTTAAAGTTCTTACAATAGAAGAACTTGAATAAAAACAATTAATTATTTTTTTTTATTATTATTTTTTTTTAATTTTCTTTTCAGTAATCTTTAATAAGAGAATAAGTTCTTTAATTTTTGTAAGCTAGAGGGGGGGTTAGGCGTCCCCTATTGCTGGAAACCGTCTACATGCCAGCCTCGAAAGCTTGGAGGCGGCTTGCTGAACAAATCAATGTTCTTGTTCGGCGCGCTGAAGCCTCGTCCTGTCTGATTGCAAGAACTGTGAACCGTGTCAGGCCGGGAACGGAGCAGCACTAAGCAGTTTTTGTAATGCTGATAGGTTAGCGGGGTGGAGCAATGAATAAGAACCTCTTGTTTTTGGGATGCAAGTCCACTCCAAGCCCGCTTACAATTTTTTTTTAATTCTAAAAAATTTTTTTCAGGCAAACAAAAATTTTGTTTAAAAAACATAGAAGTGGGCTCGGCAGGATTTGAACCTGCGACCCCCGCGGTGTAAACGCGATGTCATAGCCACTAGACCACGAGCCCTCTTTTAAGAATAAGGAATTTTTTCATTATTTAAAGTTTGTTTTTTATTCTTTCACTACTTACTTCTTCTAAAAAAACTTTTTATTTATCCATATACTTTTCCACATCATCAAGCTTAATGCTTACAACCTGGCTTATTTTTTTGTCATTACAACTTACACCATAAAGTTTGTCAGTCATCATAATTATTTCATCATTATGAGTTATTACAATGAATTGAGTTCTTTTAGAATACTCTCTTATGCGAAGAGCTAACTTCTCACTATTTGTTTTATCTAATGCAGAATCAATTTCATCAACAATGTAGAATGGAGCAATCTTATAATCTTGTATTGCAAATAAGAATGCTATTGTTACAAGAGTTTTTTCCCCGCCACTTAATAAATTCAAAGAAGACATTTTTTTCCCAGCAGGCCTTGCCACTATCTCAAGCCCTCCTTCTAATGGGTTCTCAGGAGTTTCTAATGTTAATCTTGCTTCTCCTTCAGGACTTAAATAACTGAAGGACTCATTAAATTTATTATTCACTTCTTTTAAAGTATTAAGGAACACGAATTTCTTTTTTCCTTCAATCTGCGATATTAAATTAAGAACGCTTTCTTTTTCTTTTTCAAGTTCTTCAGATTTCTCGCTTAACACTTCAAAATCATTTCTTACATGAGCGTATTTATCAAGAGCTTTCATAT
The DNA here is from genome assembly GCA_017609105.1 of Candidatus Parvarchaeota archaeon. GTDB lineage: Archaea > Nanobdellota > Nanobdellia > JAFCGN01 > JAFCGN01 > JAFCGN01. The sequence goes on from JAFCEQ010000002.1 coordinate 7,185, forward strand.
TCACTGCTCCATAATTTGCAATCGTTCTTCTAAGATTTGACTCTTCCTCCATTAATTCTTTCAATGTTTTTCTTGTACCACTCACTTCTAAATTTGAAAATTCCTTTAACCTCTCTTTTAATCCAGCAATCTCTCCAACAATCTCTGATTTCCTTATTTTTAATTCATTTCTTTTTTCTTCTTTTCTTTCTATCATTCCCTTATTTTTTATTTGAGAAAGCCTTAATTTTTCTAATTCCTGATTTAATTTCTTTCTTCTCTTATTCAATTTTTCAATATTTGTGAAAAACTTCTTTTTATACTCTATTTTTTCTTTTAAAATCTTCTTTGATTTCTTTAAGAAATCCTCCATTTGCTTTATATCAAGTTTAAATCCTTTTTCTTGTTTATCTAATTGATTTAATATGCTTTCAATCCTTTTATTCTCTCCTTCTAACACTTTTGTTAATTCAGCTTCCATTGCCTTTATTTTTAAGAAAAGATCTTCATGTTCTTTTTTAAGAAGCTTAACTTCTTTCTCTATTTTTTCAAGTTCTTCTTTGCTTATCGTTTTCTTCGTGCTTGAAAGCATTAATTCAATTTTCTTTTTTTCTTCTTTTAATTTTCTTAAATTCCTTCTAACATCATCTTCTTTCGGAAGTTTCTCATCAATCCTTCTTTCTATTTCTTTTAATTGCATTTTTATTAAATTAATATTCTGTTTTATTTCAGAGAGTTCATTAGTGTAATTAGTAATAATACTAAGAATCCTATTTTTTTCTGCCCCAAGCTTAACCTTATAATTTTTGTAATTTTCTAAATTATTTCTTATTTCTTCAATTTTTCTTTCATTATCATCATCCTTGAATCCAATAGAACTGGTTTCAGAACCCCCAATAATTAAATTATTTTTTATTACAATGCCTTCCTTATTTACTGCAATCTTGTTTAAAGGCACTTTGCTTAAATCTTCAACGATTAAACTATCTTTAAAAAGCCATTTAATAGCTTTCTCAAATTTTTTATCAAATTTTATTAAATCAATCGCTCTTTTCTCCTTAGTCTTGGATTTAATTTTAATATCCTTCAATTCTTTCAAAGGAAGTAATTTCGCCCTCCCAAGTTTATTCTTTTTTAAATAATTAATGCATTTTAAAGCAGTGCTCTTATCTTCAACCACAATTGTTTTAAGATTATCTCCTGCAAGTTCTTTATAAGCATTAGCGTATTCACTTGGAACAGTTATTAATTCAGCGAAAGTTCCAAAAATTTTTTTACCAATCTCAGGGTTCTTCCGTAATTTTAAAATCTCAATCACACCAGCATCAGAAAAACTTTGCTTTAACTTAATTCTCTCCTCAACCCTTGTCTTCTCAGTTAAAAGATAATTAATGTACTTTTCAACTTCATCTTCCTTTTTTATTATCTCATTTTTAAGCTCTTTCTGCTTTGAAATCTTGCTTGTTGATATCTTCATTTTCTTGTTAAGCAATAAAAGTTCTTTTTCTAATTTTGTTTTTTTCTTCTGAAGTTCATTATTCTCAACAATTTTTTCAAGCTCATTCTTTAACTTCACAACTTCTTCTTCAATGCTTAAAGACTTTCTCTGAAGTTCATAAAATTGTTCCCCTGACTTGTTTTCTTCAAGAAATTCTTCTTTCTTTTTCACTTTTTCTTCTAATGTTTTTAATCTTTCTTTTTCAACACTTATTTTTTTCTTCAATTCTTTTTGCTTTCTCTCATTCTCAAGCTTTTCATTCCTCGTGTTCACTTTCTTTTCTTTTAAACCCTCTAATTGTTGTTTATTGTTTTTAATTAACTCTTCTTTGCTTTCAATATTAATTCTTAATTCCCGTATCTCATCTTCAATTTTTTTGCTTTCCTCTTCACCTTCTTTTTCTATTTTTACCTTCAATTCCTTTAATTCTTCCTCAGTTCTTGTTTCCTTCTCTTTTAAGATTTTTATTTCATTATTTATTTTAAAAATCTCATTATTTATTTTGTTAATATTAACATTTATTTCATCAAGTTTTTTTCTTGCCCCCTCCAACTTCTTATTCAATATTTGTGCTTCAATATAATTTAACTTATTTTTTAGTTTAACATACTTCTCCGCTGTTTTCTTCTCTTCAAGCAAACTCTGCAATTGTTTTTCCTTCTCTTTTTTAACAATATTCAATTCCTTTATCTTATTCTCAACCTTCTGCAATTCCTTTAACGCCTTCTCTTTTTTAATCTCAAAAACAGAAATCCCAGCAATATCCTTAATAATCCCTGCTCTTTCTTCAGGATTCATCTCAATAAATCTTGCAATCTCCCCCTGCTTAATAATGTTAAAACCTTCAGGATCAATATTAATATTTCTTAAAACACTATCAACCTCAGCTTTCGTCACTCGCCTACCATTCAACCGATAATCACTATTACCCTTCTTATCAACCCTTCTTGAAATCCTAACCTCTTCTTCATCAAATCCTTCAACACTCTTATCACTATTATCAAGAACTAAATCAACTCTCGCCTCCTTTGCAGGCTTCCCGCCCTTACCACCATTAAATACGAGCTCACCTAACCTCTTAGCACGCATATCTTTCTTACTTGTTTTTCCTAAAACAAAAAACAAAGCATCAACAATATTAGATTTACCACTCCCATTCGGGCCTACAATCACTGAAAGATTCCTATCAAAGTTCACAACAGTTTTATTCGCAAAACTCTTAAACCCAAGCATCTCAAGTTTTTTAATCCACGTCATTATAACAACAAAAAAACACTTGTAATTATTAATACTTTTTCTGCAGTAAGAACCTCTGTAAGAACCTACGGTTCACTAATCACAGAGTGATTGTGCCCAAGTTGCGCCAGCAACTTAGGGCTTACTAACTCCCTTATACATGTTCTTTGGAGTAATAAGAACCTTCAGTATCAGAACCTACATGTTCTGATACTTCCCTCAAAAAAACACAGCATGTTGGTATTTTATACCAAAATATTTATAAATATGTTGGTTCTTTTTGTGAGTATGATTAAGAACAAGGAGATTGAGAAAAGATTTAATGAAATTTTTAATGAGAAAATTGAGTTTGACTTATTTAATGATGCTTGTTTTGATTTATTAGAGATATTTACTAAAAAAAGATTAGAAATGTTAAATAAATTAAGTAATGATTCTTTTTTTTCAATAAGAGATCTTGCAGAAAAACTTGATAGAGATGTGAAAAACGTGTATGAGGATTTATGCGCTCTTGAAAAGCATCAAATGATTGAATTTGAAGTAAAAGGCAGAGCCAAAATACCTAAATTAAAAAAGAAAGTAATAATACTTAGGTTTTAAAAAAGGTGTTTTAAAATGTTGAATAAAAAAAGTAAGAATGAAAAAAAAGTTATTAGATTGAAAGTTGCTGAAGCAGTTCAAGATGATGTTGGTAAGGGGATTGCAAGAATTGATACTAAATCAATGAAGCGCATAGGAGTGGTTCCCGGAGATTTTATTGAAATTGTGAGCAAGGAATCAAGTGCTGTAGTTCTTGTTGATAGAGCTTATCCTGCTGATGTAGGTATGGAAATAGTTAGAATTGATGGTTTTATTAGAAAGAATGCTAAAACAAGTATTGGGGAAGTCGTTGAAGTAAGGAAAGCAGATGTTAAAAGAGCTGAAACAGTTGTTCTCGCACCTATTAAAAAAGAAAATGAAAATATAACCATTGATATTAGTCCTAATGTTCTTAAACAAAATCTTTTAGGAAGAGCATTAAAAAAAGGAGATATTGTTAAATTAGGTGGAACGCGCAGAAGAAGACGCACAATGACTGGCTCTCCGTTTGATGATATTTTTAGAATGATAGAATCTGATCTTTTTTCAATAAACTTTACTTTTCAAGAATTAAGTTTTGTTGTTGTTAATGTTAAACCTCAAGGACACGTGCTTGTTACTGATTCAACAAGAATTGAATTAAAACGTGAGCCAGTTGATATTGAATTGCAGAGGATTCCTACAGTAACTTATGAGGATGTTGGTGGTGCGAGCAAAGCTGTTAAGAAAGTTAGGGAAATGATTGAAATACCTATGAAGTATCCGGAACTTTTTGAAAGACTTGGAGTTGAAGCACCGAAAGGAGTTCTTCTTTACGGTCCTCCAGGAAGCGGTAAAACTCTTTTAGCTAAGGCAGTAGCGAATGAGAGTGAAGCTAATTTCGTGACAATTAACGGGCCTGAAATAATGAGTAAATGGGTTGGTGATGCTGAGAAGAGATTAAGAAATATTTTTGAACAAGCAGAAAAAGACGCTCCAAGCATTATTTTTATTGATGAAATTGATGCTATTGCTCCAAAACGCGAGGAAGCAGTTGGTGAAGTTGAGAGAAGAGTTGTTGCACAATTACTTGCTTTAATGGATGGAATGAAATCAAGAGGCAAAGTAGTAGTTATTGCAGCAACTAACAGGCCTAACGCGCTTGACCCTGCTTTAAGAAGACCTGGGAGATTTGACAGGGAAATTGAAATAGGAGTGCCTGATGTTCAAGGAAGATTAGAGATTCTTAAAATACATACTAGGAACATGCCATTAGATAAGAATGTTGATTTAAAGGAGATAGCGAGAATAACTCATGGTTTTGTTGGAGCTGATTTAGAAGCGCTTGTAAAAGAAGCAGCAATGAATGTTTTAAGAGAGAAACTTCCTGAATTAAAATTAGAGGAGAATGAAAAAATTACTCAAGAATTTCTTGAAAAACTTATTGTCAAGCAAGAAGATTTTGTTAATGCTCTTAGAAATGTCCGTCCTTCTGCAATGAGAGAAGTAAGCATTGAAGTTCCTAATGTAAAATGGGAGGATGTTGGCGGGCTTGAAAAAGTAAAACAATTAATAAAAGAATCTGTTGAATGGCCTTTAAAATACAAAGAATCTTTTGAAAGAATCGGAATTAAACCTCCAAGAGGAATCCTGCTTTACGGTCCTCCGGGAACAGGTAAAACTCTTTTAGCTAAGGCAGTAGCGAATGAGAGTGAAGCTAATTTCATAAGTGTTAAAGGTCCTGAACTCTTAAGCAAGTGGGTTGGTGAATCTGAAAAAGGAGTTAGAGAAATATTTAGGAAAGCAAGACAAGTAAGTCCTTGCGTTGTTTTCTTTGATGAAATTGATGGTCTTGCACCAAAAAGAGGGTATGATAGCGGTTCTAAAGTAACAGAAAAAGTAGTTAATCAATTATTAACAGAATTAGATGGATTACAAGAATTAACTGATGTTGTGATTATTGCATCAACAAACAGGCCTGACATATTAGATCCTGCATTGCTTAGACCAGGAAGATTTGATAAAATCATTTTTGTTCCACCACCAGATTTAGAGAGTAGGAAGAAAATATTTGAAGTGCATACAAGAAACATGCCTTTAGCAAAAAATGTTGATTTAAACAAGCTTGCAGAAATGACAGAAGGATTTTCAGGAGCTGATATTAAAGCAGTGTGTTATGAAGCAGGAATGATTGCTTTAAGAAAAGACATGAGTGCTTCGAAAATTACTAAAAATCATTTCTTAAAAGCAATTAAAGAAGTAGGTCCTTCAATAACAAAAGAACAAACTAAAAAATACGAGCACTTTTTTTCAACATTTAAAAAAACAAAGTCAAAAGAGATGACAGAGCAAAAAAGTTATTTTGGGTAAAACTAATAATAATTAACTTAATTAATATTAGTAGTAGACTCGTTCCCTTAGAAATTGTGGGTGGGAAACGAGGAAAGCAAGTTGGTTCATGAAGAAAAAATTTATAACATAATACTTTCCCCAAAACTGACTTGGGAAGGAATTCTTAGAGATATTGTTAAAAAGGAAGGTATGAATCCTTGGGATATTAATGTAAGTAGAATAACTGAGAAGTACTTAGAGTTCATAAAAAAATTAGGAAAACAAGATTTTAGGATAAGCGGTAAAATGATTTTAGCAGCATCCATTTTAGTGCGTTTAAAATCCGAATATTTTGATCATAATGCTCTTGTGAGAAAAGATTATTACTTAAGTGAGTTAGCAGGAATTCTAAATGTTTTAAAGCAGAATAAACAAGAAGCTATTATTAATGTTCCTCAAGATTTTGAAATAATACCTAATCTTTCTCCTACACGATTTAGAAAAGTTACTATTGATGAATTAGTAGAAGCTCTTAATCAATCAATGAAAGTGCTTAATAGAAAAAAAGAAAGAATGAGGCAAAGAAAAAAAATAGAAAAAATGAAATACAAATTCAAGCCCTTTAATATAGCAGATAAAATTAAGAAACTTTATTCAAGAATAAATCAACTCTTAAGCATAAAAAAAGAAGAAGAAATCTTATTTAATGAGCTTTTAGAAAAGAAAACTAAAAAAGATATTATTTGGACTTTTATTCCTTTGCTTCAACTTGCAAATGATAATAAAATAATATTAAAACAAGAAAAAGAATTCGGTGATATTAGGATTGGCAAGCAAAAATGAGGATTTAAAAAAAGAAATAGAGATTATTGAAGCGCTTTTGTTTTCAAGTGCTTCAGGATTAACTCTTGAAGAAATAAAAGAAAGAACAAGTATTACTAAATCTAAAATAAATAAGTGTTTGAGTTATTTGAAAGAAAAGCATAAAGGAGGTATTATTGTCACAAATATTAATAATAAATGGCATATGAGAATAAATAATGCTTACGCTTCAACTGTTAAAGACCTTGCGAAAAGAGAATTTAGTAAAGCATTGCTCGGAACACTCGCTGTTATTGCTTACAAAAATCCAATAACTCAATCAGAAGTTATTAAAATAAGAGGAAATAAAGCTTATGAACATATTAATCAATTATTACAACTTGGTTTTATTTTAAGCAAGCCTTATGGAAGAACAAAACAATTAAGATTGGGAAACAAGTTTTATGAATACTTCCAAATAAATAAAGGAGATGAAAAAACCATATTTAATTCAAAAAAATAATAAGAAAAATTATTACAACAAAATTTATTAAATGGTGTGAATTCGTTATTTATATACTACAAACAAGAGTGGTGAACAATATGTTAAAATTAAAAAATGTTTCAAAAATTTACGGAATGAAAGTTTATACTGATGGCGGAGAATACTTTGGAGATGTTGAAGATTTAAACATTGAAAACAATAAAGTTGTTAGTTGGAAAATAAAAAACACTAATGGAAGTTTGCTTTCAAGAGCTGTTGGTGTTGGTGCAAAAGGAGTTATTGTTCCTCACCAATATTTAATAAGTATTGGGGACATAGTTATCTTAAGCAAATCAGCAATACCAAGTTTTGAACCTCAAGAAGAAACAGCTTACTAAAATTTAATAAAAATTCTTTTTATTACCCTTTCTTTATTCCCTAAAACTTTTTATATTGATTTTTAGTTTAACTTTTAATTAAGAATGCAAGGGTTATGTAGAAGATGAAAAAAGAATTTAATTTTAAAACAACAAAAGAAATAAGAATTCCTAAGAAATTAATAGACCAAGTTATTGGTCAAGATGAAGCAGTTAACATAATTAAGAAAGCAGCAAAACAAAAGAGAAATGTCTTACTCATTGGCGAGCCAGGAACAGGTAAAAGCCTTCTTGGAAAAGCAATGGCTGAGCTCATGCCAAGCGAAGAACTTGAGGACATGCTTTGTTTTCCAAATCCTGAAGACGAGAATAAGCCAATAATAAAAACAGTGCCTGCAGGTGAAGGAAAAAAAATAATTGAAAGAGCAAAAATGAGTTCTTTGAAATCACTGCCTGAAAATAATAATAAGGGTTGGTTATGGTTGCTTGTTTTTTTTGTGGCATTAAATTTAATTCAACTTGTCGGTGATTTCATCGCGAATAATGAAAAAAGCGATGTTCTTATCGCTGCTGATAGATTAATAACTACAATGTTTCTTATGATTTCTGTTTTAGTTCTTATTGTTTTTTATTCTTTTTACAGATTAAAGCTTGTGAAACCTAAGATTATAACACCAAAACTCTTAATAAATAATGAAGGAAAAAAAACCGCTCCTTTTGAAGATGCAACAGGAGCTCATGCTGGAGCTCTTCTTGGAGATGTTCGTCACGACCCATTTCAAGCAGGAGGGCTTCAAACGCCTGCGCATGAAAGAGTAGAGCCAGGAGCAATACATAAAGCACATAAAGGTGTTTTATTCATAGATGAGATTGCAACAATTAATCCTGAAACTCAAATTGATTTGCTTACGAGCATGCAAGAAAAAAAATTATCAATAACAGGGAGAAGTGAAAGATCTTCAGGAGCAATGGTTAAAACAACTCCTGCTCCATGCGATTTTGTTCTTATTGCAGCAGGCAATTTACACACTATTCAACAAATGCATCCTGCTATGAGAAGCAGGATTAGGGGTTATGGTTATGAGGTTTACATGAATAATAACATGGATGATACTCCTGAGAATAGAAAAAAATTCACACGTTTCGTTGCTCAAGAAATTTCAAAAGACAAGAAAATCCCTCATTTCACGAGAGATGCTGTTATAGAACTCCTTAATGAAGCAAAAAGAATGTCAGGAAGAAAAGGAAAAATAACATTACGATTAAGAGAAGTTGGAGGTCTCATAAGATCTGCTGGCGATATTGCTAAAGAAGAAGGTTCAAAAATTGTTAAACGAGAGCACGTGCTTAAAGGATTAAAAGTAAGTCATTATGTGGAACAACAAATTGCTCAAAGATATATTAAAGAAAAAAAAGAATACCAAGTAATTCAAACAAAAGGTTTTAAAGAAGGAAGAGTTAATGGGTTAGCCGTAATTAGTAACACTAATTCAGGAATGGTTCTACCAATTGAAGCAACAGTCACGCCAGCACTTGCTAAAGAAAAAGGAAACATTATTGCAACAGGAAAACTTGGAAAAATAGCAACTGAAGCAGTAACTAATGTTTCAGCAGTTATTAAAAAATATTCAGGTAAGAGTATAAGGGATTATGATATTCACATACAATTTCTTCAAGCGTATGAAGGCGTTGAAGGGGATTCAGCGAGCATAAGCATTGCAACAGCAATAGTAAGCGCGTTAGAAGGAGTTCCTGTAAAACAAAATCTTTCAATGACAGGCTCTTTAAGTGTTAGAGGAGAAGTGCTTCCAATCGGAGGAGTTAATGCAAAAATCAAAGCATCAATAGAAGCAGGAATTAAAACAGTTATTATACCAAAAATGAATGAAAAAGATGTCTTGCTTCCTAAAGAAGAATTAAAAAAAATAAAGATTATTCCAGTGAATACAATAGATGAAGTATTAGCGCATGCGTGCGTGTGGAATGAAACTAAGAAAAAAATTTTAGCAAAGATTAAAAAGGCTATTTAACACTTTAATTAACATAATGGAATATTTTAATATTTTAAGGAAGTATAGAATAACTTATTCTGATTTAAGAAAAAATTCATTAATCTCGCACATGCTTAAAATGGAGAACGGCGTTGTTAATGTTAATTCAAGAATAAACGCTTCAATAAATGGTTTAAGAGTTTTCAGTAATAATGGTTTAGGATTTGTTTATTTTAATGACAATGATTTAAGACAAGCCTTTAACAGAGCATTAAATATAGCAAAAGCTTTTGGCAAATACTCAAATGAGAAACAAAAAGTGTGTAATTACAAAAAAACACGATTTACAGAAAAAAATCCGGATTCAAATATTTTTGATGTCAGTGATGAAGAAAAAATAGAATTCCTTAAACACATTACTTCTGAATTAGAAACGCATTCAAAAGTTAAGAACACCTTAGTTGTGCTTTACCAAACAGAAGAGAACAAGGATTTCATGAATTCTGAACTCTCTCAAATTCACTTGAAGCAAAGAATAACTAGGTTAAGCGTTGTTGTTACAATGAAAGAAAAAAATAATCTTCAAGAATATTACACTACTTTCGGAAAACAAGGAGGTTGGGAAGTATTAAAAAAACTTGATGTTAATGCTTTAACAGAAACTGTTTTGAATAAATGCGAAACATTGTTAAAAGCAAAACCAGCGCCTGCAGGAAGATACCCGGTAATTCTTGACCCTGAAATAACAGGTGTTTTCTTTCATGAAGCAATTGGGCATGCTTGCGAAGCAGACGCTGTTTTAGAAAACCAAAGCTTGTTTAAAAACAAGTTAGGTGAAAAAGTAGCGAACGATTTAATAACTCTTTATGATGACCCAACCCTTCCTGAATCCGCGGGCTCATACCTTTATGATGATGAAGGCATAAAAGCAAAAAAAACATTGTTAATTAATAAAGGCGTTTTAAACTCTTACTTGCATTCAAGAAGCACAGCAGCAAAAATGAATCAAGAGCCAACAGGAAACGGGAGAAGCGAATTCGCTAATACACTGCCTATTCCAAGAATGAGTAATATTGTATTAGAACCAGGCGATTCTTCAAAAGAAGAATTATTTGAATCTGTTAAAAAAGGAATACTCCTTATTGGAAGTAGAGGAGGAGTTGTTGAACCAACAAAAGGAAATTTTTTATTCAATGCTAAAGAAGCATTCTTAATAGAGAACGGAAGAATAACAACACCACTAAGAGATGTTTCCTTAAGCGGTAATTCCTTAGAAATCTTAAACAAAATTTCAGGAATTAGCAAGAAATCAGTGTTTTCTTTCACAGCAGGGCATTGCGGGAAAAAAGGACAAAAAGTGCCTGTTGATGAAAAAACACCTTTCATAAAAGTTGATGAGGCGATTGTTGGTGGAAGGGATTATTGAAAAAATAATAAACAAATCAGAATATGATACAGAAGTTTTTGTTCAAAACAATTCAAGGATTAAAGCTTCTTTTGACACTAAATTAAGAAGGATTACAGCAGGAAATATCACAACTCTAACAATAAGAGTAACAATAAATAATGCAAGCGGGAGCGCAACAACAACTAACTTAAAAGATTGGGAGTCCTGCTTAACTAATGCAATAAAATCAGCTAAATTCTCTCCACCACTAAAAACAAAGTTTTCTCTTCCAAGAGTTCAAAATTACAGAGGAATCAGAGTGAATTCAAGCAGATTAAATGCAATGACTGAAGAAGACATCATAGAAACAGGATTAAGCATTCTAAACAAAGCAGGAAACACTACTGTTCAACAATTAGTAATAAGTAAAGAAATTAATAAGAATGTGTCAGCGAACACGAACGGGATTTTCATTGATTCAAAAGATTCTCTCATATCCTCTGAAATAAGTCTTACAAGAAAAGGAGCGACAGCAAGCGAGTACTGCATTTCAAGAAGATACCCTAATTTTAATTTTTTTGTAGAAAACGCAGTTAACTTATGCAATACCTCAATAAACCCTGTTAAAATCCCAACAAAAAAAATGAACGTGATTCTTAATTACCCTGCAATACAAGATTTATTAGAATCCGCGTTCAGCCCCTCAATATGGCTTAATAATGTTCTTGAAGGAAAAAGCTTGCTCAAAGACAAGATTAACAAAAAAATTTTCTCAAACAAATTCACTCTTACTGACTCAGGAATCATTGATTACGGCGTTGGCTCATCCAAATTTGATGTGGAAGGCGTGAGAACTCAAAGCACAAAAATTATTGAAAAAGGCGTTTTAAAAAATTACTTAAGCGATTGGTATTCAGCCACGAAATACGCTCAACTCAAAAAAAAAGAATTCACATCCTCAACAGGAAACGCTGCTTCCCTCCTAAAACGCCCAAGCGTTTATCACTCAAACCTTGTTGTTGAACCAGGCGACCATTCTTATTCAGAACTCATGGAAGGAACTTCTTTATTAATTAACTTCTTAATCGGAGCTCACACTGTTAACCCAACAAGCGGGGACTTCAGTTTGAACTGCGAGAACGCTTACTTAGTAAATAATGGCGTTCTCACACCTGTTAAACAAGTAATGATAAGCGGAAACATTTACGAACTATTTAAAAACATAATTGCTATTGGAAGAAAACCAAGAAGCGACGGACAAGTAATCAGCCCACCAATAAAATTCAAAAACGTCCAAGTTATTTCCTAAGTAAGAACCTCAGTAAGAACCTACGGTTCACTAATCACAGAGTGATTGTGCCCAAGTTGCGCCAGCAACTTAGGGCTTACTAACTCCCTTATAATATGTTCTTTGGGGTAATCAGAACCTCCAGCGGGTTCCGATACCTCCAGCAACCAATTAAAACTTTCTTACAAGAAAGGGGCAGCAGTAATAAAGTTAAGTTTAAAAAGACTAATTATTTTCAATAGGAACAGCGGGGTAGAGCAGCCTGGAGTGCTCGCAGGGCTCATAACCCTGAGGTCCGTGGTTCAAATCCACGCCCCGCTATAAAAAAAAGAAAATTCAATTTTTTTATTATAATTCTATAGTAAGGATTAAACCACCATAATTTTTTTGCGAGAATTCCTTCACTTTTTTACTTAATTTATGCTTGCTTACAAAAATTAAAGGAAGTTTTTGCTTCTGAGCTTCTGTAAATGCAATCGCAATATCACTTTCACTAATCCTCTTCTTGTTTTTTGCTTTAACATAATATTTTTGCTTAAGCTGATTTAAACTCATAATCTCTAAATCAATTTCCCCTTTCTTCTTTTTATTACTATTAATAATTGTGAAACCAAGTTTTTTTAATTCATTTTCAACAATACTCGCAAATTCAGAAGAATCCTCTTTTTTAATCTTTTCTTTTCTTTCTTTTTCTACTTTTCTTTCTTCAAAACTTGTTCGCTCATTAAATAAGCTTGCAGGCGTGTTTTCAACTGTTTTTCCAACAACTTCATGTTTTCCAACACTTCGCGTTTTATTAACAAGTGTTTCATCAAAAGAATAATACTTAAAATAAACTTCATTATTCCTTTTGATTGATATAATGAAATCAAGGCATCTTGGCAGAAGAAATTTTTCTTGAACGCTTAATTCATTCTCTCTAATCACTCCTCTTTCTTTTATTTTATTCACTAATTTTTTGCTCACAAAATCCAAGCCATCAAAAATCATTTTTTTTGCTTTTTCTTCATGAATTGGTAAATAATATAAGGGGCTTCCGCCAAGTTTTCCTTTTGTTGCAAATATTTTTCCAGAATTTCTTAATTCATCTAAAATAACTTTTGAAAAAAAAGTATCTTTATTAATAATGTTATTTATTTGGCTTGGATGTGATGGCCCATTATTTTTTAAAAACTCAATTATTTTTTTTTCATAAACTTCCATGAAAATTAATTTAAATTAGTGGTTTAAATAGATTATTAGAGATGAGAACAATTTCCGAATTTAAAAAAAATGATTTAGAATGGGCTTTTAAGCTTGTTAGAAGAACAATTGATGCAGTTTTTGATAATACTGAACCATTTGTTGGTGTGATTCCAGAGGTTTTTAAGAAAAAAAGAGGTGTTTTTGTTACACTCACAATTAATGAAAAACTACGAGGGTGCATGGGTTTTATTAAAAATGTTTTTCCAACTTGGGATGCTCTTATGAAAGCATCAAGAGGTGCTGCTTTTCAAGACACAAGATTCCCTCCTTTGAAGAGGTATGAATTAGATAAGATTGAAATTGAATTAAGTTTTCTTACTGAACCAAAGAAAATTATTGTAAATAATCCAAGAGAGTATTTAAATAAAATAAACAATAAAATGGGTTTAGTATTCAAAAAAGGATTTCATATGAGCGTTCTTTTACCGCAAGTTTGGAAGCAAATACCTGATAAAGAAGATTTCTTGAACGCTCTTTGCGAGAAAGCAGGTTTGGGTTGGGGTTCATGGCTTGATAAAAATGTTGTTCTTGAAAGCTTTTTTGTTGAAAGTTATAAAGAGTTCAGGAGTTCAGGAAAAACAATAATTAAAAGAATTGAGTTTTAGGAAGTATTAAATTTTTTTTTAGAAATCTTTAAAATAAGCGTTTTTTCATTTATTTTTTAATGAATAAGAAAAGCTCATACAAGGAATCAAGATTCAAAAATTTTTTAACTAAAAATTTTTTAAACAATTACAGAAAAATTAAAGGGCGAAGGAATAATAATGTTTCAAGAACTCGTCAACATGTTTTAAGTGATTATAAAAGAATTAAAAAAGAAATAGGTTTTGATTTATTATCTTTTGAAGAAAGGTTCGGGATTAAAATAAAGGACACGTGTTATTATCACAAAATTTTTTTACAATTCATGAACAAGAACATAAGTGATTATATTGCTTTTTTTGATAAGGTTTTTAATGAGAATGGCGAATGGTTTTATCCAACAAGAAAAATGTTAGAAATCCATGCTGAAGTAGATAAAAAATTAAATATTTTTTATTTTAAAGCAATTAAATCAAGTTTATTAAGTGAAGAAGATGCTTATAATGTGATAAATGAATACTTAAAGTTTTCTTCAAAAACTCTTAAACCCTTTATTTTAGAAGTATGTGATTCTCAAATTAAAGAAATTAATTCCATAGACTCAATTATTGAAGAAATTAATGAAGAAGAATGGAATGAACTTAATGAAAAAAAAGAGTACGACGGGTTTGTTTAATTAATACTTAATTTTTTATCCAAAAAAGCCATAACAGAATTACCATACTAATTAATCCTTCTCTCCAAAGAAAATTATGTAAGAATTCAATGTTAGTATTAATTTTTATTGAATATAATATTAAACTTGTTATTCTAAGAATATTCACGAACAATATAATTGATGAACCAATAATAATTGCTTTTATTTTACTTTTTTTGTTCTTTTTATTATACGCTAATACAAGTGCTGTGAAAGCAAGAATGCTTCTATAACCCGTGCAAGCAGAATCTATTGCAAATCTTATTCGCGTGTTCTCAACATCAAGCAAGGGTATTATATTCTCATTACTCATAATTGTTGTTATGCTTGTATTATAACCTAAGAATGAAATTAGGTTTTTTATTATAACTGCTTGCGGGAATTCAATAAACCATAAACTTGGTTTTAACCATTCAATTAAGTAAAGAGGTGTTGCTAAAACTAAAAGCTTTAAAAAGAATTCAAATGCAAAATAAATTTTTTTATTATTTTCATTTAAAGATTTAATAAATTTTTTTCTTTTTTCTAAAAAATAGTTTAATTTTTTGTTCACTAAATGTTTAAGCATTTTTAAATTATTTTTCATATTCTTCACTTAAAATTTTCACAATATACTCTGCTTTCTTTTTTCCAAGATTCTTTACTTTTTTTAATTCCTCTTCTTCTGCATTAACAATATTTCTTATTGTTTTGAATTCTTTAAGAAGGTTTTCAGCTAATTTAGGTCCTACAAAAGGCAAGCCCTCCACAATAAACTTTTTTTGTTCCTCATCACTGAGTTTTGTTCTCTTACCTCTTAATGAAATTGAACTCCCGTTTTTGAATTGTTCTCTTTTAGCAATAGTTTTAATTAACTTTGCTGTTTCAAGAGGTGTTTCTGTTTTAATAATAGGAATGCCGTAATCAATTACTAAACTGCTTAATGCTCCGAGAATTGCATTAGGATGGATTTTACGCAAAGCAAACAAATCCTTTGTTCCTTCAAGTATTATTAACGGTCGTTCAAACTGTTCTCTTAAATCTTTTGCTTGACTAAAAAGGCGTTTATCAATAAGCGATTCTAAGAAATCATTTATTGTTTTTCTTTCAATACAAACTCTTTTAGAGCAAATAAAATCTCCAACTTCAAGTTTTTTCATTTCAAGAATACAATTCATTTCATACAATTTTTTCATAATTATTGATTTGCTTTCCCTGTAATCAATTAAGATTTTAGGATTCTCTTCAATCATTTACTATCTCCTCAAGCAGTGTTCTAATCCTCTGAATGTTTTGCTCAGTGTTCAATAAATACACTCTGAATTTATCTTCAATAATCTCATATTCTTTTTTAATCTTATTATATACTTCAAGATTAGCATCGCTTAAAGTTTTTTTACGCATTAATAATCTTTTTTTAATAATATTCTCATTGCACACGCACTCAATAATTTTTAAATCATATTTGAATTCATCGCAAATTTTTTTAATTCTCTCAATTCTTCTTACTTTACTATAAGTTCCGTCAAGAATTTTAGGAATTCCTTGTTTTAATGATTCTGAAAGCATTTCTTCAATTCTTTTATAAACTCTTTTTTTATTGCTTTCCTCATAAATGCTTCCTTCAAAAAATATTTCACCACTTTTCCTAACTTCATCAGTGCTTAAGCATTCTATTTTAAGAATTTCTGAAAGCAATTTAGATGTACTTGTTTTTCCAGTGCCTGGAAGCCCTCTAAAAAGATAACATTCTTTCTTCATGTTTTTAATTAATTAAAAATTAATTTAAAAAATCTTTTAAGAGTTTTTGTTTTCTTATTTCACTCTTATTTTTGAGTTCAACTATTGCTTTTTTCATATTCTTTTCTTTATGCTTGCTCACCCAATAATATGCTTCATCAATCGTGTTCTTCATTATTAAAACAAAAATTTTTCCAATATCAGTTCTTCCAATTCTTCCTCTTCTTTGAATGCTTCTAAGAGCAGAAGGTATTGGCTCATAAAAAATTCCTAAATCAATGCTTGGAATATGAATTCCTTCTTCACCAATACTTGTGCAAACAAGGATTTGGAATTCATTTTTTTTGAATTTTTCAAGAACTTTTTTTTGTTCTTTTTGACTCATTCCCTTATTTTGTCCTATAAAAATTTCTGTTCTGAAATTATTTTTAATTAATTCTTTTTTCAAAATCTCTGTTGTTTTCCTGTAATTAGTGAAGATTATTGCTTTACTTTTTTCTTTTAATTCTCTTCTCAAAATATTTATGAGTGCTTCAATTTTAGGATTACTAATTTTTTCAGTGTTTAATAAAGAAATAGCATTCTTGAAATTAATGTTTTCAACAATTGTCTTATTTGCTTTTATCTTATTATTTTTAAGAAGAGAATTATAATATTCTAATAAGCTTTCTGCTCCTTGAGTTAAAAAAATTTCTTTTGAATGAAGGATTTTTATGCAAGCACTAATTCTTGAAAGTTCAGAATAAAAGTTTTCACCGTTCTTAATTAATTCTAATGCTTTTTTTTGCGCTTCCAATAATTCTTTTTTATTAATTTTTGTTTGATTAATGCTTTTAATCAAAGCACTATTCTTTAACAGGATTAATTGTTCTTTCAAGCAATTTTCAAGAAATTTCTTTATTTTCTTATGCTTCTCGCTTAAAGAAATAAAAATTGGTTTTATTTCCTTTTTTTTTAAATAATGTTTTATTAATTCATCACTTTCTTCTATAATCTCAATTTCCTTAAAGTTTAAGTTTTTCATTATTTCTTCAATTTTTTTAATATCGCTTCCAGGACTTGCTGTAAGCCCTAAAACTTTTTTTTCTTTTCTTCCGCACTTATTATATTCTTTTGCAATAAAAGTATAAGCGTATTCTCCAACACCTCTATGTGCTTCATCAAAAATAATTAAAGAAACTTCTTCAAGATTAATTCTTCTTGTTATTATATCATTTTCAATTGTTTGCCCTGTTGCAAAAATTATTTTACTTTTCTCCCATATTTTTTTTCTTTTCTCAGGAAGAATGCTTCCATTATAAACGCTTAAATCTTTTTCTTCATAATCAGTTAAGAATTCTTCAAAAGTTTTTTTATGCTGCTCGCATAATGGTTTTGTTGGAGCTAAGAAAAGAACTTTGCCTTCTCTTACTTTCAATAAACTCAAACCTAAACCAATTAAGGTTTTGCCTGCTCCAGTAGGGAGAACGCATAACAAATTTGTTTTAATTGCCTTGCCTAAAATGGTTTCTTGATAAAGCCGTAATTTTATATTAGAACGAAGTCTCATTTGCAAAAATTAATGATTTTTTTTATTTTATAACTTTTTTTTATTCTCTGTTTCTTCTAAAATCTTATTAGCAAGTTCATATCCTCCAATAACTTCAGGAGTTATGATTATATCAGCACCTAAAGCCCTCATTCTATCACCAATAGTTAAGTTATCGCATCTTGTTGCTATTTTAATTTTAGGATTCAAATGCTTTGCTTGAACTACTAAGAATAAGTTATCTTCATTCGTGCCTAAAGCACAAATTATTGCTTTTGCTTTTTCAATCCCTGCTTTTTTTAATGCTCTCTCATCAAGACAATCCTCGTTTAACACAAAGAATCCGTGTTTTCTTTTTAATCCTTCAGCAGTTTTAACATCGTTTTCTAAAATGATAAACTTCTCCTTGTTTTTTGATAATTTATCCGCAGCATGGAATCCTACTCTTCCACCACCGCAAATAATTATGTGGTTTTTTAAATTCCTTAATTTGACCATAGAATAAACACCTCCAATCATATTAGCATTAAGAAATAATAATACAACATTATCAATTAGATAATAAAGAACATAAGCAGCTAAGAAAGTGAAAATAAGCGGAAGCGCAATCAATTCACCTATCTCATTTAAAGGAGGTAAAGTAGTGTCCCCACCTAAAATCCTGAATATTGCGTAAATAAATGCTTTATCAAGTGATTCACCGTTTAAGAATGAATTAAGCCACGCACCTGAGAATAAAAAGAAGACAACTAATCCAAAACAAATCATTATTTTTTTTATTATGTTTTTATTATTTTCTTTCACTTTATTTTAAAACTTTTAATTGCTTAAATTTCTTTTGAATTTATAAGCAACTTTTTTTAGAGAATTTTTTTTGGAATGTGCGGAGAGCAGGATTCGAACCTGCGTAGGCACTAAGCCAACAGGTTACCCAGTTGCTCTTGAGCCTGTCCCGTTTGACCGCTCCGGCATCTCCGCACTATTTTTATTTAGTTATTTGATATTTTTTAAACATTTTGTTATGCTCTTATGCTTGAAGAAGTTGTTAAAAATTATTTTTGAAGAATTTTTTGTAAATCCTCTAATTCTTTTCTTAAACTGCTTATGCTTTTTATTGCTTTTTTAGGCGATTTCTTTTCTTCTAATTTCTTTAATTCTTTGCTCAAAGGTTTTTCTTTTTTACTTGCTTTTTTTGTAATATTTTCTTTTTTGCTTTCAATTTTATTTTTTGCTTTCATCCACTCCTTAATTAATTCTCCGTCCTGAGTTTTTTCTAAAATAGGTTCTTTAATCTTAATTTCTTTTTTTTCAGGAAGTTTTGGCAAAACGTTTTCAAGCTCTTTAATGATTTCTCTTGTTAATTTTGATTGATTTAATATTTCTTCTTGCACTTCTTTTTTTTTCTTTCTTAATTCATTAATTTCATCTAAAATGCTAGAATACCTTTTTGTTAGATTTATTAATTCCTCTAATTTCCTATTAATTATAGGCATTCCAGGAACTTTTACATACTCATAATACGTAAATTTTTTTGGTTTTGTTGTAATTTTTTTCTTAGTTTTCTGTTTCATTACATTAAAAAGTAGTATAATGAAATTAATATAACTTTTGAAAATTCGTGTTCAATTAAAGAATTAATGAACTCACTGTTTTTTTTATGGGCCGGGCCGGATTCGAACCGGCGATTCCTGCGACGTGAACGCAGTGTCATAGCCACTAGACCACCAGCCCTTATTTATTATCGGAATAATGGAAATTTTTTATCTTTTTCTATTTAAAAAAGATTTTAATTAATTATTTTTGGTGATGAAAAAATGGTGGGATCGTTTTTAAGTTATGAGGAACTTATGGAAAGAATAAGAATGAAAGAGGAGAAGCACAAATCAAATCTTGAATGGTTCAAAAACAGGATTCGAGCTAAAACAAGGTGTTTGTAAAAAAATAAAAAATGGTTTTTAAGAGCATTAATTTTACTAAGAAGATTTTTGTACTATTAATTTAATACTTTTAGATTTCAGCACTTGAAAAAGTTTCATCCAAAAATAACAGCATATTATTCATTCTTTCTATAATGCTTTCACTACTAATTATTTTTTCTTTTTCATCTCCTTCAATTTTCTTAAGTTCAGTTATTTTGTCTTCAAGTTCTTGCAAACTTTTTCTTAATTTTGTTATATTATCCATTACTTGCCTGTATTTTTCAAGTTTAACATAAACTTCTGGCTTTAATGGTTTTATTTCAGGTATGGGTTTTACTGGTATTTCAGGAGCTTCTGTTTCAATAGGCAGTTTAAACGCTTTTTCTTCTGTTTTTAAGGGTTCTTCTATTTTAGGACTTTCAAATTTAGGCGTTTCTATTGGCTTGTTAATGTCAGGTAAGTTAAGCGCTTTTGGTGGTGAGGGCATTTCTTTTTGTGTTTCTATTGGCTTATTAATGTCTGGTAAATTAGTTGGTGCTTTTGGTGGTGTAGGCATTTCAGGCAGTGAAGGTATTTTTGGTGGTGTTATTGGAGGAGTTTTAGGAGCTTCAGGTTTAAGCGTTTTTGTTTTTTCTTTTTTCTTTTTTCCAAATAATGCCATTTTTATTCACTTTTTTATATCTATATTAATCATTATCTTTTATTATATATTATTTTTTTGATTTTATGCTTTTAATTAAGTAAGAATTAATGATTTATAAACATTTTAATTTTTTTATTGAGTATTATTCTTTATGAAGAAAGCTTTGTATTTTGTTAAATTAAAAAATAATTTTGTTAAGTGCAATCTTTGTAGGAAGCATTGTATAATTAAGGAGAATGGTTTTGGTAATTGTAATGCAAGAAAGAATGTTAATGGGGTTTTGTATTCTATGGTATATCAAAAAATAGTGAGCATGAGTGTTGATCCTATTGAGAAGAAACCCTTGTTTCATTTTTTTCCTGGTTCTGAAACTCTTTCTTATGCAACAAGCGGGTGTAATTTTCATTGCAAGTTTTGCCAAAATTGGGAGATTTCTCAAAAGAAGCCAAATGAGGTTTTTTATGAAATTATTCCTTCAGAACAATTAGTGAGTATTGCTAAAGAACATTCTTTGAATATTATTTCTCACACGTATACTGAACCCACTGTTTTTTATGAGTACGCTCTTGAAGTTGCAAGGAAATCTAATTCTCTTGGAATGAAAAACGTTTTTGTGACGAATGGGTATATTGAATCAGCTCCTTTAAGAAGAATAAGCAAGTTTTTGAATGCAGCGAACATTGACTTGAAAGGTTTTAATGAAAAATTTTATTCTCAAATTTGCGATGCTGAATTAAATGAAGTTTTGAAGTCAATAAAACTTTACAAGAAACACGGAGTTCATATTGAATTAACTAATTTGATTATTCCAAAGAAAAATGATGATTTAGGAGAGATAAAGTTAATGTGCGAGTGGATTATAAAGAATCTCGGTAAAAATGTTCCATTACATTTTTCTGCGTTTTTTCCTTCTTATAAAATGAGAAGCTCTGCTCCAACAAATCCAAAAACACTTCATAAAGCAAAAGAAATCGCTATTGATTCTGGCATTCGGTATGTTTATGTGGGGAACACTATGGAGGAGGAGAACACTTATTGTTATGACTGCAATCATTTGTTGATAAAAAGAAAGAATTTCAGAGTATTAATTAATAATTTGAGGGGGAACAAATGTCCGGAGTGTGGCGCAAAACAATATTTTGTTTTTTGATTTTTTTGATTTTATTTAATCTTAACTCTGCTAAACCAACTATTGAATCAAGGGTTTTACAGCATGAAATCTTTTTAGGAGAGCAAATTGATTTTGAATGGGTTGTTGAAGGACTTAATGATTCTGATATTTTAAGAATTTATGAGCTTCCTTGCGTAATAAATGATTCAGGCATTAAATGCCCGTCAATTAAATTAGATTATAGGATTCAAGAAATAAATATTTCAGGAATAACAAGCAGTGTGAAAATAATTCCTTCTCATTCAGGTGTTCTACGTATTTGTGCTGACTTGCTTCACGGAGGAATGGATTGTGATAAGGATAATTACTTGCTTGTTAAAGAAATAAGAAAAGAAGTGGAAACACAAGTGGTTACTGAAGTGAAAGAAGTTGAGAAAATTGTTGAGAAAGTGGTTGAAAAAATAGAGTATGTTATTCCAAAACCGAGTTTTGTGTTAGAAGTGATTGAATGGCCTAAAACTATTAGGGCAGGCAAGAATATTTCAATAATCCTGAATATTTCAAACCCTTGCAATTTCTCTCAACAAGTTAATGTTTATTCTTACTTATTCAATTCTTCTCATTGTTATACTGGTGGTTGGACTAAGAATAAAGAACAAGTGATTCTCGCGCCTTTTTCAAGTTCAATAATTAATTTAACAAATCAAGTGAATGATTCTGTTAATGGCACAGCAACACTAAGAGTTAGGGCAAAAGTTAATGGAACAAATTATGACTCCTCAAAAGAATACAATATTCTTGAAAGACAATATTATGATTTACAAGTAGGGGAAGAACACAATTTTACTAATAAGAACACTAATTTAACTATTTTTTTGGAAAACACTGGAAACATTCCTGCTAATATTACAATAAAACTGCTTTCAAATAATGGAACGCTTTCTTTTAATTTTTCAGTGAAGAATTCTTTAAAAAAAACATTTACTCTTAATTCAACTGAATTTGTTTTACAAGTATTAGATAAGAATGAACTTCTTTATTCCAAATTTATTGCTAAACCAAGAATTTTGTTGAAAAATAAGATAACAGGGAGTTTTTTAGCAACTAAGCAAGAAATTATTTCTTTTTCAAACAAAATAATTACTAAACAGAATACTTTATATATGCTTACTTCAATATTTTCTCTTATTGGTTTATACTTTTTAACCAAGAAATATTAGTATTTATAAAAAAATTAAAGGTGTTTGAATGACTGAAGAAGGAATCCTTTTAAGAATAACAATAGAAATGGTTGGCCAACCTAAAGCAGTGCTCTTGCAGGCTTTAAAGAATGTTAGTGAAGAAATAAAAGAGAAATATGAAGCATCAGATATTGTTTTATCCGATGCTGAAAAAATTGGTACAACGCTTTTATCAGCTTTTGTTGAAATGAAAGTTAGAGTAAAAAATTATGAAGAGCTTTCTAATCTTGTGATTGATTACATGCCATCATTTGTTGAAGTTCTTGAACCAAACAAAATAGTTGTGGAACTGCCTGAACTTGAACAATCAATTAATAATTTTGTTGCTATTATTCAAAAACTTGACAAGCAATTAAAGTACGTAGCAGCAAATAATGTTATTTTGCAGAAAAAGTTGCAAGAATTAGATAAGAATTCAAGCAAACAAAATTCTTTAAGTCAAGAAAAACAAGAAAATTCTAAAAAAAATAAGAAGCAGAAAAAATCGCGTAAATCTAAATAAAACGCTTTCTAATTAAAGGTATCACAAAATATTTAAATACTTATGAAACCTATCTATTTTTATGACCCCTCCTAGGAGATAGGGTGAACTAACATGGAATTAAATAAATTGAAAAATGGAATAAAAAAAATAGCAGCAGTCGCGGGAACTGGAATTTTTGCAATGGCAACAATTTCTGGTGCCTTGGCAGCAGCAGATCTTAGCAAGATTGCAACTGCAGGCGGATCTTTTATTGATTCCAACGGGAACTTGAACGCTAACATCGTTCTTGGAACTGGTGGAGCAACAAATGTTGTTGGATTCGCACAAGATGTTGCAGGCGCAATTGAAGTAGGAGCTGCTCTTGCACAAAGTGCTACATCAAGCACAGGCAATTCAGCTGTCTTAAGCACAACTGCGTGGGAAGGCGCAAACACTTCAATAGCTATAGGTGCAACTAGCTCAACAGAAATGACACTTGATTGGCAAAACATAACTGCATTTGCCAAATACCAATGGAGTGAAAGCGGAACAACTAAAAACGCAACACAAGTTTTCACAATAGGAGATACAGTAAACTCTACAGGACTTGAAATAACATTTCCAATCGCAAGTCTTAACTTGACTTTGGATGTTGAAGGAGATGTTATTAATAAAACAGGAGATTTCCTTAAGATAGGAAATAATGTCTACAAAGTAACAGATATTGCAGCAAATGAAGACAATGATGCAAGTACAAACATATCTATTGGTAGAACAGCAGAGGATGTGAAATTCAATGTAAATGACAGTAAAACCTATGGAGGCGTAACTGTCAAATTGCTTGGAATTGACTCTGCTTCAGGAAATGCACAATTAGAGCTTTCAGGAGATAGTTCTGAAGGCACTAAAACAGTTGTTAAACAACAAGGCCAAAGCTATTCTTATGGCAATATTGAAGTAACAGTTGATACAACATGGGGCGGATCAAACCCTTACGCAGTATTAGATATTGTGTATGACAAGCAAACCTTAAGACAAGGACATGAATTTTATGCAGACACAAATTACAATGTGACCTTCAACAATGTTGTTGGTGGTGCAAATGGTAACACTACAGCGGACATTTCATTATGGAACAATAAAATCATTAAATTAACACCAGGAGAATCAACACAAGGTCCAATGGATTTGTTTAACATAACTTTCATTAAGACAGAAAATGTTGCTTCAAGCGATTCTGGCAGCGAATACCAAAACATTACTGTTAGTGATGCAGTTGCATTAGTGAACACTTTTGATTGTAATGGAGCGTTCACAAACTTCTCTACTGAGAATAACTTACTTATTCCAGGATTGAAGTACTACAATTATACTGTAAGCACTAACACAGTAGGAAACAAAATCGCTGATACAAGCACTTCAACAAGTTATAACACTGGAGGACAAACAGATATCATAGCATACACTGGAGCAAACACAAGTGTTGGAACAAGAGAATTCCGTTTGGAATGTGATAGTGGAACATTAACTGTTTTCTATGCAACAGGTACAAGCGGTTGGAGTTCTTTATCAACTAATGAAAATGTGACAACACCTGGCGGATTGTTCTTAAACAATTCTGATGGAACTTTTAGTGTAAGAGCACCTGCAGTGAAAATAACTGTAAGCAATGGCGGACCATGGACTTATGGAAATACAACAATTTACGGAAGAAAAGGTTCTAACAAGTTAGTGTTAAATACAACAGGAGCAGAAAATGATGTAATTACCTTAGATGGTAGTTATGCATCTTATCCAACATACACGAACCTTACATGGGATGGAGACAACGGAATTTTAACAATAACAGAAGCTAACGGCGACAGTAATACAATAACAGTTGAATTCAATGACACTGAATTCTTCTCTAACATAACTGCATGGGATTACACTGAAGGAACAAAAACATCCTTTGGTAGCATGCCATTCTGGACAAATGGAACTGCTGCTGGTAAAGCAGCAAACATTTCAAATGCAGACAATGTTACAATAAAAGTACCACAAAAGAAACTTGTGTACGGAACTGGTAGCTGGGGTTCAAATGACATAACTCTTAACCAAGGAGAGAGTTATAATTTCACCAAAGCAACAGATGTTACATTATCAAGTGTTGCTGGCGGTGTGAATAAAGTAACTCCAAACTTTGCTAAATTAGACACTGAAACAGGTGTCAAGGACTTGCCTGTTATCTTAATCGGAGGTCCAGCAGTCAATGCATTAGTTAAAGAATTAGCTGATGCAAACAAGACATGGAAATCATCTGATTATGCAGAAAACAGAGCAATAATTGATTTAATTGCTGATGCATTTGCTACCGGCAAGGACGCATTAGTTATTGCAGGTTATGCAGGCAAGGACACAAGATTAGCAGCAAGAGTTGTTGCAAGCGAAATCTTGTATCCAGATACTTTAGCAATTGACTTCACTGGTAAAGAAAGAGTTATCTTGAACACTGGTGTAACAGAATACACTGATGTTACTGAAGTAACAGAGTAAGCGATTGCTTAAAAAAAAGGATTTTTTAATCCTTTACCCTTTTCTTTTTTTTCTTTTTAACCAAAAAATATGATTGATTAATTTCTGAAAAAATTATTTTGGAAAACTATTTAAACCATCTTTCTTTTTTTAATTAGTTATGCAAAAACTTGCTTTTAAAGTAATGCTGCTTTTCGTAAGCATTGTTATTATTATGTATCTTGCACTTGTTTGGAATGCAGAATTAAATGAAATGCAAGAGTTAAAAGAAAAGCAAGCGTTTTATGATGCTCAATGCAAATTGCTTGGAGAGAACGTAATGAATTACACTGATGAAAATTGTTCTTTCAGTTTTTCTTATCTTGATGAGAACGCAAAGTATTATGCTTGCGATATTTTATGCAAGAAAAATGTTTTAACTTATAATTTAACAAATACTTTAAATAATCCTTTTATAGAGTTAAAAGGAGAAACACCTAAAACTTTTGAAGAATGCTTTTCATTTGCTTCTACAAATCCAAATGAGAGTGTGTTCACAATCCGTTTTGTTGGAACAGAGCAAACATGCTTTCTTGATGTTAATCTTTCTGTAAGAAATGTTTGCGATTCTATTACAGTGCCAGAACCTTATTCTTATGTTTTTGAAAATAATTCATGTTATTTAAAACAAACAATAGCAATACCAATTAAGTAATGCTTAAAAAAATTTAAGTTAAAAAAAACATTGGTTTTGAGAACATAAATTAACTTTTTAATTAAAAAAAATTAATGCATAATTTTAATATATTAAAAACATTCCTTATATTTTATGAGATTTTTAACTAAGCACTATGTTGAGTTCGGAATCATTTCTTTAATCATTTTTCTTTCAGTACTAACAAGAAATTCTTCTTCAACAATTATTGGTTCTGCTATTGTTAATGCTGATAACATAAACAATCAAGATTTTATTAGTATAAAAAATGATTATGAATCTCAAATAAAGGATTTAAACAAAGAATTATTGAAAACTAAAAATTTATTGTTTGAATGCCAAGAAGGGTATAAAGAAGTGTTAGAAAACGTTACTATCGCTAATGAAAAAGAGGTTGAGGATTTAAACAAAAGACTTGATGATTGTTATTTTAATGTTAAATCAAAAGAGTTTCAAATAAATAATTTAACTAAAGTAATAAATAATTTTAATGAAGAAAAAAATGATTTAAATGAAGAGTACTCCCTTCTTGCTGAAAATTTCGCAATTAAGTATTGTTGTGTTCAAAGAATTATTAATCCAGAAATCAAATATTATTTTGTTGAAAATAATACAGTGTTTTGTTCAACAACAAAGAATAATACGGGTTATTATGAGTTTTACCAAAATTGTCCTTAAAGAATTTTGTGCTTTAAAGAAGTTAATTTTTTTGTGAGTAGAAAATTAAATTAATCAAAAAGTGTTAGTTATAAAATGATGATATCATTAATTGGAGTAATAAGTTTGTTAATTTTTTTGGTTTTAATTATTCCTTATTGGAAAGAAAGACCTGAATACATTAGTTTTCCATTATTGCTTATGGGATTAAGTTTTTTCATTTATTTCTTGAATGATTTAATTAGTTTTATGAACTCAAATAATTTGCGAGTTATTCACTCTTATTTTTGGGTTTTCATGTTCTGTGTTTTCATGTTCTTGTATAAGAAGAAGTTTGAATACCTCGTGCTTTACACTTTTCTTGTTTTTTTTCCTGTTATAATCTCTCATTTCTTTTTCATTGAATTAGTTATTGCAGTAGAAGTAATTGCTTATATTATTTCTGCTTTATTGTTTTTTGGTTTTGCTTTTAATAAGCCAAAAGAAATGAAATACGCTTCTTATATTGGTGTGATAGCCTGTGTTTTGTTGATTTTTACAAGTTTTGCTAAAATAACTTATGCTTTTCCATTGAGTTTGCTTGGATTATCTTTTTCAATAATTGCATTAAAAGTTTGAAGCAAGGTGTTTTTGAGAATAATGTATTTTTTTTATTAGTGTGAAGCGAGTAATTGTTCGTTAATTATTTCTTCTATTTCATTTTTTGGTATTACTTTTGAGATTGTAATGTTTTCATTAAAAAGAATGGTTGGGAATTCAGTTATATTATATTTATTCATCATCGCGTTTACTGAAGTTAAATTTAAATCAGTTGCTAATGGTATAAGCATTATGTTCTTTCCGTATTCTTGTTTTATATTAAAAAGGAGTTCGCTTATCTTATCTTGTTCAACTTTTTTTGTTGTAGTAACATTGTCCTTATATAAATACACTACATTAATGTAATCACTATTATTGCACATTTCTTTAATGCTTATGGAATTAATCCAGAATTGAAGCCTTAAAAGATTGTATTCTCTTTTTTCAACATATAAGTTTGTTTCAAAATCATTTCTTTTTTCATATGTTGCTATTTTTTTTCCTCTTTCATAAATGTCATCACCGAATCTTAGGTTTTCATTAATCATGTTTTCACAGAATTTTTCATTATTTGTTTTTAGGTTTTCTTGTATTATATCTGATTGTAATTGTATGTCATTCCATGAGATTTGCATTTCTTTGTAATCATTTTTGATTTCATTTATTCTATTTTTTTGCATTTCTACTCCGAAGAGAATGCCTGCAGAGAAAATAATTAAGGTTAGTATGCCTGAAGTTATTGCAGTTCTAATAATGTTTACCATTTCCACTCTCCTTTATTAACTCTAATAATTCCTTGTATTAATATTATTGGGAATAATGCAAGATAAAAAGTTAGTGTTATGAGGAGTATGAAAACCCCTCCTTTATGAAGGTTGAAGTATTTTTTGTTTTTTAAACTAAGCAAGGAAATTGTTGTATAAATTATTGATGCAATGAATAAGAGTATTCCGAAGAAAGTGAAGGAGTTTGGAATTTCCACGTATTCAATTACTGAAGGAGGTTGAGCAAATCTTGCTATTATTGAATAATAAATTCTTGGTATTCCTTCAATTATAAACCTGTATATTACGATTGCGAAACCAAGTAAGGAAGTAAAAAAAGATAGAGCAAAAAATGGGAAAACAAATTTGCTTACAATCCCGTACTCTTTTTGTTTGAACAAGGATTTCTTGTATTTTAATAGTGTTTGATACCCTCCTGCACTCCACCTCACTCTTTGCTTCCACCATTTCTTAAAATTTTTCGGAGCGCTTGTGTAAACAATTGCTTTTAATGAAATCCTAACATTATATCCTTTTGAGAGCAGTCTCCATCCAATTTCAATGTCTTCTGTAATGTTTTTTTCATCAAAACCCCCGATTTTTTTAAGAACACTTGCTTTGTAAACGCTTAAAGGTCCTGGAGTTACGTAAATTGCTCCAATGAATTCAAGAAGTTTTCTCACCCAAAGAATGCTGGTGTACTCAACATCTTGCATTTTTTCTAAAAAAGTATTTCTTTTTTTTAATTGAATGTTTGAGGTCACAGCATCAGTGTTAGGATAATTTTCAAACACTCCCATTATCATTTTTAAAGCGTTTTTATCAAGATAAGAATCAGCGTCAACAACTCCAATGAATTCGTTTTTCGCTATTTTTAATGCATTGTTTAAAGCAACAGCTTTTCCTTGGTTTTTTTGGTTTATGATTTTAATTATTTTCGGGTATTTTTTCTGCCATTTTTTTAGTATTTTTAAAGTATTATCTGTTGAACCATCATTTATTGCAATTATTTCAATCTTGTTTTTTGAGTAATTAGAAGCTAAAATTGATTTTATGCTTTCTTCAACGTTTCTTCCTTCATTATAAGCTGGTATTAGAATGCTTATTCCTTTTTCTTTTTTAGCAGGTTTGTCTTTGAAGAACAAATCAAATGTTTCAACATAAATTAAACTAAAGAAAATCGTGAAGTAAAGCGTGCAAATTATGAAAAAATAAAACATTAAAGGCAGTATTCCCATTTAACATCACTTATTCAATTATTGTTTAAATTTTTTGTTAATTCATTTATTACAGTAGTAGCATACGCTCCTTTATTAAGACAGAAACTAAGTATTAAATTCCTCTTTTTAAGTTTATACTTGAAATTCCTTACTTTAATCATTGTTTTTCTTTCTCCTCCTTTTAAACTCATTTCAGGCATTAATTTTGTTCTAAAATCTTGAGGTTCTATTTTTTCTTTTTCAAGTATTTTTTTCATTTCTTCAGGGATTTCTTCACTCTTATAACCTATTAATGGGAGGTATTCAGGCACGTCATTCCATGAATACTTGCTTAAACAGTTATTAAATAAATAGGATTGAACTGAGTGAACAAACATTAATCTTAATTTTCTTGGAATTCTTTTCATTGCACTAAGATAATCCTCTTGATTTCTTGAAAGATATTGAATAACGCTTCTTTCAATACCCAAGTATTTTGGGTATTCTTCTAATGCTTTTTTAAAACCTTGTTTATTCCAATTTTTTTTTAAATTCTCTCTTGCCCTTGTTGCTTCCTCGCTTTCATCTCCTGTTTTAGTTAAAAAAATTTTCACAGCTTTTTTATAATCATCATTTATCATTGCTCTGCCCACTAAATAATTTGTTTTTCTTTGAATGCCGAAACGTTGAGGTCCAAAATAATTTGGCAACCCCTTTTGTATTTCTTTTTTGAATTCTTCCATTATTTCTTTTGTTGCATTAGTTTCTCTTAATCTTATTCTAAAACAATTTCCTTTTAAATCTCCTAATCTAAGTCTTTTTTTGGAATAAGAGAAATTTTTTAATTGAAGATCTTTAATTCTAATTTTCTTTAATTTTTTTAAATCTACTTTGAATCCTGTAATGCTTTGGCTTGTTATCCCAATTTTATCTTTTGTTCCAGCGTAGTCAAATCGTGTTGGACTTACATTCATTCTTTTGCTTATTTCTTCAAGCGCTCTTTGAGTAGTGTAATTTCTTTTCACTAAAGTGAAGTTCACGTATTTCTCTTTTTTATTTCTCGGTTTTTTTGGAAGAAAATCTTTTATTCTTTCTAAAAAAGCGTATTTCACGCTTCTTTTTTTTCCATCCACACTTATTTCTTCAACAATAAAGTCCTCAGGATATTTTTTAAACACTCCTTTCACTGGTGGCGTGCTCGTCCAATATTTAATGCCATATTCTTCAATTATCATTCTAGTATTTAGTGAAAGATTAAGAATTTAAAACCTTGCTAACTATATTTTTTTATGTTATCTGTTTTAAGATTAGGGCATAGGGTAAGAAGAGATAAGAGAATCACAACTCACTGCGCTCTTACAAGCAGGGCTTTTGGAGTTGATGAAATGGTTTTCACTGGAGATAAAGATGAGAGTATAATAAAAAGCGTGCGAGATGTTGTTAAAAGATGGGGCGGGAATTTTAGGATTTCTTATTCAAAAAAATGGAAGGATGTTTTGTTTTCTAAAAGAAATCAAGATTATAAAATTGTTCATTTAACAATGTATGGTGTTCAATTATTGGATGTTATTCCAAAAATAAGAAAAGAGAAAAATTTATTGGTTGTTGTTGGCGGGGAAAAAGTTCCTCCTGAAATATTTAAAGAAGCAGATTATAATGTTAGTGTTGGACTTCAACCGCATAGCGAGGTTGCAGCACTTGCTGTTTTTTTTCATGAATATTTTAAAGGAAAAGAACTCACAAGAGATTTTAATAATAAAAAATTTGAGAAAGGAATTAAGATATTGCCTCAAGAAAAAGGCAAGAAAGTAATAAAGAATTCTTTTTAAGAGTTATTTTTAAAAATAATTGAAGAGTATGATATTATTGGGGGGTGTTATGGAAAAAAGTGTTATTGAAGAAGTGAAAAAAATTCGTGATGAAGTGAAGAGATTAAAATCAGAGCTTACATGGGTTAACAGCAGGTTGAATGAAATAAAATGGGATTTAGAAAGAAATCATTATTCAGAATATAGTTTGAGAAGAAAGGAAGAGTATGAATCTCAAAAAGAAATGCTTGAAAAAAGGATTGATGAGCTTATGCAGAAATTATTATAAGCTTTTCAGCATGCTCACACCAGATTTCTTGTAAATTTCATAAATGGTGTCTGCTGCTTCTTTTAATTCAGGAACATGAGTTACTATAATCATTTGTGGAATGCTTTGAATATTCCTGAGTGCTTTTGGAAGAGCTTTAACATCTTCTCTGTCAAAACCAACTGTTGGTTCGTCTAAAATAATAACTTCTGGTTTAGTAATCCCGCCTATTTTTGCAGCAATATCCGCTAATGCTAACCTGTACGCAAGCGCCACGCTTGTTCTTTCTCCCCCGCTTAAATTATTTATGCTTACTTCTTCACCGTCTCTCGTATAACACACGGGTTCATAATTGTTTTTTATGTCTACTGAATATTCTTCTTCTTGTTTTCTTATTTCTTCAAACTTTTCAGCAAACTCTTGTTTTAAGTCAACTAAAAATTTTCTTCTTATTATTTCACTTATGCTTCGTATGTCTGTCCTGAGTTTATTAAGTAATTTTACTATGTTTTCTAATTTTATTGCTTTGTTTTTTTCTTCAATTAAATTTTTTAATTCTCTTTCAAGTTTTACGTATTCTTCTTTTGATTCTACTCTTAGTTTTGTGTTGAATATGATTTTTTCTTCTAATGAAGTGCATTCATTTGCAAGAAGAATTTCTTTTTTTTCAAGTTCTTCAATTTCATTTTTTTTGTCTTCAACATTCTTGCTTTCTTCTTGAAATCTTTTAATTTTTTCTTCAATTTCTTCTTTTTTTGATAAAAAATTTTTTATTTCTTCTTTTTGCGATGAAATAACTTTTTCTAAACCAAGAACTTCTGCTTTATATTTATCAACTTCTTGCGCTAATTTTATTTTTGGCAAATAACTATTATAACTTAGTTTTAAGTCTCCTAAAATGTTTTCATTGTCATGAATTTTGTTTTCAATGTTTGTTTTAATATTTGTTAAGTGTGCTGAGGATATTTCTTGTTCGCAAAGAGGGCAAACAGCGTTTCCTCTTAATTTTTTTATTTTCTCAAGTTCTTTATCATATTTTTCAAGCTCTTTTTTAATGCTTTCCATCTTTCCTTCTATGCGAGATTTTTGAATTTGAAGTTCTTCAAGATTCTCTCCTTTCCCTACTTCTTCAATTTTTTTTGTTAATTCTTCTTTTTTCTTTTCATTTTCTTTAATACTCTTTTTTAAGTTCTCAATGTTTGCTAAAACATTATTATAAACTCCTTTTAAATTATGGAGTTCGTTGCTCATGCGAATAGCTTCATTAAATTCTTCTTTCAGTTTTTTTCTTTTTTCTTTTATTCTTATTAACATTTCTTTTTTTTCTTCAAGTGTTTTTTTGTTTTCATTAATTTTTTCTTCAAGTATTAGTATTTTTTTTCTTATTTCATTAATTTTTTCTTCAACATCTCCTAAGTACTCGCTTTTTGTTTGGCTTGCAATTCTTTTTTTGTCAAAAGAATTAATGATTGCTCTTAAGTTTTCATAAGTGTTCTCATACTTGCTTAATTGAAGTATTCTATCAATATGTTTTTCTCTTTCTTTATCCGTGAGTTCTATTAATTTTCTTATTTCATCTTGTTTTGTGTAATTAATGATTTCAAAAAATTCAACAGGTTTCTTTAATTCTTTAGGATAATTCAGTATTTCTAAAATTTTATTATCAATATCATTTGTTCTTGATAGGATTGGAACTTGTTTTCCATTAATAAAAAGAGCAAGATTGTTCGCGTCCACAATTATGCTGTCCTTAATTCTTTTAATCCCTCTTATGATTTTTATTTTTTTATTGTCTTTTGTTAATTCAAGAATAACTTTTCCATTGTTTTTTTTTCTGCGTAAAAGAGAATTATTATTCTTTATTGCTTTGCTTCCGAAAAGAGCGTAAGCAATTCCCATGAAAATGCTTGATTTACCGCTTCCTGTTCTTCCTGATATCACTGTTATGCCTTTATCAAAATCTATTTTCGTGTTTTCATGAGAGCGTATGTTTTCTAAAGTTATTGAATTAATAATCATTATTTTTCTCCCTCCAATTTCTTGTTTAAACCTTTTATTTCACTGCTTAATAATGTTTTATCAATTAAGTTTATGCACTCTTCTTGGCTTAAGCTTAATTCATTTTGGGATTGTTCTTTTCCTAATAAACGTATTAATTCTTGAGCTAGTTTTATTGTGATTTCATCATATTTTTGTTTTTTTAAGTAATCATATTCTATTTCTCTTATTGTCTTATCTTTTATTTCTTGGTATTCTTCTCCTGCTTCATCAGAGAGTTCTGAGAGCATGGTTTTGCAATGAAGGAATCCGTTAATCTCGCTTTCTTTTAAAATCCTGTTAAAATTAATTTGAGTTTTTAATCCTTTTAATTTTCCTTTTATTTTTAAAATAAGTAATGAATCTCTTCCATGTTTTGGAATTTCTTTAAGTATTTTATTTGTTGCTTCTATTGGTGTTAAATTATTAACATTTATTTCTTTGAACACAATTTCTCTTGCAGTTAGTTTAATCCATTTAATTTTTAATTTTTCATTTTTGTTTTCAGGAATTTCAATTAAGAACATTCCTTTTTCATTGCTTTTAATCATGTCTAATGAATCAGTGTATTCAGTGCTTCCAGGATATACAACTGGTTTCTTATTGTATTCGTAAATGTTTTTTCTATGCCAATGCCCTCCAGCATAGTAATCAAAACCTTTTGGCAAAGAACTCATGGGTAAGTCAGCAAAAGAGTTTGCTTCTTCCACATTACTTATTATGTGATGGAAAAGGAAAATTGAGAAAACATTTTGCGGCTTATTTGGTTCAAGAAGAGAATATTTTTCTTTTATATTTCCTTTAAACCCTGGAACCCCGCAGATAAAAGCGTTTTTAATTGTTTCCCCATTTAATATTGCTTTTTCTCCTCTTTGAATTAAATACTTTGGATTTGATAAATTAATTATAAGTCCTATTTTTTCAAGAAGACTTAAAGGAGTTTCATGAATGTAAATATCATGGCTTCCAGCGATTGTTAGAAAAGGTATTTCTTTTTCTTTTAATTTTTTTAATTGTTCAATAACGAATATTAAGTCCTTGAAGCTCGGTCTTCCAGTATCAAACAAGTCCCCGCTATGTATTATGAAATCAACTCCTTCACTAATGCTAATATCTATTGCTTCTTCAAACACTCTTAAGAAATCTTTATGCCTTTGTTCAAGCTTGAAATTGCTCGCGCCAATATGCGTGTCGCTTAAATGAATGAATTTCATAAATAAAGTTAATTAGACAAGATTATAAAAACATTTATGAAGAAAACTGCAGATTTTTTTTTTAACCAAATCCGAAAATCATTGTTTTCTCTTTTCTTGATTTTTTGATTAAATCATTGAAATAATGTATTTTTACTGGTAATGGGAATTCTAAGAAAGGACTTGTTATTAATGCTTCTCCCCTATCAAGCATTTGGATTTCCACGCTTTCATCGCTTATGTTCTGAGTGCTGCTATTAATCACTGCTTCCCTGTCTGATGGTGCAGGCAATCCAAGAATTACTTTAGTGTTCATTTGAGAAAGAATTTCTTTTGGCAATAATGAAGGCATTTGAGTTATGGCGCACACGCCTACTTTGAATTTCCTTCCTTCTCTTGTTATTCTTTCAAAAATATTTGTTCCCTTAGCTAATGCATCAATTCCTAAAACCCTTGGTGCTTCCTCAAAAACAATTAAGAGTTCAGGGAGAGTGTTAAACCTTTTAGGATTCGCTTGTTTTTCTTTTCTGTAATAATTAAAAATTCTTGTTGTAATACTGCTTGAGATTATTTTTTCTGCTTCATCACCTACAAGATTAGTGTCAATGATTATAATATTTCCTTCGCAAACTGCTTTTTGAATTTTTGAGAAAATGCTTGTTCCTTCTCTTTTTTTCAAAGAAAAAACAATGCCTTCTCCATCATTTAATTCTAATGAATTATTAAGTTTTCTTTTAAGAGTAAAAATAGTGCTTCGCATAACTCTTCCTTCTGACATTTTTTCTAAGCTTTGAATATCCATTTTAAGCATGTTTGAAAGCCATTCTTCTTTAAATTTTCTGTAAAATAATTGCATGGCTTCTTTTTGCGCTCCGCTTAAATCAACTATGCCAAAAAAATCGTTCGGTTCTAAATCTTGAGCATGAATTCTTAATTCTTCTGATTCAGGGTATTCAGTGAATCTTGGTGTAAAGAATCTTAAGTTTTTTCTGTTAGGATGATGACTTAATCCAATTATTCCTCTTCCGCCATAATACTCTCCGTGAGGGTCTATAATAATTGAACTAACTTCCGGGATTTCCATTAATCCTTTTATAAAAACTTTGGCGAAATTGCTTTTCCCTCTTCCTGTTGCAGCAACAACAAGCATGTGATGACTTACTAATTCATTGCTCGGAAGCTTAACTTTAATATTTTCTAAACTCTTCATTCCTAATCTTAAATTACCTATCTCAACTCCTTTGTTTTCTTTAAGAAATTCAAAATCTTTTTCCTTTACTCTTCTCACTTTGCTGAAATGTTTCGGCAGATTTCTTGGTGGGTGGAAACCAAGTGTTTGGATTTTAAGAATTTTTCCGCACCCAATTTTGTAAAACCTGTCTTTTTCATCAAAAAGCATTGAATCTTCTTCATATTCTAAATTATTGCCTGCTATTTCTTCAATGAATTGGTTTTCTAATTGGCTTGATATGTTTAAGTCAATTATTTTAATGTAGTATTTAGCATTTTTTTCTTCGCATATAAGAATGTCTCCAACATCAACTTCAGAATTATTTTTTATTCTTATGAAAATCTTGCTTACGTTTCCACTAATTATTTGTCCAACCACATTATTCTCTGCGTTCATAAGAATGACATATTATTTTATCTTTAAAAGAATTATTGATAATAAATTATTCATTTCACTAAAAAAAATAAACTTATTTAAAAATAAACTTATTTATGAAGTGCTTTGTTGTGAATAGTTCCTTTAAAAAATAATTTTTTTTTATTTGTACGCGATTTCATCAAGTTTTTTGTGCAAGTCCTGGCTTAACAAGTCTTGTTCAACTTCTTTTAAACCCATTTTTTTTAAAAAAAGAATTGTTCTATTTTTTTCACTTTTCGCTTCTCTCCTGCTTATTCTTGCTGTTAAATCTGCTTTTAAAAGAGGATAAGGGTATCCTAAAATACTCTTATCTCTTGAGTAAAAACATAAGATTTCTGAAATATTTTTTAAATCCCCAAAGTATTGTATTCTAAAAACCCTGTTTGAATTCTCATTTAATTTTACTAATGCTTCGTTCTCATTCAAAGCATAAACCCATTTTTTTAATCCTAATTCATCTCCAGTGTTTTTAACAATGCTTAAATAATTTCTCCCGTTTTTTAACATTCTTGTTGTTTTAGCAAAACCCACAAGATTTATTTTATTTTTTTGAGCGATTTCAATCATTTTTTTAACGATTTTCTTGTTTTCTTCTAATTCGCACGCGAGCAAGCCATCAATTAATAAGGTTTCACCGTTTTTCATTTCTTTCAATTTTTTTAATCCTGTTTTTAATTCTAAATACTTTCTTACATACCCAATTATTTCTTCAAATTTTATTTTTTTAAAATCAAATTCAGGAAGATTTAATTCTTCTGCTATAACTGTTTTCTTATTATTTCTTAAACCTTCATTATGCACTAACACTATTGTTTCTGTTTCTTTTTTATTGTAAATTTTTTTTCCATTATCATAAGTCACGCAAGAAATTCTTATCTTGCTTAAATACCATGTTCCGCCATCCATTATTAAACAATTCCCGCCGTCAATAGCGTATAATTTATCACTTCTTTTTTTCTCAATTTTTTTGAAATTATTTTTTATTCTTATCTTATTTCTTGTTTTTGATTTTAAGATTTCAATTATTTTATTAAAAATCATCAGAATTCACCAAGATTTTTCTGCTCTTTTTCATTTAATAAATCATTATAAGTGCTCCAAGTATGCCTCAAATATTTTTTAATTTCAGGATTTCTTATTAATGGTTTAATATTCTCTCTCATTTTTTCATCATGAGGATAACCAACACCTAAGTTCACACCAATTTTTTTTTCAATTTCTTTCAGAATTCTATCTCTTTCAGTTTTTGCAAGAATGCTCGCAGCACTTACGATAGGATAATTCATGTCTGCTTTGAATTCTGCAATAATTTCGCATTCATGCTCTAATCTTGCTTTAACATTATTCACAAATTTTTTTGTTCCAGAAGGACTATCTAATATGACTTTATCAGGTTTTAATTTGTTTATTATTTCAGCAATTTTCATTGCTTCCAACAAATTTAAATTAATTCCTGAGTAATTCATTTTATCAATTTCATAAGCACTTATGTTGATTGTATGAAAATCTCTTGCAACTTCTTTAATTTTTTCTTTTAATTCTTCTCTTTTTTTAGCACTTAATTGTTTGCTATCCTTGCACCCTATTTTTTTAAGAATATTTTCTTTTTCTTCCTCAATTAAAACCCCGCTTATTACTAAGTCCCCAATAAAACTTCCTCTTCCAGCTTCATCAATGCCTAAGACTAACATAAAAGATTAAAGAAAATCAATGAAATAAAAGCTTAATTGTTATCTTATTTATTTTATCTTATTTATTATTAATAAGCATTTTTTTGTAATTATGAACCTTTTTAAATATTGTTTTTCTTTTGAGTTATGTTATGAGAGCAATAAACGAGTTTTTAGATTACAAAACATATGAACTTCCTTTTGGGTTTAAGACAAGCAATGTTGAGTTAAAAGAATTGTTTAAAGCATGGCTTGTTATTAGTTTAATTTTCACTATTGCAAGCACAGGGCTTTCATTTAATTCTACTGCAATTATTTTTTTCTTAATCTCTGCTTTCACAGTGGGGATTGGTTTTTTGATTCATGAATTAAGTCATAAGATTATGGCGCAAAATTTTGGAGCTTCTGCTGAATTCAGAGCAGATAATCAAATGCTTTCTTTAGCATTAATTATGAGTGTTTTCGGGTTTCTTTTCATAGCACCTGGAGCTGTTTTCATTATTGGCAGAGTGAATAAGAAGGAGAATGGAATAATTTCTTTAGCAGGACCTCTTTCTAATTTTGTATTAGCTTTAATCTTTCTTTTCTTTTATTTTTTTAAGAACTCTGTTTTTCTTGTTTATGGGTATAAAATTAATTCTTGGCTTGCATTATTTAATATGATTCCTTTTGGAAATTTTGATGGAAGAAAAATTCTTGATTGGAACAAGGGTGTTTACGCTTTTTTTGCTTTTCTTTTTCTTCTCTTTACTTTTTTGTTTTAAATGAAATTCTTTTTAAGCAAAAATTTTTAGACAAAACTTTAAATTTTTATTTTTTTATTAATAAAACATGCTTAAAGAATTATTTCTTGTGAGTTTAGGCACAATAATAGTGCTTGTTGCTTTTTTCTTTACTGTTTATTTTAAAGAATTTCCAAGAATTAAGAGAAGAATTAAGACAAAAAGGGATAAAATAAATTCAGCAAGGTTCTCAGGATTAATAGTGCTTCTTCTTGGTTTAAGCGGAGTGTTCGTTTTCACTCTTGTTGGAAAAAACCCGGAAATGCCTTTTTATAGTATTGTTCCTGCAATTATAGGATTAGTTTTTATTCTTGTTTCGTATTTAATAAAAGAAAATCAAGTTTAAGAAGGGGTTTTTAATTCAGAATTTTTCATGCCCGAAATGAATTATTAAATCATACTTAATGTTTTTTGGCAGAACAGGCAAGTCGCAAGCACCAAAACAGCTACCGCCCCACACATCAATTCGTGCATTAGTTTTTTCACTTAAGTAATCAAGTATTTCAACACTCTTGTTTTTAAGCCCGTCAGGAAGTTGAATTAATACTTTTTTTGCTTTCATTTCATTAATTTTTTTAACAATCTTATCTAATTCAAAATCAAATTCCATGATTAATAAAATAATTAAATCTTTTTAATTTCTTTTGTTTTTAAATTAAAAAAAATTAATCTAATCATTTATTAAGGCACTTTTCTTAAAAAAAAATTATGGAGCTCATGATTGGTAAAATAAAAACTTCAAAAGAACTTCTTGATATAGTGCTTCCATCTATTGAAAAATCTCTTAGAATAAGAATTCAAAAAATGAAGAAAAAAAGGATTTCATTTGAAAAAAGAGTAAAGGAATCAGAGGTACTAAGAATTCAAGAATTAACAAAAAAGATTAATGAAGAATTAATGAGGATAATTAAAGCGTTCCCAGACATAAATGAATTGAACGATTTTTATAAGGAATTAATAGATTCCATGCTTTCCATTCATGAATTAAAAATTTCTTGGTCTAAAATAGTTTGGACAAAGAATAAAATAAAACAATTATCAAAACATTATTTAAAAAAAGTGAGTTCAGCAGAGAATGTTAAAGACATGATGAGGATAAGAAAGTCTTTTTATGGAAGGGTTTCTTCTCTTTTGAAAGAGCTTGATAATGATTTTGTTTTTCTTGAAAAAGCAAGAAAAGAATTTAAGAAACTTCCGTCAGTAAAGCAGATAAGAACTATTGTGCTCGCAGGATACCCTAATGTTGGCAAGACGTCCTTGCTTAAAGCATTAACAAGAAGCGAGCCAGAAATTAATTCTTATCCTTTCACTACTAAAGAAATAAAAGTAGGGTTTGTGAGAAAAAACAAGAAAAGAGTATTGCAAGTTATTGATACTCCTGGAATTCTTGACAGGCCTCTTGAGAAAAGAAACAAGATTGAACTCAAAGCAATACTTGCTTTAAGGCATCTTGCAGAAAAAATATTGTTTTTAATTGATCCAACGCTTTCCTGCGGTTATTCTCTTGAAGAACAATTAAATCTTTATAAGAGTATAAAAAAAATTTTCAAAGAAAAAGAAATTTTTCTTGTGATTAATAAATCTGATTTAATTAAAGACAAGGATTCATTAAAGAATGCTTTAAAACCTTTAAAAACTTATTTCATAAGTGCAAGAAAAGGAGAATTGAATGACATAAAACCTCTTTTAGATTTAGATTAAATTTAATCTTTTTTCAATAATTCTTTCATTCTTTCCTTAACTAAATACCAATCTTTTTCTAATACGTGCCCGCCGGCAGCTTTCACATGCCCGCCGGCAGCACTTTGTTGAAATCCTGCTACAATTTCTTTTGCTAATTTGCTTAAATCCACTTTTCCGTCTGTTCTTCTTAAATGAAATTTTATTATATTTCCTTTGTTCTCATAAATTACAATTGTTTTATGCTTATACTTGCTTCCTAAAATGCTTGAAATCGGGGAACCTAAATTAAATTTAGAATGTATTTGGTAGAAGAAGATGTTTTTAAAAACTTCTTTTTCTTTTTTAAATAATTCAATTTGTTTCTCAATTTCTAAATCAACTTTTTTTGACCAATTCTTTAATACTTCGCTGTTTTTTTCAAATTCATTGATTGTCAAATTTTTTCTTAAAATTTTAAATGCTTTCATCGCGCCCTTAGCGCCATTATACACTCTCCCACTGCTAATGAGTTTATCAAATTCTCCGAATTTTGTTAAATAAACATCTTTGTTATAAGGCAGGTCATATTTTTTCAAAGTTTTTTTCACAAAATCCTTGTAAATATTAAAACCACTGTCACCAATTAATCCAACACAAGCAATCCAATCAAGATTTTCAACAAGTTTTGGAAATTCTTTATTAAGAACATCAAAAATGTATTTTGAAGCAGGATAATATTTTTCATTACCTTCAAGCAAAG
The DNA here is from genome assembly GCA_017609105.1 of Candidatus Parvarchaeota archaeon. Lineage (GTDB taxonomy): Archaea > Nanobdellota > Nanobdellia > JAFCGN01 > JAFCGN01 > JAFCGN01. The sequence continues at coordinate 48,498 of JAFCEQ010000002.1, forward strand.
GATTAAAATGATAGCAGTTCTTCACTTTATTTAAGTTATTAGTTATTATGTGGTGATCCATTACAATAACTTTTTTTACAGAAGCAATTTCTTCAATACTTTCTATATTTGAATCAACGCTTAAATCAACAAAAATAGCAGTGTCAGAAGAACTTTTTTTTATTTTTTCAAGAGTTTGCTTGGAAAAACTCGGATTTATTGACAAGAATAATTCTCCTTCTTTACCAATTCTTTCCAAAAAAGCGTTCATTAAAACTCCAGAACACACTCCATCAGTATCAATATGAAAAAGCAAGTCATAACTTCCAATTCCTTCAAACAAATTTTTTATTTTAATTTTACACCACCATAATATTTATAAACAAAGTAATACTTCATATTACTTGGTATGATAAACGATTACAAACTTTCGTTGGTTAATTTTGCTCTTGAACTTCGTAACATGTGTTTTAGGAATATTTTTTTTAATTTAAATCTTGTTAATGAACTTAATAATGATTTTAAGGATTTTATTGAACAATTATTGGAGTTTCCTTTAACTAAAGAGGATTATCAATTTGTTTCTCGTTCTTTGAAAGAATTAATTATTTATGCGGATAATGGAGGTGATGCCTTAGACATTTTTAATTATTGTAAGAATGTTCTTTTGAAAAAAAGAAATAATTTAAGAGTTCACCCATTAAGGTCTTAATTTTTTTTTCTTTTTTTAATTTTTTTTCATTAAAAAGCGTATTTTATTGACATTGCTATTATCCTGTTCCCTATTTCTTTTGATTTGTTCGCTATTTGAGTTATTGTGAAAATAATATCTTTTAGTATTCTTACTTCTCTTGTTTTAATATCGAGTTTGTGTGTTTCTTTGTAAATTTTGTATTCATTGCTTCTTACTTCATCTCTTACTTCTCCTATTCTTTTTGCAATTTCTCTTGACAAACTGAAATCTTTTTTTAATTTATGTATTGAATCTTTTAGTAATCTAACCGCGTCTATTGTTTTTTGAGTTAAAATAATTGTTTTTTCTTTTACTTCTTTCGGCATTTTTATTTTGCTTATTTCCATAAGCCTTGTTGCCCTATCACTTAAATCTGCTAATTCATCAATTTCATTTATTAAATTAAACCAATCCTCGCTTGAATACGGGAGTAATCTTCCGTTGAATAATTCTTTTGTAAGGTGTTCAACAATTACATCGCACTCAACTTCTTTTTTGCTTACAATAATTGCTTTTTCCTCCATTTCTTTTTCATTTAAAAAATCTTTAATTGAATCCTCGAGTGTTAGAACTGTTTCATAAACTTTGTCACTTAAATTGCTTAATTCATCAAAAATTATTGTTTCTGTTCCACTTATTTTTTTTAATATTTTTTTCCACATCTTCATTTTATATTTAAAATCGGTGTTTTTTTATAAAATAATCGTTTAATGTTAATTTATGATTGAAGTATTGCTTGCTTTGTTTGTTGCAATAGGCATGGGCTCTAATGAGGAGAGTTTTTCTTGTGTTGTAGCAAGCAAATCTTTGAAAATAAAGTGGATTGTTGTTTTAACGAGTATTGCTGTTTTTTTTGGAGCAATGTTTTTTGGACAATTAGTTAGTGAAACTTTTAATAGCATAACTAATGTTGAACCTAGTAATTCATTTATTATTGCTGTTTTATTGAGTATTGGTTTTTGGTTTATGTTTGCTAATATTTTCGGTCTGCCCATTTCAACTACAACAAGTGTTGTTGGCGCTCTTTCTGGCGCAGCATTAATGGTTGGGGGAAGCATTAATTTTATTATAATTAGGGATATTGTTCTTTCTTGGTTTTTTTCTCCTTTAATGGGTTTCTTGTTTGCTTATTTTTTGGATAAACTTATTTTAATGATTATTGTTAAGAACACTCATAATTTTAGGCAAAGAGAATTAATTGAAAGGATTTCTTCAAGATTATTAATTCTTGTAACTCTTGTTTTAGTGTTTTTTAGAGGAGCTAATGATGTTGCTAATGCTGTTTTTTTCTTTGTTCCTGAGAACCCTTTTAAATTTAAGTTATTAGGCGCTATTGGCATGAGTTTAGGTGCTTTATTTTTTAGCGGGAGATTGATTAAACATGTTGGAACAAAATTAACTGAATTAAATCCTTCTTCTTCTCTTTCAACTCAAATTAGTTCAATGCTTGTTGTTGCATTATTTACTTTTCTTAAAATGCCTGTGAGCGGTTCAACCGTGTTTGTTTCAGGGCTTGTTGGTTCAGGACTCGCGAGAAACAAGAAAGTTAATTCGAACACTTTTTATAACATGCTTTTCTCTTGGGTAATCACTCTTCCAGCTTGTGCTTTATTAAGCGCTGTCTTTATTTTTTTATTATGAAATTTTTTTTTTGCACAAAGTTTTTTTCTTATACAAAAATTTTATATTATTCTTTCTTGTTTTTTTTATTTGGTGGTTTTATAATGGATGTTAACTCTAAAATGAATTTTATTGCTCGTAATACGCAAGAAATAGTAACTAAAAAAGAATTTAGGGAATTGCTTGAGAAAGAAAAAAAACCTGTTGTTTATTGGGGTACTGCTCCTACAGGTAAAGTGCATGTTGGTTATTACATTCCTATGATTAAATTAGCGGATTTTGTTAGAACGGGTTTTAAGGTAAAAGTTTTGATTGCTGATTTGCATGCTCATTTAGATGATTTAAAAACTCCTTGGGAGTTATTAGAACACAGGTCAAAATATTATGAGCTTTGTGTTAAAGCAATGCTTAAATCTCTTGGCGTGAACTTAAAGCAAATAAAATTTGTTCGTGGTTCTGATTTTCAATTAACTCCTAATTATTCTAGGGATTTATTAAGATTAGTGGCAATAGTAACTCTTAATCGTTCAAGAAGAGCTGCAAGCGAGGTTGTTAGGTTTAAAGAAGATCCTAAGCTTGGAGGATTCATTTATCCTTTAATGCAGACATTGGATGTTCCTTATTTGGAAGCAGATGTTGCTTTCGGCGGTGTGGATCAAAGAGGGATTTACATGCTTTCAAGAGAAATTCTTCCTGAGATTGGTTATAAAAAACCGATTTGCGTTTTTAATCCAATGCTTCCAGGACTTACTGGGGAGAAGATGAGTGCAAGTGTTAAAAAATCTAAGATTGACTTGCTTGATTCTGAAGAAGAAGTTGAGATGAAAATTAATTCAGCTTATTGTCCTAAAGGTATTGTTGAGAAGAACGGTGTTTTAGCTTTTGTGGAGCACGTGATTTTTCCAATAAAAGATAATGTGAATGAAACTTTTTTGATTGAGCGTTCTCAAAAATTCGGTGGGAATCTTGAATACAAGAATTATTCTGAATTAGTGAAGGATTATAGAAAAGGTGTTCTTCATCCTTTGGATTTAAAGAAAGCTGTGGCAAGGGAAATAAATGTTTTATTAAAGGTTGTGAGAAAAGAATTTGAAAATAAGAAAGAATTAGTTAAAAAAGCTTATCCAGAGGAGGAATGAATTGTTTTTTCATAAGTGTTCTTCTTGCAAGAAAAAAATAAAAAAAGCGATTTTTGTTAGAACGCAGAATAATCATTATTGTTCTTATTGTTTTGTGCGCTTTATTGAAAGAAAGTTTAAGGCTAATCTCAGTAAGAATAACTTAATTGATGAGGGCGACGTGATTAAATTAAGTAAGTCAAGGAAGCCTAATGTTTTAGCAGTGAATCATATTTTTCATAAAATATTTGATGATAATCCAAGCATTAATTTATCTTATAAACGTGGTAATAAAAGAGTTAATTATTTAGTAGCAGAGGAGCTTTTATTTGATTTTTTAAATAAAATTGGGGATAATGAAAGTTTTTTCTTTTCTGTGAAAAAAGTTAATCAAATATTTCCTTGTTATAATTTTATGTTAGAGGATTTTGAAAATTATTGTAAGGCAAAAAAAATTGAATTCATTAAGAAAGGGTTTGCAAGAAAACAGGAAATTTTGTTGAAAAATTTTTTGGATTCAATAATTAAAATACGTCCTGGAGCTGTTTATAGTGCAATAAGAACGCTTGAGGAGTTGGATTTAGTGAAATGAAATCAAATTCAAAAGAGGTTTTGAAAAATGGTTCATGAAAAAATTATTAATTCTGTTGAGGAAGTAATCATTATTTCACCGAGAGGAGAGTTTAAAACAAAGGCAAGAATTGATACTGGAGCTTATAGGACTAGTGTTGATAAGGATTTTGTGCTTTCTCTTGGTTTAAAAATTTTAGATAATAAAGTTATGGTTAGGAGTGCGAGCGGAAGACAAGAAAGGAGTTTATGCGAGTTAGAGTTTGAACTTAAAGGAGTTAAAATAAAAACGATTTCTTCTGTTTCTGAAAGAAAGCATATGAAATATAAAATGATTATTGGTAGAAAGGATTTAAAAAACTTTTTGGTTAAACCATAAGTTTTAAAATGTGTTTTTATTTGCTATTAAATAAATGGTGTGGTTGTTTAATTAATAATTATGAGTAAAGTGATTTAATAATGAAAGTTTGTCTTCTTGCTTATAAAAAAATAAGTTTTTCTAAGAAATATTACCTTCATTTAGTGGAGGAATTAAAGAAAAAATTTGATAGCGTGCTTCTCGCTAATATAGAAAATGTTACTCTTAAAGTTGATTCCACAGGGCTTACGAGAATTTTTTATAAGAATCAGAAACTTGATGACTTTGATGTGATTATTCCAAGAATCGGGCCTAGTTATGTTAATTTTTGGCAGTTAATTCATCAAGAATTAAAAAATAATACTTATATTCCTAATTCTGTGGATTCTTATAAGATTGCTAAAAACAAGTTTTTAACTTTGATGAAATTGAATGAAAATAATATTCCTGTTCCAAAAACAATTTTATCAATTGATATTGATTTAGCGAAAAAAAAATTGGTTGAATTAGGCGAGCCATTAATAATAAAGAAGATGAGCAGTAGTGGTGGGAGGGGCGTGATTTTTTCAAAAGATATTAAAAGTGCGAACACTGTTTTAGATGCTTTACCTCATAAGAGCGGGGAGGAAATTTTTCTTGAAGAATACATTCCAAACCCGGGTGAGGACATAAGATTATTTGTTGTTGGTGATGAAGTTGTTGCTTGCGCTAAAAGAGTTGCTAAAAAAGAAGATATTAGAAGCAATATTCATGCAGGAGGAACTTATAAGAATTACACTCCAACAGCGGAAATGAAGAGGTTGGCTTTAAAATCTGCTAAGACAATAGGCGCTGATATTTGCGGCGTGGATATTATTGAAGGCCCTGAAGGACCTGTGATCGTGGAAGTTAATATGAATCCAGGTTTTACTATAAGTGATATAACAGGGGTTAATATTGCTAAAAGAATATCAGATTTTATTTATGCTGAAGCGAATCTTTTTTGGAAGAGAAAAAGAAACAAACTCCTTTATGATAAGTTAAGTGTTAGATGGGAGAATGTTGTGAATAACATAATAAGAAAATTTAATTTTGAAAAATAATGGTTAATCTTCAAACAAGAGTTCTTGCAGACCTTCTATCTTTGATTTATTCTTTTTGTCAGGCGTTTTTTTCTTATTTTCAACAAGCCAAAGCAAGTTATTTAACTTATTTCTCGCTTCATTTTTCATTCTT
>JAFCEQ010000031.1 GCA_017609105.1 Candidatus Parvarchaeota archaeon
CCTTCTGGAGTAACCCTGAAAACAGCTTCTCCTTCAGGCAAGCACGGACTATCAATTAATCTTGCAATACGCTTATCTCCTTTGCTTTTACGTAAATAAACCCTATAAGTGCTTGCATGCCCTACAATATGTCCACCAATTGCTTGTGTTGGATCGCCGAAGAACATGTCTGGCTTGCTCATCACTTGATTGCATATGTAAACAGCTAGATTATACCTGTCAGCGAGGCGTTGTAAGAAGTGCAAGTGCTTGTTTATTTTTTGTTGTCTCGTGGCTAAAGTCCCTCTTCCAATGTACTCACTTCTGAATAAACCCATTAATGAATCAACAACAATTAATTTCACGTTTAATTTCTCTTTTTCAATTAATTCAGGAATTTTTTCAGCTAATAATATTTGATGATCACTGCTGAACGCTCTTGCAATCTTAATCCTTGATAATGCTTTCTCAGGATCTAAGCCAACTGATCTTGCTAATTGCATGATGCGTTCAGGCCTGAACGTTTTTTCAGTATCAATAAAAACGCAATCACCGTTCAAACCTCCTTTTTCTTCAGGTAATTGCACGTTAACAGCGAGTTGAAAACCAGTTTGGGATTTACCACTCCCGAATTGCCCGAAGAATTCTGTTATTGCTTGCGTTTCAATACCTTTCCCTCCTAATAAATTATCTAATTCTTTGCTTCCTGTTGTAATATACCCAACTTTTTTTCTTTTATTAAGCAAGTCTTGTCCTGTAATAAAATTCATTTTTAGCATTCCGCGAGCACTACTAATTATTTTTTGAGCAGTAGCAGAACCAATCCCAGTATCCTCACTTAATTGAGCTGCTGGCATTACAGCAATACTCATTAAATCAGTGTACCCTAATTCTTCTAATTTTTCTGCTGTTTTCTCACCAACACCAGGAATGTCTTTAAGAGAAAGCTTTTTTTCCATTACTTCTTCTTTTTGATTTTCTTCACTTACTTCAATATCCTCAAATAATTCCGCATCACTCAATACACTCACCTAATAATTATTAAGTTGCACCTTTCTTTTAAAAAAAATTAGGTAGTGGAATACCACTATTCCTTTAATCGTGTTTTTGTAACCAAAACCATATATACTTTTTTTAGATTTAGAATATTAATGTACGTTGTGGGTAAGTGTTATAAATGCGGTGAGTGGATTGCATTCTTGAGAGTGCAAAAAAGCGTTAAATGCTCTAAGTGTAATAAAGTGCTTAGAGTGTCTAAAGTGCTTTGGAATAAGCATTACTTTGTTGATGACGCTAGAACTGCTAGTGAAATAATTAAAAAATTTCATGAATCACAAGGTAACAGCGGGTTTTTCACATTTAAATAAATTATTAACATTGCCTGGGTGGCGGAGTGGTTTAACGCGTCGGTCTCGAATAACCCTCGGGGTAACCGATGCCCGTAAGGGCGCGCAGGTTCGAATCCTGTCCCAGGCGCTTTTTTCCCTAATTAAACCCTTTTTTTATTTTTTTATATTTTTTTCACATAACTCATCAAATAACTCAATAAGATTATTTGTGATCATTAAAATTTCTAAAGATTTTGCTTTTGATTCTTTTATAGGAATATGATGACTTTTATTTCTAAACCATTGTATATATCCACAAAATAAGAAATAAAGACCTTCTTCCTCTCCTTTGTCTCCCGTTTGAAAAACTCCTTTAGTCCTTACTTTTGTTATTAAGGTCTTGCCATGGATAGATCTAGGGATATTTAATTTGTCTTGAATATAATTTTCCAAAAATTTTGAAACTTTCATCATTATGCTTTCTGTATCTAAAAGGTTGTTTCTTTTCACTTTTTTAATTAATTCTCGGTTTAATCCATATTCTTTTAAATTATAATCATAGGGGGTTCTTCCTTCTAGATGTTTTATCTTCTCAATAAGAGGATTTTTATCACTCTTTTCTGGTTTTGATATTATTTTTTTGTGTTTTATTTCATTTGCGTGTTCCATTAGCTTATTGATTTCATCGTCTGAAAAAAAGTCAGATAAATTAAGATTATTCAAACAAGCTTCTATGCCTAGCTTCCATTTTCTGCTTTGAGATGGAAATTTTTTCTTAATTTTTTTAAGTCTGCTATTCAGTGCTTGTGGGCTCAATTTCAGTTTTTCTTTGATATACGCGGAGAGTTCTCTTTCGCTTTTGTATTTTTTAATCATATTATTTCCTTTTCCAACCTTCCATTTGTCTGACGTTTTGTATCCCTAACAAAAAGCCGATGTTTCTAGAACTCCAGCCCTGTTTTTTTAGAAGATATACTTTATCATTTTTATCTTCTGTATTTTGTATTGTTAATAACCCAATTATCTTGTCGAGTTTTGTTGATATGTCCTCTAATTGCTTTTCATTTTTTGTTTTTTTAACCATTTTTTTCATCCTCCTTTAAGGCTTCTGAAATTTTTGAATAGGAAATTCCTAAAATATTTCCTATTTGTTTATAAGTCATGCCCGCAGAACTTAGCGCTTTGATTTGCCTTGGCCCTTTCTCCTTTAAATTAGAACTAAGAAGAACTATAATTGCGTCCAACTTTGCCATTAGTTTTTTATTGTCTATGTTTCCCACATAATCACCTTCTTTGGTCTAGATTTTCCTTTTAATATGTTTCTGTCCACTAAACCCAATTCTGCAAGCTCTATTGTTGTTTGTCTAACATATTCTGTTGTTACACCAACCTTTTTTGCAATTTTGTCCAAATCATTTTTTCCAGAACACAAGTCATAAATTTTTCTTTTATTTGGAACGGTCAGGAGATTATTTCTCTTTTTTTGTACCTGTTCTATTTGAGACCCTCCAATAAATTTTAATAAAAGTATGATTTCATCTATTTTTTCACTTAATCTTTTTATTTCTTCTTTTGTCATCTATAGTCCCTCCCAAGTTTTTTTGTAAAAAGTCTTGTTTCCTCGTTTTTCTTTGGTGACAAGCCCATATTTGTGAAATTCAGTCAAAACGGCACTAACATTTGGCATTTTTAGTTTGAGAAGTTTAGTTATATCTGATACAGTCCTGCTTCCATCAATTAGAGAATATATATTTCTCTTCATTTCTGAGTTACCTATAACTTCTGCTATAAGTTTATTAATTTCCCTATTCTGACTGATTTTAAGGAGTTTTACAATTTCATTCAATTTTGAAACAACTATCTCTTTAAAGTCCTCCTCTTTCATAAAATGAAATTTATAATCTATTTATATAAATTTTGTTGTAGTGTGGAACATACTTTTTTAAGGTCAAAAACCCATTTTAAGGGTTTAAAATAGTAATAATTAAAAGATATACTAAATTATATATAAATATTTTAATATATTGTTGTATTTTTGTGATAAATATTTGTTATTTACAATATTCTTATGAGATGTTATTTTTATCCATCTGTTGCAATACTGATTTTTCCCTATTAATGAAAACTTTGTTTCTCATGTTTTTGGATAAGTTGATTGCCAAGATGTTAGTACTAATTAAATACTGCTGTTATTTCAGAACGCGAAAATCAGACAAAAAATTTTTAGTAAGTTTTATTTATTGGGAGTTAATAGTTATGGGATTATGAGTGAGGAGCATAGGGTTTT
>JAFCEQ010000032.1 GCA_017609105.1 Candidatus Parvarchaeota archaeon
TTAATCTTCTTGCATTAAAACCAGTGCTGCCCATCTGCTTTATTAAATCATTAACATTATTAGTTGGTTTTATTGCTTTAATAGGCTTCATAAGAAAATAATTACGAAAAAACGTATTATAAGAGTTACTCTAAACATTTTTGTTTAAGTAATGATTACTCATTAATTCAATGAAGGTTTATAAACATGAAATGCTTGCCGTTTTAATTCTAAAAAACTATCGCTTCTTAGGAATTTCATACCTTATTTAATTTTTACTTATTATTAACTAAAAATTTATAAAAACTAATAACCTAATTTTAAGATAGAGTGGTATCAAATAACTTAATCCTTAATAACTTATTTCAAGCGAGAGAACTTGAAAAAAAATATTCAATACCCCTTACGGATATTCTTCTAATAAGTCTTAATTGCATGGGAATCAAAGCAGAATTGCCTGATAATAGAATTCGTTTCAAGCTTAAACCTTTTAGTTGTGATGAAACTTTTTATTTTGCAGTATGCGTTAATACACGAGAAACTCCTTTTGAATTAAAAAATAATAGGATTTACTTTAATAATGAAGTTATTGGTGACTTAATAGGTATCGAAGAAGATACTTGTGATTCAACTTATTTTAGAAGAAATAAAACAACTTTAACTCTTAATTCTAACTCAAGAAGTAAGTGCGCTGGGTGCAAGTTCTGCGGCACTTATAATCTTGAAGCTGCTGACACCCATAATTTATTAAGTTCTTGTAAGCTTAGCAATCACTTGCGAGAAATATTAAGTAATAATGGTATTAATAGTATGAGGGACTTTATTGATATTGGAGTGTGCACAGGTTGTTTTCCTACAGAAGAACAGGCTATTAATCATCTATTAATGCTTCGTGAAACATTGAAAAAAGAATTTGATTTTAATAATGAAATTAAGTATTTAGGCGCTCAAATTAATTCTAAACAAGGATTAATGAGATTAAGTAACATTAAACCTTTCGCTTATTACTATACTATTGAATGTTTTACTCATAGAAAAGAATTCCTTAAACCCGCTAAGAGGGAACTTAGTTTAAATCAAATAAAAGATTTATTATGGGATTACAAGAATAATGGTTTTCAAACAAGTTTTCTTTATATTTTAGGTTTAGATCCTTTAGAAAGTATTGAACAAAACTTTAGTAAATTCAAAAACGTGTTAACTAGATTCCCAATAATTAATGTTTTTCAAAATTACGTACCAGAACATGAAAAATTACGTCATAAAGAAGCAAGAACAATTGAGTATTACTTAAAAGCAAGAAAAATTATTGAAAAAATTTTTATTGATACTAATTTGCGTCCGCGTTCTTGGGAGAATTACAGAGGATTATGGTATTTAACTTTTGGAGATGAAAAATTTGAAAGCATTAGAATCTAGGGTTTTTTATGAAAATAAGTTTTGTGAATTACTAAAAAGAGAAGGCATTAATTTTGTTACAGGAGTTCCTTGTGGCGTGCAAAAATACATAATAAAGAATTTTATGAATTCTAAAAAAATTATTCATATTCCTGCTTTAAGAGAATCAGAAGCAATAGGTCTTGCTGCTGGAGCTTGGCTTAGCGGGCTTAAACCAACTATTTATATGCAGAATTCTGGTTTTTTTAATTCAATAAATGACATTACTTCATTATTACTTGCTTATAAGATTCCTGTCATAATGATTGTTAGTTGGCGTGGGGCACCAGGAGAAGATGCTCCTCAGCACTTCATTAATGGTAGGAACACTAAGCCTTTACTTAGATTATTAAAAATTCCTTATTACACTCTTACTAAAACTAACCTGGAGGTTGTTGTTAAAAAATGTGTTAAGAACTTGGGTAATAATAAGTGTTCTGTTATTCTTATTAAGAGAGGTGAATTAAGCTGAATCGTAAAAATGTTCTTTCAAGAATTCTTGATTTAATAAGTGAAGATGAAATCATCATTAGTTCTACAGGACTTATTAGTCGAGAATTATTCAATTTAAAAGATTCTGAAAATCATTTTTACATGACAGGCAGCATGGGTTTAGCTTCATCGATTGGTTTAGGAGTTTCTTTTAACACTCCTAAGAAAGTCATTGTTATTGAAGGCGACGCAAGTTTATTAATGAATCCTAATTCTTTATTAAATATTGGTAAGCACAAGCCTAATAACTTAATTCATGTGATTTTAGATAATGAAGCTTATGGTTCATGTAGTGAAGAACCTTCTTTAATGAAAGAACTTAATCTAAAAAATATTGTTAAAAGTATGGGTTATCCAAATTATTTTTTTGTAAAAAATGAAAAAGATTTAATCAACAATTTTCAAGAAGCTCTTAAAAAAAATGAATTAAGCATGATTCATATTAAGATTAGTGTTGAAGGAGATAGAAACTTACTAAGACCTCTTAATCTTCCACTTATTAGTAGAAGATTCAAAAAATTTATTACTAAAAATAAAAAAATTGATGAAGAAGCTTTAAAAAATGATTTTAAGAAATTATTATTAAAATTAAATAAAAACAAAAGTAAGGGTTTTAGTGGCATTGGTTTATTACTTTATGATTCTGATAATCTAAGTAACATTAAGTGTTCTGATTTAAGACCTTTTCACACTGCTCCTAATCTTAATTTAAGAACTGATGAGTGTCTTAATTATTTATTAAACATCTCTCATTATAAACATGAATTACATGATGGTTTTCATTTCTTCAATGAACAAGGAATATTAACTCATATTTCTCAATTTCTTGAAGCTCCCATCAACCATGATTTAATCCCTAATGAATCTTATGGAGCGCGTCATAGGTCTGCACAATACATTTCTTGTGTGCCTGGGGTTATTGCAGTAGGTGTTATTTGTCATGATAAAATTTTTATTTGTTCTAACGGAGAGGTAACTAAATTATGATTAAAGCAATAATATGGAATATACTTTTATATAAGAAATTTCTGTTTTTTAATTAATAATGAATAAAACTTTAAATGATCTTGTTAAAGAATTATACTCAAAGATCACGTATGAAAATAAAAATTTTTTAGAAAAAAAAATTAGTTTATTTAATTATGTTAGAGAGATTCCTTTTAAAGTAATTCCTAAAATAAAAAATTTAGATAATGAAATAATTAAGGTAATAAATGCTAAAGAAGGAATTAGTTGCACTGGCAAACATTACTTATTAGAAAAACTATTTTTAGAACAAGGAATCGAAGTAAAACATGTTAGCATTCGTTTTTATTGGAAAGATTTAAAGGTATCTTATACGCCTTCACTTCAAGAATTAGTTAATGAAATGCCAATCCAAACTCATTCTTGTTTAATTGATGAAAATAATAATTTTATTGATGCAACATGGAATTCTTCCCTTCAAAAATTCGGATTCCCTGTTAATTTAGATTGGGATGGGAAACAATCATTAAAGTTAGGAGTAATTCCTTGTGATGATATTATCATAATTCATAATTCTTTTCAAGAAAAACAAGAATATAAACATAAGAAAATAAAAGAAATTAAAAGCGAAAAAAGAAAGGTTTTCAATTTTTACAAGGAATTAAATAAATGGTTAAATTCTTGATTATTTTAGTTGGGCTATGAAACAAT
>JAFCEQ010000011.1 GCA_017609105.1 Candidatus Parvarchaeota archaeon
AAGAATCTTGTTTCATACTGATGTTGATAAATTTTCTCATCCTGAAAAAGTAATTTTGTTTAATAAACGTACTGGGATAAAATGTCAACTTGCTCATGGAGCAAGAGGGCATGAGTACAGTTTAAATAGTATAAAAAATTTAGAAAATCTATTGATTGATATCTCTCCAATAAATTCTTTGATCAATACTAAAAGATGGCTTGGTAAAAAAAGTTTTAGTAATTATGAAACCTTATTAAAAAATTTAATAGATAAAGTGAGTATTAAAAAAATTGTTTTTGGCTCGGATTTTTTTTGGTGTGGTTGGAAAGAGGAAACATATATAAATAATTTAGAATCAATTATTAAGTCCTGCAATAAATTAGGATATAATAAAAACAAATTATTTTATGATACTAGTAAATATTTCTGGGAAATTTAAAAATTAATAATAATTAATAACAAGCTCTGGGTGAGGATTGAACTCACGACCTTCTGCTTACAAGGCAGACGCTCTACCACTGAGCTACCAGAGCATTTCCAGTTTAATATGCTATTTTTTATATTTATTCTTTTTTAAAATTTGCTTCTAAAATTTTTTATATTCAAGAAAAACATTAAAAAAAACTAAAAAAATAAGCTTTTAAAATAAAAAGTGCAAATAATTTTGTTATGGAATACACAAAATTTTTAGGAAGAATTAAACTACCAAAAAACGAAACTGTTCAAGACGCTTATTTACATAAAATAATTTTTCCTAAAGAAGAATTCAGTTATTTCCTTTTCCCAGGAATAATAGAAGGAATAAACAAAGAAACCCTTCTTGAGTCCTTAGAATTCAATAATAGTATTCTAACATTAGATTTTTCTTTAAGAGACCCTTTTGATAAAGAAAACATTATTCCTAACAGAACTTTTTTCTTCATGTTCAATAATAATTCCTCAATGGTATTAGGAGAGAAACTCTCACACTTAGGATTGCTTGTTGTAGATAAAGTTGTTGAAGACATTCAAGAAGAAGGTTATACTTCAATAGAATTATGTTCAATAGATAAAAATAATAAGAAGTTAAAAGAGTATTATAACAAAATGTTTGAGAAGTGGGGAGGAGTTAAATATTATTATAAGAAAGGTTATAAGAAAGGAAAAAATAAATTTGAGGAAATAAAATTTTTAAACGGGATTATTAACTTAATTTAAGTTTAATAAAAACTTTATTCAAAAAAAATTTTTTATTCTTGCAAGTAAAGATTAACAGCGAGGATGTGCGCGCAATAAACTCCTTTAATTCCTTGCTGAGCATACCATTTACAATCGCATGACCAATCCCCAGGAGGATTCTTATCTCCAAAAAAAATAACTGAATGCGTGCTCCCGGATTTAGGGTCTGAAACAACAAAAGCATAATTTTTTTCAGTAAAATAATCTACTTTAACAAAATTCTTTAATATTTTAGCTCTTTCAATACTGGTTTTCATATACTTCTTTTCAGTTATTTCATTACTTGGAATAATTCTCATTGACAAATAAAAAATAAAGGATGTTTTATTAAATTTGTTCTTTTTTAACATTTAAAACTAAATCATTTATGTGAATTAATTCATCATAAATTCTTTTTAAAGTATTTTTCTCAAATAACCTAAAATTCCTGTTAGTTTCAACTGCAATATTAACATAAATTGGTTCTGATATAATTAAATCTATTAAAAAACGATAATCCCCATTTTTTTCACTTAAATCATTAAGATAAGAAACACTGTTAGGAGAAACAACCCCGTCAAGTGATTCAACAAAACGAATATAATTATTTAATTTATTATCTTCACGAATTTTTTCATTCAAGTTATTAATTTTTTCAATAGAATTAATTCTATGATTAAGAGAGATTATTTCATTAGATACAAACTCTTTGTTAATAATTGAATCAAGTTTTTTCACGTTTTCTGAAAAAAATCCAAACACTTTAACATCATAATTCTTAACATCCCAGTACTCATCAATTAAATTATCAAGAATTAATTCATTAAACTCAGGAATAATCTTGCCATTAATTTCTTTATTCTTCCAACACGCTTCAGTTCTTGAATAATTATTAACATTATCTAAAATGCTTAAAAAAACTAATTCCTCATTAGAAAGCAAATAATACTCAAACATGTCTAACAATTTCCTTTTAACAAATTTTTTTTCACTAAAAACATTATTCATGAACACATAAACTAAAAACATCATTTATAAAACTTTTGTTTGTTTTTTTACTAAAAAGTAATAAAAAGAGTATTAAGGTAGTGCCGGCTCCGGAACTCGAATCCGGGATCTCCAGGTTGCTCAGCAGCCTGTTAATAGGCGCTTACATACTCATGAGCCTGGCGCTCTAGCCACTAAGCTAAGCCGGCATGCGTATTAAAATAAAAATCATTGTTTTTTTAAGATTTTGCCTTTTTAATCTTTAAAAAACTTTTTTTAATTTAATCATTATTTTTTTTTAATTTCAAAAAAATTAAAAATAATGTTTTTATAAAATGTTAATGAATGATTAAGGGCTCGTAGCTCAGTGATAGAGCGCTGCCTTGGCGTGGCAGAGGCCGCGGGTTTAATTCCCGCCGAGTCCACACACACTTTATAAGAAATTATGCACTCCGTATTATTCAATAATTAAGATTATTTTTTTATAAATAAGAGATAATGCTTGCATCGAATTCTTTAAAAATAGAATTCATCTTTAAAATTCTATGGTTTTAGACAAACTTGGTTCATCCTTAAAAGAGAGTATTAAAAAAATATTAAGAACTTCTCACCTTAATGATGCGTTAATTAATGAAGTTCTTAAAGATATTCAGAAATCGCTTTTAATAGCAGATGTTGATGTTAAATTAGTTTTTGAATTAACAAAGAAAATAAAAGAAGAAATAAATAAGAAAAAAGACAAATTTTCTCAGAAAGAAGTAATTATAAACACTATTTACGAAGAATTAGTGCGCATTCTAGGAGAAGGATATAATATTAAAATAAAGAATAAACCTGAAATTTTTCTTTTAGTAGGCTTGTTTGGAAGTGGTAAAACAACTACTTGCGCTAAATTATCAAAGTATTACCAAAAAAGAGGATTAAAAGTTTGTATTCTTGGTTTAGACACTTTCAGGCCTGCAGCAATGAAACAGTTAGAACAATTAGCTAAGAAATCTAATATTCCTGTTTTCATAGATGAAAATGAGAAAAATCCTGTTAAAATAATAAAAAAATTTAAGACACAAATAAAAAAATATGATTTAATAATCACTGATACTGCTGGAAGGGATGCATTAAATAAAGAATTAATAAAAGAAATTAAGAATATTGAAAAAAATTTGAAGCCCTCACACACTTTCTTGGTTTTACCTGCTGATGTCGGGCAGAACGCGAAAGTGCAGACACTTGCGTTTAAAGAAGCAATTAACATTAATGACGTGATTATAACAAAACTTGATGGCACTGCAAAAGCAGGCGGAGCATTAACTGCTTGCGCTTTAACAAACACGAACATACAATTCATTGGTGTTGGGGAAAAAATAGAAGATTTAGAAGAGTTTGAACCAAAAAAATTTGTTTCAAGATTGCTTGGAATGGGTGATTTAGAAACCCTCTTAAAAAAAGCTGAAGAGATTATTGATGAAAGTCAAGCTAAAGAAGTTGGAGAAAGATTAATGAGCGGGAAATTCAATCTCTTGGATTTAAGTTTTCAACTTGAGAGTTTAAATAATATGGGAAGCATTCAAAAAGTAGTTAATTTAATTCCAGGTTTAAGCATGGCAAATCTTCCGAAAGAATTGATGGGCGTTCAAGAGAATAAATTAAGAGTTTTTAAAATAATAATGGATTCAATGACAAAAGAAGAATTAATGAATCCTAATATAATAAAATATGAAAGAATTGAGAGAATAGCTAAAGGCGCTGGAGTTTCTGAAAAAGATGTAAGAGAACTCTTAAAACAATATAAGCAAATGAAGAAAATATTAAAAAAATTAAGCGGGACGCAACCAAAAAATTTAAAGCAATTCATGAAACAATTTAAAGGATTCAAACTTAATTAAAGGTTGATGTGAATGAGTAAAAAACTAAAATGCAATAAGTGCGGTAAAGAAATAAAAACAATATTTCTTGGTAAAATAAAAGGCACGTATGTTGGCAAGGGAAAGAATAAAAAAGTTTATTGCAGTGAGTGTCAAAAAAAACTTTAAAAATTTAAGCGAAAGTTTTTAAATAAAAAAATTATCAAAAAATTGATAATAAGATAATAAAAAAGATACTTAGAGGTATTTTAAATGAAAGCAAGTAAAGGTCCTCAAAGAAGAACAAGAAGCAAATTAAGAAAAAGTGTTCGTGAAAAAGGAAAAATAAGAATAACAAATCACTTACAACAGTTTGAAGTAGGTGAGAAAGTATTAATTAAAGTGGATCCAAGCGTTCAGAAAGGAAGACCTTACAAGAGGTTTTTTGGAAAGATTGGAAAAGTTGTTGGAAGAAGAGGTAATGCTTATGAAGTTGAAGTTAAGGATATAAAAAAATTGAAAACCATTATTGCATTACCTGTTCATTTAAAGAGAATGAGTTGATTTAAATGGGATATAAATTAATTGAAGAAAAATATTTAACAGAAGCTGAAGTTAAAGAATTATTAAAAAAAATTGATAAAAAAGAGATGACAGAAGAGCAAAAGAAAGCAATGGAGCATGTCGAATCTGTGAAACTTTCATTAAAAAAAGTTAAAGAATTAGAAGAAAAATTGAAAGAGCTTAAAATTAATAAACTAAAACCAAAATTTATAGTGAAAATAATTGATTTTTTGCCTCAAACATATGATGATTTAAAAGTAATACTACAAACATCAAGCGTGGCTTTTAATAAAGAGGAAATAGAAAAAATATTAGAAGTAGTGAAAGAGAATGCGAATAATTAAAAATAAAATATTAAACTGTATTAATAAAAAAGTGAAAAACAATGTTAAGAGAACAAAAGCGAATAGAAGAAACAGGTGTGGTATTAGATTTTTTACCGCACGGACACCCATTAAGAGGAGGAAGGGGTGCCATAGCGCAAGTTCTCGGTGATAAATTCTTAACTCTTCTTGAAGTAGAACCAAAAAGAGATATTCATTTAACAGTAGGGGAAAAAATATTCTTAGGAAGAGGAAAACGAGAAAACCCTGAAAACAAAATTCATCATGTTCTTGGAAGAATCACTTATGATGATTTAACTCAAAGCGCTAAAATGGAGTTAGATAGAATAGTCAAAGAAAAAGTTGAAACAGAAGAAGAAAAATACGTGAATTTTTTTAATAAAGCAGGACCAATTAACATAAGAATGCATTCACTTGAATTACTTCCTGGAATTGGTAAAAAGCATATGATGGCAATTCTTGAAGAAAGACGAAGAGAACCTTTTAAATCTTATAAGGACATAAGTGAGAGAATAGAATTATTGCCTTCTCCTGAAAAAGTAATTGCGAAAAGAATAATTGAAGAACTCCAAGGTATTGATAAATATAAACTTTTCACATACTAATAATTATTATGATTATAGTTATAATTAATAAAGTTAGGATTATGAATTATTCTTAAAAAAATTATTTTTATAAATACTTAAATTTTTGAAATTTCTTCAAAAAAATATGAAAAAATTTTTTAGCATCATGATAATAATGTTCTTGCTTCTTCCAACTTCTTGCCAAACAAATGAAACAATTAATGAAACATTTCAAGAAAACGCTTCAATAAATCAAACAACTAATCAACCAAGTATTTTTGAAGAGTTCTCCACACAAGACTTAATTAATGTATTTAATTTTTTGAAATCTTCAGGAAATAAAATAGAAAAAGGATTAAAAGAACTTGCAAGTTTTAAACAAGTATTCCAGGATTTAGGTTTTACAAATAATCAATCATTAGCAATAATGTTAGTTGCGTTATTAGGTTTATTTTATATTTTATTCAAATTTCTTAAAATACTTGCTAAATGGTCAGCAATGATATTAATCGTTTGGATTATATTGCACATTCTTGGTTTTGCTTAATAATTAATTGGTATCTGTCCGCCCATCTAATCCTCATAGAAAAAACTCTCAGTGCTCATGAGCTTCATCATCTACCAAAAATATTTTCTCTTTTATTCTTTTAAAACTTATTTATTATTAAACTCATCACTATTAATTCAAGCAAGAAAATATGAAGGATAATGTTTTGGAAATAATTAAATATATGAAGAAAGTTTTTGTTATTTCGGTGCGAGAAATGAGTTTTTTTGATTATATAAAAAAAAGAAACAAAGCAGTGCCATTCATTATTTTCTCTTCTTTTATTATTACCTTTATTATTACGCGAAGTTTTGTTATTTTCCACCCTAATATGTGGGTTGTTTTGAACGGATATCATATTCATCATTTTGTGTTCGGAGCTGTATTAATATTTATTGCAGGATTCCTTAGTTTGAATTATCCTAACAAGCACGTAATTTATTTTAGTTCAGCTCTTTATGGTATTGGTCTTGGCGTGTTTGCTGATGAAATCGGGCTTATAATAACTTGGGAGGATTATTGGTCAAACATTACTTATGATGTAATAATCTTATTATCAAGTTTTTTTCTTTTATTCATTTTTTTAAGAGATTTCTTAAGCATTTTCGGTTCTAAAATACAAAAAATATTTGGAAAAGAAACTTATGTTCTTATTAAAAACATTAGTAAAACAACTCTTAACAAAGAAAACTTTCTTATAGGATATTCAATGTTTATAATTGCTCTTGGCATCCTCTTATTTGCTTTTTTACCAGAACACATTCATTATTGGCTTCTCTTAGTTTCAGCATCCTTGCTTTCAATAATCATCTTATGGTTTATTTTAAAAATTTTTGAGAAAAACAAGCAAAAATAAGTTTATTAATTAAAATTTAATTAAATCTTATTAGAATGATTTTTGTTCTTGGAAGCAAGAAAGGAACTATTGAAGACGTGTGCTCTTCTATTGCTTTAAGCTATTTAATGAATAAACAAGAAATTAAAGCTGAACCACTAATCTTTAATAATTTAACTAAAGAAGTAGAATACATTTTAAAAAAATATAACTTAAAAGTAAAACTTGCTGAAAGTGTTGCAGGCAAAGAAGTTATTCTCGTAAACCATAATTATTTAAGCGATTCATTTAAAGGAATTGAAAAAGCAAAGGTTTTAGGAGTCATTGATACTCACAAGATTTCTTTTGAAAGCAAAGACATAATAACTTTTATAACAAAACCTTATAAGAGCACGTGCACTTTAGTTTATGAATTATTTGAAGAAGAAGATATTTACCCTCCTCAAAAAATAAGACAATTACTTTTATGCGGTATTGTGTACAGCACGAAAAACTTAACTGAGTACACTCAAAAAGATTATAGAGTAGCTGAAATACTTAGCAATTCTCTTCTTCTGAACTTATCAATGTTTGTCAGGGAATTCTCTAAAGATTTAGAAAAAAAAGAAAACATTTTCAAAAAATTTTTTGAAAATCTTGTTGAAAAAGAAATAAAGAATAAAAAAATTGGGGTAATAGTTTTGAAGACAATTGATGATTCATTAATGAATAAGAAAGCAGAAATTATTCATGAAATGATGAAACTAAGAAAACAAGGATTTCATTCTGTTTTCACTTTAATTATTAATCAAACGCAGAAAAAAACTCATTTATTAGTTTTAAGTGAGAACAAGAGTTTAATAGAATTAGCATTAAATAAAAAAATAAAGAATAACACAATAACTTATGAAAGAATGCTTGATTCTGAAGAAATACTTTCATCACTAAAACTTGTTTTTTAATAATTTTTTATTTAAAGAAATTTTTATTTAAAGAAATAACAAAATTTTAATAATAACTATTATTTATAACAAAATATGATTCTTTTAAAAAAAAGAAAGCAAACAAGTTTTGTAACTCCAGAAAGAGATAATGAGAAAATTGTTTTAGCAGGTTTTATAGAAAGAATTAGGATTGTTGGAAAAAATCTTGTATTCATTATTCTAAAAGACATACAAGGAAGTGTTCAAATCACTTTCAAAAAAGAAAATTTTGATGATAAAACCCTTAAAAAAATATCTTCAATTCCAATTCAAAGCGTGATTGCTGTTAATGGAATTATTAAGAAAAGCAAGTTATGCAAGCAAGGAGTTGAAGTTATTGCAAAAGAATATGAAGTTCTTTCAGAAAGCGCTTTAAACCTTCCAATAGATTTTAATGCTGAAACAAAGCTTGACAAACGCCTTGATAACAGGTGGATTGATTTAAGAATTGATAAGAACACTTTAATTTTTAAGATTTTAAGTTTATTTGTTAATGAGTGCAGGAATTATTTGTTAAAAAAAGGTTTTATTGAAATTTTCACTCCGAAAATCCTTGGTGCTGCAAGCGAAGGAGGTGCAGAAGTTTTTGAACTTCCTTATTTTAACAAAAAAGCGTATTTAGCTCAATCCCCTCAATTTTATAAACAAATGGCATTAAGCGCGGGTTTTGAAAAAGTTTTTGAAGTAGCCCCTGCTTTCAGAGCGGATCCTTCTTCAACTTCAAGGCATGTAACAGAATTCACGAGTTTTGATTTAGAAATGGCTTATATTGATTCGCATGAACAAGTAATGCAAGTAGAAGAAGAAATGATTAAACATGCTTTCAAAAAAATTAAAGAAAAATATGAGAAGGAAATTAAAGAAATTTTTAAAATCAATTTTTTTGTTCCAAAAACACCTTTTACAAGAATAACTTATGAAGAAGCTATGAGAATTATTAATAAAAAAAGTAATGTTAAGTCCTTAGGGTCAAATGAGGAGAAAATAGTCGGTGATTACATTAAAGAAAAGTATAATAGTGATTTTGTTTTTATTACTGATTTTCCTTTTGAAGAACGCCCTTTTTATCATATGAGTGAAAAAGGTTTAACAAAAAGCTTTGACTTAATTTATAAAGGCGTTGAAATAACTACAGGAGCTCAAAGAGAACATAGGTATGATGTTTTAGTTAAACAATTAAAAGAAAAAGGTTTGAACCAAAAACTTTTGCAGTTTTATTTAGATTTTTTTAAATACGGTTGCCCTCCTCACGGCGGATTCGGGCTTGGACCTGCAAGAGTGATTAAACAAATGCTTAACCTTAATAATATACGTGAAGCAATTTTGCTCCCAAGAGATATTAAAAGATTAACTCCTTAATAAACTTGAGAAAGAGTTAATTGAGAAAACATTTATAAGAGTCTTGTTTATTTCTTGTAAGGAAAATGAAAATCCTTATTTTTGGACATCAAAAACCTGATACTGACAGCGTTTGCTCTGCTATTGCATTAAGTTATTTAAAGAATGAATTAGGATTTAAAACAGAACCAAGAATTCTAAGTTCTTTAAAAGATGAAACAAAATGGGTTTTAAATAAATGGAAAGTTAAAACCCCAGAGATTATTGAAAACGTTTCAGGCAGAAAAGTTATTCTAGTTGATCATAATAATTTTAGTGAATCTGCTTTTGATATTGATAAAACAGAAATTCTTGAAATTATTGACCATCACAGAGTTCATTTTTCCTATTCTAAACCCATTAATTTTCTTGTAAAACCTTATGGAAGCACTTGCACAATCATTTACGAACTTTATAAAAAAAATAATATTGATGCACCGCTTGAAATAATGGGATTAATTTTAAGTGCTATTATAAGCGATACTCTTGGGTTTAAATCATCTTCAACAACAAAAAAGGATTTAGAATCTGCTAAAGAAATTGCAACATTTTTAGGTATTGATTTAGATAAATATAAAGATGAATTAATTAAAATTAAAACGAATATAGAAGGAAAAACAATTAATGAACTCTTAAATTATGATTTCAAAAAATTTATTACTAATGTTGGAGAAATAGGTGTTGCTCAAGCAGAAGTAAGCAATTTTGATTTATTAAAAAAGAAAAAAGAAATACTAAAAGAAATGGAAAACCTTAAGAAAAACACTTATCATACTCTTTGTTTTATTATTTCAAACATTGTTGAGAATAAAACAGCACTTCTTATTTTAAGCGATGAAATAAAAAAAATTGAAAAAATTATGAAAGGAAAACTAAAGAATAATGAAGCAAGATATAATACTTTGCTAAGCAGAAAACTTGATGTGGTTCCAATGTTATTAAAAGCTTTTAATAAATAATTAAGTTAGAATCATTGTTTCATTCTTAAAGTATTAATCTTTTAACAAAAAAAATAATTGTTTTTAAATCATAAATGCTAATACTTATTACATGTTTTCAAAAAAATCTCAAACACTAATTGTAAAAGAAGTATTATTCTTTGCAATAGGTGTTGTGGTTGTTGCAGGCATTATTACTTTATTTAATCAAGTCCTATCATCTCAATTAAAAACTTATACTATAAACAAGAAAGCAAATTATATTCTAAACCAATTAGATTACATAACTTACACTCTTTACACATTAAGTGCGAAAAGTTCAACAATAAGCAATATTACTTACACATTAAATACTCCTCCTACTTTAAGCGGCGGATTCTACACTATTGAAGTAGAAGATGGACGCGCTTTTTGCATAAAATTCAGTGAGACAGGAAGCACTACTTGTTTGAATGCGTCACTACCGACTGACACGTTTTTAAGCGGCGAACATTTTTCAAGTGAAAACATAATTATTGAAGTAGAACGTAATTCAACAAATGTTTTAATAACATTAATTTAATAGTATTAACTTTAAATAAATGATTTTTTTTTAGTTAAAAGAATTAAATTTTATATAATAAACAAATTATATAAGTAAAAATAGTTTAAATTAAGTTTGATGACAAAAAATTTGCAACCTCACTTGTTGATATCAAAATCAACTCCTTTTGTTTTGCTTCCAGGCGATCCTGGAAGAGTATTGCGTATTAAAAAATTTCTTAAAAATCCAAAACAATTAGCATTTAATAGAGAGTATAGAACAATTGTTGGAACTTACAAAGGAGTGAAAATCACTGTTACTTCTACAGGCATAGGAGGTCCAAGCACTGCTATCGCAGTTCATGAGTTAGTGAAAAGCGGGGCTAAATATTTAATTCGTATTGGAAGTTGCGGCGCGCTTCAAGATTTCATTAAAATTGGAAGCCTTATTATTCCAAATAAAGTGTTCAAAGATGATGGCACGTCAAAACTATTTTCAAAAAAATTATTTGTGAAACCATCTAAAATAGTTTATGACGCGTTAATTCAAAGCGCTAAAGAACAAGAAAACATTGCTTTTTTTTCAGGAATAAATCGTTCTCATGATTGTTTTTATTTAAAAAACCAAAAAAAGATTAGCCAAGAATTTAGCAAAAAAGGGTTTTTAAGCGAAGAAATGGAAGCAGCGACATTGCTTTCAATGGGGGAGTACTTAGGTGTGAAAACAGGAGTTATCTTAAATTGCGTGGACGTTTTCTCTCAAAAGCCTGAAGAAGGAATAAAAGAATACGTTCTTCAGAATAAAGAATCAATGCTTGGAGAGAAAAAAGAAATCATGGTCTCTTTAGAGGCACTTAAAAAAATAGCAAGAGGTGAAAAAAAATAGCAAAAGAAAAAGTTAAGTTTGGACAAGAGCTAAAAAAAGAATTTAGCACATTTGGACTTGTATTAATACCAGTAGCAATTGCAATAAATTGGGTTGGAGCTTATTTCGCACAATTACTTAAACTTCCAATATGGCTTGATACGATTGGAACAATGATTTCAGCAATACTTGTTGGCCCATGGAATGCAGCAATAGCAGGTGCGCTCACAAACATAATTAAATGGATTACTTTTGATCCTGTGGCAGGACCTTACGCAATAACTAATGCAGCAATTGGTATAACATTAGGCGTGCTTTACAAAAAAGGATGGTTTTCAGCAAAACCAACAGTTAGTCAAATAATTAAGTCAGGTATTATAATTGCAGTAATAGCAACAATTGTTTCTGCACCAATCACTGTTTATTTGTTTGGTGGTGTAACAGGACAAGGAGTTGATTTAATAACTGCCATGCTTTTAGGAACAGGAGAGATGGGAGGTTTGCTTACTGCAGTGTTTAGTTCTGAATTAATCAGTGATTTGCTTGATAAAATAATAAGCTTAGTAATTGTTGGAGTAATCCTTGAAAACATTCCAAAAAAATATTTCAAACAATAATTAATTATTTATTTTTTAATTTTTTTTTAATTAAAAAAAAAATATTGAGTATGATTAGTAATGGCCTTAATGATAACAAATTATGTTAAAAAAGATTCATTTATACAAAAATTGAATCCAATATCAAAAATTCTAATGATAATTCTTGTTATTCTTTCAGTGATTATTTGCAACAATCTTCTTGTTACCCTCTTATTCTTAATTAACATTTTTCTTCTTGCCTTTTTAGGAAGGATTAGCAAAGAATTTGTAAAAGGAATAATAGTTACTATGACTCCGATAGCGATTTGGTTTTTAATTATTCATGGAATAATTAATCCTGCTGGCACAACAATACTTTTTAAAATATGGTTTATTCCTTTCAGAAAAGAGGGTTTATTATTTGCTTTGAATTTCGGAAGTAAATTAATAACAATTGTTTCATATTTCTATTTTTTTATCATAAGCACTTATCCAGGAGATGTGGTAAGTTCTTTTTCAAAAATAGGGCTTCCGTACAAGATAGGTTTTTTAATAAATTCTTCTTTGCAAATGCTTCCTCTTATGCAAAGAAGAGCAGGAAAAATATTAGAAGCTCAAGAATCAAGAGGGCTTAACATAAAAGGAAAATTGAAAGACAGGTTTAAAGCTTATGTTCCTCTTATAATCCCATTAATAATTGGTTCATTAATGGAAGCTTATGAAAGAGTTTTAGCAATAGAAATAAGAGGTTTTAGTGCTAAAGTTAAGAAAACTCATTATAGGGAAACAAGCTTTGAAAAAAGAGATTATGTTTTTGTTTTAGTGTATTTAATCTTATCAATAATATTAATTTCAAGAGGTAAAATAATATGAAAGAAAACATAATAGAATTTGAGAAATTTGAATGGCAGTACGGTAATAATGCGAATTTTAAAATATTAATTAATGATTTAAAAATAAAAAAAGGAAGTTTTATAGGAGTTATTGGCCCAACTGGTGCTGGAAAAACAAGTTTTTGTTATTCAATAATGGGTGTGATCCCGCATCTTCAAACAGGTGAAATGAAAGGAAGTGTTAGGATCGGAGGAGTGGAAACAAAAAATTCTTCATTAAGCATGCTTTCAAGAAAAGTTGGTTTAATCCTTCAAAATCCATTAAGTCAGATGAGTGGTGCAGGATTAAATGTTGAGGAAGAAATTGCTTTTGGATTAGAAAATCTTGGTTATCCAAGAAGTGAAATGGAAAAAAAAATAAAAGAGATAATAAAACTATTTGAATTAAAAGAACATGCGCATAGAAGTCCTTTTGAATTAAGCGGAGGGCAACAACAAAAAGTTGCTATTGCAAGCGTTCTCGTTTTAGAACCTGACATAATTGTTTTAGATGAACCAACAGGATACCTTGATCCTTTAAGCACAGAAATTATTTTTAATCTTGTTAAAAAATTAAATAAGAAAGGTAAAACAATAATTTTTGTTTCACACAAGTTTGAGTACTTAAACAAGCTTTGCGATGAAATATTATTAATGAATGAAGGTAGCATAGTGAAAAAAGGAAGTCCAGAAGAGATTTTCACAAACATTCCTTTGCTAAAAAAGAATTATTTAGGCATTCCAGAAATAACTTCTTTGTTTAATAGATTAAAAAAAGCAGGAAAATGGAATAAAGAATTCACTGCAAGCGTTGAGAAAGCAGAAAAATATCTTAAGGAGGAGTTCCCATGGATGAGATAATTAAGGTAAAGAATCTTGAGTTCAGTTACTCGCTTGAAGGAACTAAAGTCCTGAAAGGCATAAGTTTTTCAATAAATAAAGGAGAAATTGTTGGAATTATCGGGCAAAACGGAAGCGGGAAAACAACTCTTGTAAAACACTTTAATGGCTTGCTTAAACCAATTAAAGGAGATGTTATAATAAATGGTAAGAACACAAAAGAAGAAGAAATAAGCGAATTATCAAAAACAACAGGATACATTTTCCAAAACCCTGATGATCAAATATTCAATAATTCAATCTTAAAAGAAGTTTCTTTCGGCCCTAAGAACTTAAAATTCACTAAGAAGAGAATAAAAGAACTTGTTGAAAAAGCATTAAAATTAACAGGATTAAGTGCTGTAAAAAATAAACAACCTTATGACTTGCCTTATAATAAGAGAAAATTAATAGCAATAGCTTCTATTATTTCAATGGATGGCGAGATTATTATTTTTGATGAACCAACAACAGGACAGGATTACTTAAACAGAGAAATTGTAATAAACATTATTAAAGAACTTAAAAAGAAAGGAAAAACAATAATTGTTATCTCTCATGACATGGAATTCATAGCAAAAATATGCGAAAGAGCAATAGTGCTTAAAGAAGGAAGAATATTGCTTGATGATAGTGTTCAAAAAGTTTTTATGAATAAAAAAGTTCTTGAAAGCACTAAACTTAAACCACCGCAAATAACGAGATTAGCGCAAAAATTTAAAAGAATTTATGATGGAACCCTCACAGTAGAAGAATTTTTTAATCAAATGTATAAATAATAAAAAAATAATAAAAAGATAAATTTAAAAACCTGGTTTTTTAATAATAAACGAATGCAAGAATATATTGTTGATTTGCACACGCATATAAGTAAAAAAACAAATCCTTTAATTCTTGCTAAAAAATTAAGTGAAGGAATTACTGGTCTCGCGACCATAAACAGGATTAAAGGAATTCTTAGTTATGATGATGCTTTAAGATTAGGAAAATTAAAAGAAGTTAAAGTTAATGAAATAAAAAAAGGAATAGTTGCAAAAATAACTTATGGAAAAAAAACAGGATATTTTGTTAGAGCGCAAGAAATACTAGCTAACAATCATATTCTTGCAGTAGGTTGTAAGGAAACAATACCTGATTTAAAAAATCCATCAGAAGTAATAAAAGAAATAAAAGAAAAAGGAGGTTTTGCAATACTTAATCATCCTTTTATTAAAAGCAGTAGATTAAAAATAAAAAGGTATTCAACTTTGAATATGAAGCAAAAGGATAGATTAAAAAAATTGTTTAAAGAAGCAGATGCTGTTGAAGTATTTAATGCTCAATGCATTAATTTACTGCCTGATTTTTTAACATTTAATTTCATGCCTTTATTATTACGTGCTAAAAAAGCAAATGAAAAAGCTGAACTTCTTGCTAAAAAACTTGATGTTCCAGGAACTAGTTCAAGTGACGCGCATAAAGAAGTAAATCAAATTCATGTGAGCGGAGTATTAGTGAAGAATTTAAAGAATTTTACTCTTAAAGAATTGTTCAACAAGATAAAAGACAAAGATTTTGAATTAAAAAAACAATACATTAGCAGAAAGGACTTCATTAAATCCCATTTTCTGTAAAAAAAATAATCATTCAATACTTTAATCGTAATTTTTTTAAAAAGTATTTTTAACAAAATAATTATGAAGAACAATATTATTTCAGATGATATTGTATTAGATGTGCATAATCATATTGGAACGATAATGCCTCTTAATAAAATTCTTTCTGTCTTAGTTTCTCCTGGGATTATTGGTTTAAGCCATTTAAATGATTGGAGAAAAAAAGTAAGTGGGAGGGATTATCTTGTTTCTCTTGATTACGAGAACGCTCTTAACATTCCTTTTTATCTTGAGAAGTTTAAAGAAAAAGGATTAAATAAAAAATATGTTGATTTAATGAATGAAACCCAACTTAATGCAAGCTTGCCTATGGAGATTAGTTTAACTCTTGATAAGCAAAAGAATAAGAACTTATTATTTAATAATTATTTCTTGAGTGAGGAAGGCGTGAAAGAAAAATTAAAACCTAAAAAATTGGATTCTGAAATTAAAGCAAACTTTTTTCTTGAAGAAATTGTTCCAAAACTTCTTTCAAGAATGACTATGAGTGTGAAAGTTAATGATGAAACACTTGAAACGCAAGGTTATTTTTTAAGAGCTCAAGAAATAATAACCACGACTTATCACCTTACTTCAATAGGTGTTGAAGAATATTTTTTGGATTACGAGCCTAAAACACGAGAATACAAGGGATTAGAAGAAGTTCTTGAAAACCTTTCTCCAAATAATGCGATTGGAATTAATCACCCGTTTATTCTTCAAGGAAGAGAAGGAAGTTACAAAATTTGTTTTAATAAAAAAAGATTAGAAGAACTCTTATTAAATAATAAGAAAATATCAATGATTGAAGTTCATAACGGGCAAATACCTTATGTTCTTAACTTCTTTAATACTAGAGTTGAGGAATTCGCGAAAAAGTTTTCAAATAAGTATTACAAACTAATTCCTTATTCTTCTTCAGACACTCATATTTATTCTAAAATTATTAAAAAAAATGGGATTATCTTAAAAAAAGATTTTATTAATAATTTGAATGAAAAAAATTTTTTTGAAGAATTAACAAATGTTTTTAATGGCATGATCTAAAATCACTTTTTTTATTCAATTTTTTTTGCAAAACTTTTTTTATTACATAAGTATTAATTCATTTTATGAAAATTCTTTGCGTTGGGAACTTGAACAAGGATATCTCAGTTTTTATTAAGAAATTCCCGAAAAAACACGAGAAAATAGAAGCAGAAACCCTTACTATTAATAATGGTGGTAGTGCTGCGAACACTGCTTGTTGGCTTGCAAGAACAGGAATCAAAACTTATTTCATGGGTTGTGTTGGAGAAGACGGGGAAGAACAAATAAGGAGTTTAAAAAAATTCGGTGTTAAAACAAACTTGGTTAAAAAAACAAAAAATAATACAGGCACAGCAATAATCCTTCAAACACTGAATGATAAGAGAATGATTAAGTTCATGGGCGCGAACAAGGAAATAGAGGTTAAGGAAGAATTAATAAAAAAATTTGATTGGGTTCATGCAAGCAGTTTAGATGAAACCTTAAGAAAAAAACTTTTTAATATTTGCGATAAAAACAATATTACTTTAAGTTATGACCCTGGAAGCAATATTCCTGGCAAAGAATTAAGAAAAGTGGATTACTTGCTTTTAAATGAAGACGAGCTTAAAAGAATAACAAGAACCCCTAATATTAGGGCTTCAGCTAGGAAATGTGGTGCAAGAAACGTGTTAATTGGTTTAAACAATGGAGGAGCATTATTCATTAACAAGAACTTTGAGATAAGCGTTCCTAAAATAAGAATAAATGAATTCATTGATGGTGTTGGCTCTGGAGACGCTGGGAACGCAGGATTTATTTTTGAAATTATTTCAGGAGGGCGAGTAGAAGACGCTGTTAAACTAAAAGTTATTCTAAGCAATTATAAAATAGGTTTTAAAGGAGCGAGAACAGGAATAAAAAATATTAAGTTTTTTCATAAATATTTAAAAAAATAATTTACAAGAACTCTTGAAAGCACTAAACATTAATTCTTACTTCATTTTGAGCGTAATTATTGAATAATTCACGAGCTTCAACATCATTCACTAAATACTTGTTTAAACGACCTGCTTTATACAAGTTATTAAGCAACCTAATATCTTCAATATCCCTGTGCTCCATACGAGCAAATTTATCTTTAAGAATATCAGATAATGATGCTGTGAAAACAGGAATTAAACGCGGTTTCTCCTGTTTTTTTGACTTAAAATAAGGAACACTAATAATATTTCCTTCAGGTTTACTTGTTTTAATCGCGTAATCAAATCTTAATTCTCTCTTATTTTTTGAATTATTACTTAAGAAAGTGCCGTAATGAATTTTCACTCCATCAATGCACTTATTTTTTTCTTCTTTATGAAAAACAGAATTAATTAATTCTCCAAAACTTAAAAGGGATTCAAGAACCCTGTTTTCAAGATTCTGATTATTGCCTTTTAAATCATAAAAATCAAGATCAATATCATTAGTATTTCTTAATAAAACACGATTTATAATATCTTGAGATTCCTTGCTTTTAATGCCTGATGAAGCTAGAATATAAGCTTGAACTGCTAAGCCACCCATGAGTCTAATACCTATTTCATTCTCTTCTGAAACCTCTGAAAGCCAGTTTAATTCATCTAAAACATTCAATAATTTCATGATATTTGAAATACCAAACACCTTTATAAATCTTACTCCTTGTTAATTACTAATTAGTAGTGAAATTAATC
>JAFCEQ010000033.1 GCA_017609105.1 Candidatus Parvarchaeota archaeon
TTTATTGTGATTAAACAATTATTTTCATTAATCTTAACATCAAATAATACGTCTGGTTTTTTCAGATTCACTTTTCGTTTTATTTTTTTAAGCACTACTTCCCCGGCTATTGCTGATACTTGAGGAGAGTTAAATTTGTGTTCGCCTTTTCGTTCGCACGTGAAAGCAAATGTTTCTTTCTCATTTATTAAGTTTTCATAATTGATTTTTTCCAACTCTCTCACTACGTCCTGCAATGTTTTGAATTTGAATTCTGACAGGAATAATTTAACATTATGTATTGTCCGTGCTCGTTTAAGTTTTTCCACTCCTTCACTATCAGTATTGCATATTATTCTTCTTTTTTCTTTTTTTGCTTTAATCCCTAATCTTTTTATTTCCTCCAATGCAATATCCTCTATTCCTTCATCTGTTTCGCAGATTACTTTAACCATTTAGTATCCTCCAGGTTTATTATTGGTTTTTCAAATTTGTCAATTTCATCAATTCCTATTCTTGGACACATCGTGTTCACCCAGCAATCAATATCAGGGTAGTTAAGTAGTTCATTGTAGTTTAGTGTGTCACAAACAAAAGTGTACCCGTCCAGTCCATGATTAAAATTGCATTGTCCTTGCTTAATACTTACTAATATTCCAAATTTTTTAGCTTTTCTAGCTTTGCTTATTTGCACCCATTTCTTTTTATTAAACTCTTCCACGTCCTTCTTCCCTATTACTTCACCATTAAGCAAGTACACTGGTTTTTGTGTTTTAATAGCTATCATTAAAGGATGAAACTTGCCGTCCCCAATAAAAAGATAGTAGTCCACTTCATTTTTTATTCTTAAAGCATTACTAACATCGCACCCTAACACTCTACCTCCCTTAACGCCTTTAAAATTATTTATTAAGTGCTCGTATTGTTCAGTCCAAACTAAACCAGCCTTACCACTTATTTTTGGTTGTTTCACTTCCAAATCCTGATTTACTGGAACATAAACTATTCTCATCCATAAAAACTCAACAATATTCTATTTATAAAACTATTTCACGCCAAAAATGGAAACATTTAAAAAATTTACTATTTTTGGAATTAATGAAGCTTCGCATCATTTTTCAGATTTAAGAAATAAAAAATCAAATAAATATTACCGCTTATTAAATAGTGTAATGGCATTTTTAGTTATTGATGAGGAAGGAAGAGAGTTCTTTCTTAAAGAGAAAAAGGATTTGCATACTGGATTAGGAATGATTAAAGAAGAAGATTTGAAGGAGGGAGTTGTTGAGTCAAGTATTGGTAAAAAATTTAGTGTTCTTAAACCAAATAATTATGACTTCTTCAAGAATATGAAGAGAGGCCCGCAAATCATAACGCCCAAGGACGCGGGGTATATTCTTGCGCGCACAGGAATTGATAAAAATAGTGTGGTAGTGGATGCTGGCGCGGGCACTGGCGCGTTAACCATTTTTCTCGCGTTGCATGCTAAAAAAGTAATATCTTATGAGAAGCGTAAGGAATTTTTCAAAATTGCTAAAAGGAATATAAAATTTTTCAATTTAAAAAATGTAATATTAAAGAATGAAGATGTGTATGAAGGGATTAGTGAGAATGGAGTGGATGTGATAACTCTTGATTTGAAAGAGCCGTGGAGGGTGAAAACTGATGCTTTGCGGTTTGGCGGGTATTTAGTGGTTTATGTTCCAACAATTAATCAAGTAATAAAATTTAAGGAAAAATGCGGTTTAAGAATTGAAGAAGTGTGTGAGATAATAAAACGGGATTGGAAGGTTGGTAATGTTACTCGTCCTGAGAGCAGGATGATTGCTCATACAGGTTTTTTAATATTTTGCAGGAAATTAGGGCTGGTAGATCAGGGGTAGATCGCTACCTTGGCATGGTAGAGGCCGCGAGTTCAAGTCTCGCCCAGTCCACTAATAAATTTTATTTTTTTTAGAAAAGAAAAATTAATAATTTTTTGATGCAACTTTTTCCCAAAAAGTTGCTCCACTAATAAATTTTTTAAAGATGACGTTATTACTATTATTAGAAGTGCCGAGGTAGCTCAGCCTGGTTAGAGCGCTACGCTCATAACAGCAATTGTTCATGAGCTCTGATTAACCACGAAATGATGATGGTTGTGCTCTGAGAAACGTAGAGGTCGCGCGTTCAAAACGGCTTTTTAAGGGTTAGTTAAAAAGTCGGGAAAATCTCGCCCTCGGCACTACATTATTAAATAATTAATGTTTGAAAATAAGTGAAATATTTTTTTTAAACCTAAAGATTTTTATTAAAAAAAAAATTATTTAAAAAGATGAAGCGACAAATTTTTGTTCTAACAGCACTAACCCTATTACTGCTCGCGTGCACAAGCGCACGAGCTGACATGAGACCAGAATTCACTCCAGGGCAAGATCTTGGATACTTCATCTTCCAAAATAACCATAACGTATGGGTTATTTGCGGAAGCGGGGATAGTAAAACAGAAACTGGAAAATGGCATGTACTAACAGGTATTATAACAGCAGATAAAGGATTTTGTGGGGTAAGACCATTCCTCTACGAGAGACGGGACAAGCTGCGAGTGAATGAGGGAACAATAAAGTTTAATGCAAAAGTTGGACCTCACATGGACTGCTTGGCTTTTGCAACAGAAAGCGAAGAAGTGAGCTTCACACTGTACATTGACGGGGAAGAAACTGAGAATGTTTATTCAGGAAGTGAAAAAATGCAACAATCATCTACGGTAACGCTGTCAGGAAACGCGTTTGAAGATTGCATGCAAACAGTGGAAGAAGTAAGTGAGAGTTATGAATTAACAGAATGCTCCAGTAATGATGACTGTGGAGAAGGATTAATATGTGAGGATAATGCTTGCCTAACTGAAACAGAAGCAGCAGAGGAGGAAGAGGAGGAGGAAGAGGAGACTGTGATAGATGAAGAGTTAAGCGGGGAGCTCGAAGAAGCAGCAGTGATAACGTCAGATACTGAGCAGGAAATTGAAATAATGAATTCAGGGGAGGGCGCAACAATTAGATTGCTCCAATTACAGGCAGCGATTGAAAAAGCAATTTATAAAGGAGAAGAAGTGATTAAGAAAATTCAAGAACACAATTCATCAGCGAATGTTGAAGAATTGGAAGGATTAATTGAAGAACTGAAAGTATTATCAGAGGACGTGAATAATACGGACCCTTCAAGTGAAGATGCTGTGC
>JAFCEQ010000034.1 GCA_017609105.1 Candidatus Parvarchaeota archaeon
AAATCTTTCATTTTGTTTTCACTTAATTGTGGATTCATGTTTTTGTCACCTAATAAAGAATTACTCATAATTTATGTTTATCATTCTGAAATAATCACTTATAAACTTTACTTATGCATTTTAAAAATTTTTTTTTAACAAGCATTTTTTAGTTATTATCATAAACACTCATAACATTTATTGTTTTCCAATTACTTTATTAAGTTATTAATTAACTTGAACGGATACATTTTTATTCTTCCATTAATAATGTCTTTAGTTATTTGAGCGTAATCATTAATAACTCTTTCACAAACTTCTTTCATTCTTTTTTCATTTACTTCCTTATCAGTTCTAACAAGCAAATCGCATTCAGTGATTGGTTTTCCAATAGTGCTAACTATTTGAACATCAGCATTCACGCTGAATTCTTCATAAAGATTTTTTGCTATCCTATACGCCCACACATTGTAGAAATTACCGACATGCCTGTTAGGATTCTTACCGCCTATTGCTTCAAGAGTCATTGGTCTGCCAGGACTTATTACACCATTACCTCTATTACCCCTGCCAACTTGTCCGTCATCACCGCATTCAGCACTTGTTCCAGTTATTGTTAAATAACCTTGTTCCTTAGTATCAGCAGTGTTTAAGAAAATGTTTTGTTCAGGAATATTAAATTCTTTGCTTATTATTGAAACCAATCTTTTTTTCAAGTAATTATATTCCTGCATGTTATTAACGTATTCGCTAATAAATGCTACAGCAATATTAAGGATTATGTTATCATTTTTTCTTCTGCCCATTACTTTAATATCAGTTCCTAAAAACTTCTCAGTTTTTCTTAATCTTTGTAAGAATTCTTCTACATTAATTATTGTATTCTCTAACTTGCTTAAAGGATACCAAGCTGTTCCAAAACTCGTGTCATTCGCTCTAGGCACATTATTCTCAACATAA
Organism: Candidatus Parvarchaeota archaeon; assembly: GCA_017609105.1. Lineage (GTDB taxonomy): Archaea > Nanobdellota > Nanobdellia > JAFCGN01 > JAFCGN01 > JAFCGN01. Next base: position 940 of record JAFCEQ010000034.1, read on the forward strand.
TTTTTTATTAAATCAATACTTCCTCTCTTAACATATTCTATTGAAAAATCAGGATTGAATTTCTCGCCAACATTATTTAATGAAACTCTTTTAACACTTTTCATAGCAAGCTCTTTTAAAGGTATTTCTTCATTCTCAACACTTCTTATTGCTCTGCCAATGAAAAGAACTTTTGCTGGTTCAATAATCTCTCCTCCATTAAAAACTGGGTTGCTCACTCCTCCTGCAATTGATACTTTATCAATATTATGATGTAATATCTTGCCGTATTTTTTAATGCAATAATTAGAATATAATAAACTAATTAGTGCTGCAAGACTATCGCTTAAAGTATCAGGATGTCCTAATCCTTTAATCTCGCTTAACTCAAAAAGATTATTATCTATATTAACAAAACCATTTTTTTGAAAAACCATTACCATAAAGAAAAAATAAATTGGTAATCTTTTATAAATATTCTTCATAATTTTTTTTAATTAAAAAGAGTATTCAGCAAACTTTTTAATCAATAGTTTTTTAAAGAAAAATGTTTATTTTTTTAAAATAAATTGGGTCCGTGGCCTAGTCTGGTGGGGCGCATGACTGATAATCATGAGGTCCTGGGTTCAAATCCCAGCGGACCCACACTACTTGATTTAAACTAAATTTTTTTAAGATATTTAATCAAATTATTAAATAATACTACTGAATTAATAATTAGTGTAAAAATTAAATTCTTAAAAAAAAGCTTTTTTTAACTTAATGTAATGCCATTATTTACTTTTCTGTCAGGAATAATTAAGCTTAATTCATCTTTTTTCTTGTCAAAAGCAGCGAGAAGCATGCCTTGGCTTTCAATTCCCATAATTTTTCTTGGTTCTAAGTTAGCCACAATAATTATTTGTTTTCCTTTCAATTCTTTTGGCTTATAATATTTTTTTATTCCTGCTACAATAATTCTTTTTTCTTCACCAAGATCTAATGTTAGTTTCATAAGTCTTTCACTGCCCTTCACTTCTTCTGCTTCAATAATTTTTCCTACTCTTAAATCCATTTTCTTGAATTCATCAAAAGTTATCATTCCACTATTACCTCTTTTACCAAAATATTCTTCAATACTTTTTGATTTTTCAACTTTTTCTTTTATTTTTTTTATTTCCTTATCATCTATTTTTTTGAATAAAATTTTCGGTTCTTTGAATTTAATAATTTTTAATTTTCTTCCTATCTCCTTCCAAGAAGGAGCAATCCCAAATTCTTTATGCAAATACTTCATGCTTTCAGGAAGATAAGGGTATAAAAGAATGCTTAAATCCTTGCACGCGTTTGCGCAAACAAACAATTTTCTTTCGCATTCTTTCTTGTTTTTCTTTATTAACTTCCAGGGTTCGCTTTCCTGAAAGTATTTATTTATTTTGCTTGATATTACTAATATTTCTTGCAAGGCATCTCTAATATTTATTCTCCACACTTTTTCAAAAATCTCTTCTTTCTTCCGCTCGCATAAAATAAGTATTCTCTCATCTTTTTTCTCAAATTTTAAAGGTTTTTTTATTCCTTGTTCAAAATTATTTTTCACAAAACTCATTAACCTGTAAAATAAGTTTCCAATATTTGCTACGAGTTCATTATTAGTTCTGTCTTGAAATTCCTTCCACTTCCATTCAGTGTCCTTGTTTTCAGGAATAATATTTGTTAAATAATACCTCCACACATCACTTTTAACCCCGCTCTTGCTTAAATTCTCGCAGAAAACACCAACTCCTTTGCTCTTGCTTATTTTTTGCCCTTCATAATTGCAGAATTGAAGTCCAGCAACATTATATGGTAGTTCATAAGTTCCGTTAGCTAAAAGCATTCCACCCCACCAAATTGTGTGGAAAGGAATATTATCTTTTCCAATAAAATGTATTATCTTTGTTTTCTTATCTTTCTTCCAATAATTCCTCCAATTCTTATTGTTCTTCTTAGCCCATTCTTTTGTTGAAGAAATATAACCTATTGGCGCATCAAACCAAACATAAAAAACCTTTTTCTCATATCCTTTTAATGGAACAGATATCCCCCAGGACATATCTCTTGTAATTGAACGTGGTTTTAATCCTTCTTTTATCCACCCTAATGCCAAATTTTTTACTGATTCCCTCATTATCTTATTATTTTTTATCCAAGACTTAATTTTAGGGCTTAATTTATCTAAATCAAGGAATAAGTGCTTAAATTTTTTAAACACAGGAGTTGAATGGCA
>JAFCEQ010000035.1 GCA_017609105.1 Candidatus Parvarchaeota archaeon
TTCTTCATGAGTTACAATAATTATTTGCGGAATCTTAATCTTCTGAAGTATCTCAGGAAGCGCTTTAATATCTTCACTGTCAAAACCAATTGTTGGCTCATCAAGAATTATCATTTCACTGCGGGAAATATTAGAGAGTTCTGCAAGAATATTTGAAAGCGCAAACCGATACGCTATTGCTACACTAGTTTTTTCACCACCACTTAAACTTGTTATGCTTATTTTTTCTCCAGAGCTTGAATACGTGATTGGTTCATAATTATTACCAATACTCACAGTGTACTCTTCTTCATTTTTTCTTATTTCCTCAAAATTTCTCTGAAACTCATTTCTGAAATCCTCCAAGAACTTTGCTCTAACAACTTCTCTAATATTACGAATGTCTTCGCGTAAATTCGTAATCCAAGAAAGCATTTTCTTAATCTTCTCAAAAACTTTTTCTTTCTCTTCTAACTCAGATAATAAACTTTTCTTCTCTTTAATCTTTACTCGTAATTTATTAACACTATTTTCATAAATCAAATATTCATTCTTAAGCCTTTCACGTATGATACTTATTTCAGTAAATTCTTGTTGCGCTTCATCAAATCCTTCTCCAACTTTTTTAAGACCTTCAAGAACTTTTTTGGATTCTATTAATTCCTTCAACAATTTTTTCTTACTACTAATTAATTCCGCAATCTGTTTATTAGCAAAATCTAATGAATTGATGATTTTGGAATACTCTTCAGATTCTTGAATTCTTTTTTCTAAAAATTCAACCTCCTCATTTATTTTAATAATATTTTTTTCTTTTTCACTGATTATCTTTTTATACTCCTTTTTAAGATTTAATAAATGATTTTTTGTCACTTTCTGTTTGCACAAAGGACAGGTTCCTTCTCCTAATTCGCTAAATTCTTTTAATTCATCATTTAATTTTTCAATTTCATCCCGCAACTGTTTACGCTTCTGCTGAACTGCTCCTAGCGTAATTCTTAATTTTTCAACTCCTTCAGTCTTTTCATATCTTTTTAGCTTATTCTCATTTTCATCTTTCAAATTTTTTAATTCATTAATCCTGTTATTGATTCTAACAACCATTTCCTTTTTTGCTTTAACATCACTCCTTGCAAGATCATATTCACGCTTCAATTTTTTAATTTCCTCCCATCTTTTTGAAATTTTTTCATACTTAACTTCAGCTTGGTTTAGTAATTTTTCTGTTTTAACTTTCTGTTTAATATTTTCATTTAATTCTTCTCTAAACTCATTAAGCTCTTTCTTCAAAATATTCTTATTTTCAATTCTTCCTTCTAACAAAGCCATTTTTTGCTTGAAATAATTAATAATCTCTCTAAGATTGTTCCAAGTGGTCTTATACTTGCTTAACTGCAAAATCTTATCAATATAATCCTGGCGCGTTTCTGACCGTAACTCAACTAATTTCCTTATCTCATCTTGTTTTGTATAATGAAGAACTGAAAAAACACTGCTTGCTTTAATGTTTTTATCAAAACCCAAAATTTCTTTCACTAACTCATCAAAATCATTTACTCTCGCAATCACTGGAACTAATTGGCCGTTCTTAAACAATCGTAAATTATCCTTGTCAAAACTTATTCCTTTCCTATGCCTTTCCAGTCCCCGGATTATTTCATATTCATTCCCGCCGTGTTCAAAAATAAGCCGCACTAGTCCTTTTTTAGCATTCCTCCTAAGTAATGCCTGATGACTTATTTCTGATTGTACTCCGAACAATGCGTACTCCACAGCCATTAAAATGCTTGATTTCCCACTTCCAGTTCTGCCAGTTATGACAGTAATCCCGTCTTTAAACTTTACAATACTATTAACATGTGAGCGAATGTTCTTAAGTTCAATCTCTTTCAATCTCATTCTCTAACTCTTCAATAATCCTTTTTTGCGCTTTCTCAAGATGCAATCCAGTTAATTCTTCACTGCCAATAATCTGCATAAACTTTTTTGCATAATCTATTTGAGTTCTCGTATACCCACGTTTCATTAAATATTCTTTTTCTATCTGCTCTAAAGTCTTATTTCCCTGCTCCACTTTAATCTTTTCTATAGGATTCAAAACATCACTAATAATTATTTTACAAAACAAATACCCTTTATTTTGAGCATCCTGATTTATTCTTAATTTATTAATCTCACCCTTATTACCACTCTTAAGTTTTCCAGAAAGTTTAATAATCAATAATTTGCCATTGTCAGGTTTTATTTGAGCAATGCATTTTTTTTTTTTTTTTTCAGGATTTAATGATTCAATATTTATCTTTAAAATCTTATAACCCCTAACAGGCATTTCTATAAACTTCTCTTCTTTTTTTTCAAGGTCAATAATAAAAAATCCTTTACTCTCTCCCCGCTCCATTTCCCGTAAATCATAATTCTCCAAACTGCCAGGGTAAATAATTTTTGAATTATAATGTTTAATTACGCTTTTAGAATGCCAATGCCCCCCGCAATAATAATCAAAACCTTTCGGAAGCAGTGCTGTCGGTATGTCAGCAAAAATAGTTGACACATCACTTGTTATGTGATGAAATGCAAAAATTTTTGTTTTACACTTTGTTTTCTGAAAATCAAGCAATGAGTAAATTTCTTTAATATTAGCACGCCTCCCTTCCACGCCGCAAACAAAAACGTCACCAACTACTTCTCCTTTTATCACTATCTTATCATCTTTGAACACTCTATATCGTGGATGAGCAAGATTTGTTAATAAACCAACCTTTTCAAATATTGTAAGCACTGTTCCAGTTGCTGTCATATCATGACTTCCAGGAACTATAAAAAAAGGCACTTTCAATTTTTGCAATTGCTCAATCACGAACACGATATCATCATGCTCAGGCTTACCAACATCAAACAAGTCTCCGCAATGCAATACGAAATCAACTTTTTCTTCAACGATCCTGCTAATGCAGTTTTTAAAGGCTTTTTTAAAATCCAGCTCACGCTCCTCTAGTTTAAATTGACTTCTACCAATATGTGTATCACTTAATAATGCAAACCTCATAAGACTGTAGACATGTCTAAGCATTTTATTGTTTATTGCTCTCAAATAGGCATCCAGAATTCA
>JAFCEQ010000036.1 GCA_017609105.1 Candidatus Parvarchaeota archaeon
CAAAAGCCCCTTAGCCTTATAATACTCATAAACTAACCAAACATTACTCCTCACTAACTCACTTATCTCCTTCTTCCACTCCAATAATTTCTCCTGTCTCCCCTTATTACTTAATCCTTCTACTTCCTTCCTCCACACATCACCACTCTTGAATAAAATGTAATTCATTTCATAATCAAGTGCTCTTAACCTCCTTCTAACCTCAACACTTTGTGCTTCATCAAGCAATTTTTCATACTCTTTTTGGAGCAAAAAAAACTTCTTCATTAACTGCTTCATTCCCTCGCTTAAACGCAATTCAAGCCTCTTATCAATTAACGGAGGCTTCTTAAACGAAGCCCTAATAATAGGCCACCACCACCTTCTATCATTCAACTCCCTACGAATCTCCTCAAACAACCTAAAATACCTTCCCTCAGGAAGAATCTTAATAACACGGAAGAAAGAATATATTTTAAGTAGAAAAGAATAATCAAAGAGGTATTGCACATCTTTTAATGATCTTATTGTTTTCCTCATTTTTTCTAACTCAGTTTCCTCTCCTTCCTTCAGAAACCCATAATAATACCTTCTTTTAAAATCCTCAAAATCTTTTGAAGTAATAAGATTCTCCCACCTAAGTTCCCTTATCACTAATTCAATTTCTTCATCTGGTGCAATCTTTCTTAAATCCCCGTTAATTATTTCTTGCTTGCTTAATTTCATAAAACGTTTTATAAAATCAATTTCTTCTTTTTTCCTTTTAGGCGTTAACCGCCAATACTCTTTTTCAAGCATATCATAATTCATGTTTTTACCCCCTCTTTTAAGTAATTTTTAATGAAGATACTTAAGTACTCCTCATCAAACTCCGCGAATTGTTTAACGAAATCATATTCCGTTCGACTCGTTTTCCTATTTACAAGATCAATTAATTTTAAAGCAATCTCAGCATTTAAATTCTTAGCTTGCCAATAACGGTAAGCAAACATATCCTTATTACTTCTTCGTAATTTAAACCAAGTATCAAAAGATACGTCATTCAACCTTTCTTTTAATAATTTCTTGTATTCTTCACCCCAAACTTCTTCAGCTAACGCGTCCGCACGCAACTCATTAACTACTTCAACCTCTTTCAAAACCCTGCCGTTTTTTTCTAAATTCATTAAACCCACTTCCTTGCCTCCAAACTCTACCCTAAATAAAACATCATCTAATTTATGCCCTAATTCATGACGTAAAGCTCGCTCACCAGAATCAACATTCCAACCAAGTTCCTTTAAATCAGCGCTCATATAAGAAGTTTCTTTGTTCATGATTCTAATTCTCCCTATTTTTAATTCCTTGCCTTGTTTCTTAGCGAATGCTCGTGCTTGCTCAAAATTTTTTTCAACAGTTAAAACATAATCTTTAAGAACTCTTGAATCCTTTAGCACCTTCTTATCTTCTATTACTTCCTTACTTAACACTATATTATACTTCTTGATACGCACTAAGGTATCAGGATCTAATTTCCTCAATAATCCCCCTAATAAACCCTCATAAGATTCTGGATGCGTCATCGCAACATAATTCACAGCTTCTTCAAACAACTTCCTGCCTTCTTCATCAAGACCCTGCCAGACCTCAAGAATGGCTAAGAAATCATCCAAACCAGAATTAATTAACCCACAATTATTAAGAAACCTTGCTAAATCCTCACCATTAGAACTCCCAAGAATCACAGCAAGCCTCTCAATAGTCTCATCAGGATTTCGTTCAAGCAACCTATTTAATTTAAGAAAGCCCTCACCATCAAGGCCTTTCATGAACTTCAACCACTCATCAGGATTCTTAATTACTTCCTCACTAAGTCTCTCAACAAGCTCCTTAAACTCCCTATCACTAATCTTAAGCTCCTTAGCAAGCTTAGAAACCCAATCCTCACCTAACCCACTAACACCACTGTTCAGGAAAGGAAGGAAAGCACAACCCAAATAAAAACTAGTGCCAAGAATATTACCCCTCTGCGCTTCCACAAACATGTGAGCAATACTATTAGGAACATCAATTAAGTCCCCAAGAACAGGTAAAGAACCACTAATCAAATCAATTTTATCAAACCATTCCAAAAATTTGAAGAACCATTCAGGTAAGCCTGTTTCAAAAGAATCCTTAACAAGATTAAGCTCGCGCTTTAAGTGCTTATATTTCTTTCTTATTCCAAAATACTCTTTTCTAATGCTTTTTCTAATGCTTGCAGCATATGAATCTAAGTTTAGTTTATGAGTTTCATGCAAGTATTGAGGGAATATCACCCTGCAATATGATTTTTCGAACTCCTCTAATTTCTTCTTAAGGCTCATTAAATAAATTGAAGCAACAGCGAAAATATTCTCAAACTTCTGTGCGTAATTCTTACTAGCATTATCTATTAAGAAAGGTGTTGTGTTAATAATTGTTTTATGAACTAAAAGTTCATTTGTTTTAATTTTATTACCTCTTAACCATTTGATTGTTTTTTCTTTACCTTCAGAAATTTCATTTAAAATCGGGATAAAACTTTCAACTTGCTCAACTAACTCGTTTATTTCTTTTATTTCAGATTGAAAACCAACAAGTGGTATGTTTAATTTTTTATCAATCCTAACACCATCATCCTGAATCCTTGTTTCTTTCACTAATTCAGAGTATTGTTTTACAGCAAGCGTGGAAGCGTTAATCGCTTGTTGCTGAGTATTTAAGAAGTCTTGAGTGCTAATCACTTCCTTCTTATTATTCTTACGAGCAAATTTTTGCACGTTAAAAACCCGGTTTTGAGAATCCGCAACTTGCTTACTCATTCTTGCTTGAATTAAAAGCTCTTCATGCTCTTCACTACCCCTCACTATGAAGTCCGGCACTGCTTCTTTTGCAGTTCTCGTCCAAAAAGTCTTAACAAAAGCAACCCCATCATCTATAACCGCGGTTGTAATTTTTCCAACATTATCCACGATCTTATTACTAAATGTTTGAATCCTCTCATTACGCCCCGCCCTGAAAACACCGTAAGCAAGAGCAATTGCAGCAGGGAATGCAAGAGCATTCAAAGAATTATTTGATGAGTGTTTTG
>JAFCEQ010000037.1 GCA_017609105.1 Candidatus Parvarchaeota archaeon
TACTAGAGGCTATGACTGGTTAGGAGAGTTTTATCAATTCTATGTGAGCCGTCGCAGGATACGGGTTAGCTTCACTTCAGACCAAGAAGACATACCTATCTGCGAGAACCGGCGCAGGATAAGAGTTAGCTTCACTTCCGACCAAGAAGACATACCTGTCAACCAAACTAGCGACGAAAGGCGTGTACGTGTAAACTTTACGATAGGGAAGTAGAAAGATGGAGCGACTAGAGCCGATTGCTATACATCAAGGCGATGATGTACGTATCACGTACACTATAGTAGATAGCAATGGGGATACTGTAGACATCACAGAGGCCACCTTTTCGGCTTCTTTGAAGAAAATGCCTAAAGGCACTGCTATAGCTACATTTACCGTCACTGCTACCGGGAACGAAGGAGAAGTGCTCATTTCACTCACTGACAGCACTACTGCTGATGTTGACCCTGGAGTGTACGAATGGGATTTGTCCATGACGTTAGGTGACTGGACGGGTATAGTCTGTGGTGGTATGTTGGCTATAGCTCCGCCTATTTCGCAGTAGATGATAAGAAGGGATTATTATGCCTAGTGAAAAACTGCTATCATTACAAGACGCTGTAAACGCGATAAAGCGCATATCCATACCGCGTAGGATAGACATGGTGATAGTACACCACACGTGGCGTCCTACATCTAAAGACTACAGGGGCATAGCCACAGTCCGTGCGGTACGAAACTATCATATGTACGTCAGAGGATGGAGAGACAACGGCTACCATATTATGATAGGGCCTGACGGAAGCGTATTTTTCTGCCGACCTATGGAAGAGGTAGGTGCACATTGTAAAGGTAAAAACCGTCATTCCATAGGCTTGTCGTATATAGCTGATTTCGACGCGGAAGACCCTACTCAGTATGGTGGGATGGAAACAGGACAGGCTGTAGTGGCGGCATTACTGGAGCGCTTTGGTCTGTCCGTAGAGGACGTTCATTTCCACAGAGAATATGCCAACAAATCCTGTCCTGGCAAGAGAATGAATCTCACTTGGTACAGACAACGCGTAAGCAGGCTAATGAAGGGCACCGACCGGCAACTACGAATAGTCTTGGCGCCAGACGACAAATTGATAGAGTGCCGACCAGCTATAGAGGAAGGCGTCACGCGTGTAGACTTGAGGCCGCTGGCGGAAGCATTGGGCTACGACATTGACCTGACACGGCTGAAATCACATAAGATACTCCGTCTAGTGAAACGAGTGGAGTGACTATGAGCTCGAATATCTTCGCCAAAGCGTTTCTGATTATAGCCGTAATACTTGTATGCTTCGGTGCTACTATAGCCTTAGCACAACAAGACACAAACAACCCTCTTGCCTCCGATTGGAGTATAATGCAATTGGTGCGCTACTTGTTGGCTGGTCTCGCAGGAGCAGTAGCCGCTTACACTGCAGCCAAAAGCCATATCAACGACCGGAGTATACATCATCCACTGAAAGAGCTGGATGATACGTATGTACGCAAGGACGTGAATGAAGAGTTTCAAGTGGCTATAAAAGCGTCCATAAACTCTTTGAGAGAAGATGTAAGGCGGTTGGAAGCGAAGATTGACAATTACTTCAACAGGAAAAGAGAAGGCTAAAGTTACTATCTATAAGCACTCAAGAAATCCACAAACGGTATCCCTGCAATAAGAATATCGGAGCGCTTAAGTGAAATCTCTCCTCCTCCAGGTTCGGTATTGACCACCCACTTCCCTCTCCTCTTTATGACATAAGCAGGCTTACCATCATAGAAGCACCCTTCAGGGGAGAGTACAAGGTAGTGTTCCTTCCGCTTTTCTGCTAAAGGCAGGAAGCCGTCTAGCTGACGGTTTCCTTTTTTTGTCTTGTAGCCTCTACATTCCACCCAAACTACTTCCTTGCCGGCAGTCGCTTTGAAGTCCGGGCAATAGTGTGTGCCGTCAGAAAGAAGGAAACTCTCCGGTTCGTATTTCCAGTCCCAGCCAAGAGAATCAAGAAGCAAAGCACAGTTAGCTTCCAACCGGCTCTTGAAACGTATGCCTTTGTATGTTGTAGGTATAGCTTTCTTTTTCATCCCGCTATAAATATAACTTGGAGAAGTTAATTTGTCAATACTCAAGCACTACTTCAAGCACTCGATTACCTCATTCAAAGCTCTTGATGTAAGTTTACGCATTACCATGACTTGCCGCTCCATTTTCTTCTCATAGAAAGCTCTGCGTGTAATGCAATCATCCAGCATCGCCATAGCCTTGTCGTTAGCAAAAGGAACCTCATAGTCAATAGCCAGTTCCGGCACGCCACAAGCTTCACACAACGCTGTTATCTTACCCCCCTTGCCTATGTCAATACCTACCCCTGGTCTTCCTTGACTGAAGTGTGCTATCAGTGCATGTAGCTTCGTTGAAAGCATGTACTGACAAGTGGTAGTCTGCACTACCACATTCTGCAAGCCCGTTTTTCGCATTTCCGGATGTGTCTCTTCTTCCCTCATTTTTACGGAGTATAAGTCCGTATATATGTTGACAATGTACAGTATTTGGCGGTATTTCCGTACTATTTCTTCACCTAATGCGCGTACATCATTTACCCTATCCATAAAATGAGTACGTAGCACTAATCCGAGCTTGTTTAGAGGAGTAGGCTTCATCTTTGCCATCAAGAACAAGAGGTCTCCTCCTATTGAAACCTTTCCGTCATAGTTGCCTAGCACCGGCGCCAAGTCGTCAAGGTCGCGCGGAAAGCGTAACCACAGTTGCTTAGTCCGGCTCAGTAACTTGGCAGCTAACTGCCATGAATAATCATTGAAGAAGGAAATATTCTGCACTCCTCCCCAAACGTATAGCTCGCCTCTCCAATCACCAAGCCACTCGCATATCTTCTCCAGGTAATCGTGAAAGAATAAACTGCCGCCGAATATCAATACTTTGTCGCACTTCTTCAAGTTACGGAAGCTATTGAGGC
>JAFCEQ010000003.1 GCA_017609105.1 Candidatus Parvarchaeota archaeon
GAAGAACTTAAAGAAATTGACAGAATAAAAAAAGAAATAGAAGAAAGACTTAAAGATCTTGAGAAAAACTAATTAACTTCAATTGATTAAAAAAAATATGGTGAAAAAAATGCCAGGATATGATGGAACAGGTCCTAGGGGAAGAGGTCCTATGACAGGAAGAGGATTAGGTTATTGCGTAAAAGACGAAAATGGAAATGCAAAACACCTTCCCTCTCCTCTTGAGAATTTAACAGAATTAAGAAAGGAATTCTCAAAGCTTGAGAATCTTATTAGAAATGAAAAAGCAAGTGAAAACCAAAAAGAACTTTACAATGAAATAGAAAAGGTGTTAGAATACTTTAACAAAACAAATCCCGTCAAAGAGGATGTGCAAGAACCAAGAGTGTATGGCAGGGGTTTTAGAAGAGGACATGGTTTTGGAAGACAAACAGAAACAAATCCAAGAGGTTTAAGAAGGCCAAGAGATGGTAGAGGAAACTACTATCGTAATTAAACCTTTTTTTATTTTTTTGAAACAAATAATAAAATAATTAAATATTTTACAATTATTTTTCTTTATGAAAGGCGTTTATGTTCTTTTAATAAACTTGGATAAAAACATAAAAATTAGGATTGGCTCCCTCGGATTTTTAAATTTTAAAAAAGGTTTGTATGCTTATGTTGGAAGTGCTCAAAATAATCTTGAAAAAAGAGTGCATAGGCATTTAAAAAAAGAAAAAAACTTCTATTGGCACATTGATTATTTTTTGCAAAAAGCAAGTGTTATTAAAATTTTTTATAAAAAAGCAAGAAAGGAGGAGGAATGCAAAACTGCAGAAAAACTAAAAAAATGTTATAAACACATTCCCAAGTTTGGGTGCAGTGATTGTAAGTGCAAAAGCCACTTATTTATTGTAAATAAAGAAATAGACAAAATCCTTAATAATTGGCATATTATTTCAGATTTTTAAAAAATTTTTAATATATTTTCCCCAAATGTTTCTTGCTTGTTCTCTTGAATAATCAATGCTCACACCCGCATCTGGATAAAAAATCTTTGTTCCTTTTTCTTCAAACAATTTTCTTAATCTTTTTGATTCAAAAAGCGGTTTTAATTTTAATTGGAATTCATAGTTCTCAAATATTGCATTATCTTTTTTATCTCTATTATTTAATCTTTCCATGATTTCCTCAATATTTTTTATTGTAGGTATGATTAAAAAAGTAGGCGGATTATTCAAAGCTTTTTTATTGCCAGGAAGGTTTTTAACATAATTAAAAGTTATTTTTTTCTCTTTATTCAATTTTGCTTGCAATGGTTGGTATGTTAAAGAACTTACCACACTCCTGCTTTGCAAGACGTGTATCCCTTCTTTTCTTGCAGGAAGAATTATTTTTTCATAAAGAATAGACCTATTTAATGCGTAAGCATGCGCGATTTCCTCAGCAAGGTATTTTCCTTTATTTTTTTTGGATATGAGTTCATCTCTTATAATACTTCCTGATGGTTCATAAAAAGTCGGCTCGCTTAAGTAAATCACATTATAATCAAGCAATTCCTCTAATCCCGGGTGTTCTCTGTGTTTCTTCCAATAAGGGTGGATGTCCAAAAGTTTAAGTCCTGCTTTTCTTATTTCTTCAATTATTGTTTCTGCAAAAACGCCTTTACCCACCCCATCTAAACCATCAATAATTGTTTGCGTTCCATAACTCATAAAATCTTTAAAGAACTATTCTGCTTAATAAAGAATTAGATTATTTAAAATAAATAATTTAAAACAAGTTTTTATTAATTAATCGTTCTCAACAAAATACAAACATTTTTTTAATCTTGTTTTATTATTCTTATGCATGAAGTATATATTAATTGAAAGTTTTATGAATTCAAAAAAAAATTTGAAGGAATTATTTAATGATAATCTTCTTGATTTAAAAAATCTTGAAAACAAAATTACGAATTCTTGGAGCAAGGAAACAAGCGTTTATAAGGATTATAACTCAAAAATTAAGAAGGGGTTTCCAAAATCTTATGGGCAATCTGAAGCAACTTCTTTAGTTTTAAATGAAGCACTTAATGAAAGGGGTTATGCTTCAAGAATTGTATGGATGAAATTAAATGAACTGCCTCATTTCTTTAATGAAGTTATAATAGATTCTAAAAAAACTCAAATAGATTTAACAAGGGACGTGCTTTACTTTTTTTTGCCAAACGCTTCTTTACCTCCTGGAATTGAAAAAAAAGAATGTTTTGAAAACACAAAAGAATATTTGTTGTCCTTGCCAAGAGTTAGAAAAAAATATTTCAGATTAAAAAAAGCAATTAATAGTGAGCATTTCTAAAACTTTTTTTTATTAATTCATTGAATGCTTTCTAAACATCTTAAATAAAAACTAAAAAAAATAATTACTAAAAAAAAACTAATTTGCTCCTTGCATTAATCATTTTCTACGCGTGGAGCTAAAATAAATTTTAAATCAAGCTTGTCAAGTGTTTTGAATTCTACTTGCAAAGGATAATCTGTATTAAACTTTATTAAAACCTTGTCTGTTAGTTTGCTTGCTTTATTGAATTTATCTAAATATTCTATAGCATACTTTGCTTTAGCACTCACACTATGATCAATGCTTATAAGTGCTGGAGAATCTGTTGTTAATTCTAATTTTGTTTCACTTACATCTCCTTTACCAATCATTTTAAAAACATTATCTTCAACATTAAAAACAACGCAATCACTTACCATGCTCGCATCTTTAATCCCATCCTTGAACGTGTTTGTTTCAATTTCTAATTTAACAGGGAATTCAAGGTCTGGAATCTTTTTTGGTGTTGAAACATCATTAAGTAATGGAACAACAAATTTTCTTGTGCTCGTGCTTTTCATTATTATTTCAAGAGCATTTTTATCCGGGTTTAACTCCAGGAACACTTGGTCTGTTACACCAGCTCTCTTAAGTATTTGAACTAAGTAATCAAGATTTAATGTAATCTGTTTTTCTCCTTCAATCTTGTAATCAACAAAAGCAGTGCTTAAAAGATTAAAAACAGCCATGCTCACGCTTGCTGGGTCCATAGCAACTAATTGCAAGCCATTACTATTTATTGTGAAAGTGCCTTCTGTCGCGAGAGAACTAATAGCATCTAAACTATCTCTTAATAAAGAAACATCTCCTAATATTGCTTTAAACATGAGAGTAAAAAGCTAACATCTTATTTTAAGCTTTTATATAATAAAAAAGAATAATTAAAATATAAAAAACAATAATTAAAAAAACACGAACAATAAGCATTTCTTGCTTCAAGTTTTTCCAAAAAAGCTGATTCTTTTTTTATTTGTTCTTTTCTTTCTATGCTTATGCTCCTCTCATATCTCTTGGTTTCTTTAAAGTAACTAATCCAACCCATAATGCAAAAAAAGTTCCGAGAATAATGTTTGCAAAAACTGTTATGCTATCAGGAAGTGTAAATCCAATATCTACAAAATTATAAGAAGAATTCACAAAATAAAACCCGAATGCTCCTCCAACCAATCCTAACACAGGCACTAAAAATCTTAAAGTATCATCTAAATCTGCTTTTTTATTCATTTTTTCACCTTTAACTAAAAGTGTCTAATTCATTGTAATTTATTAAACAATGCAAAGCATTTATTATAAGTATGACTCCCCATATTAAAGTAATTGAAGGAATTTCAGGAACATCAATTGTTTTAATTCCTAATACAAGAAGATTTGTTATAACCTCATATCCTCCAACAAGTATTAAAGACAAGCCAAACAATCTATAAAACATTGCCATTATATCATCAAAATCTGCTTTCTTGTTAAGCATGAATATACAATATCTTTCTAAAATTTTAAATCTTTTGTTTTTTTAGAAGCATTAAATCTTTATTAAAAATTAATGAATTAAACTTAAGTATTTTTCATATAAACTTTCATCTAAGTTCTCCATTTCACTTGCGTTTTCTACTTTTATTTCAAACCCGTTTTCAAAAGGCATAACCACTCCATAAAAAAGGTATTTCTTGTTCGGAAAAAGTTTTGAAACAACACTTTTTTTTGAAATTATTATTACAATTTCTTCATCACCATCTTTTATTGTGCCTATGCCTGATTCAGAATCCAAATCAATTAAGTTTGCAACAACACTAACATACTTATCTTCTTTAGTTATGTCTTTTAAACGCTTCTCAACATGAGGTAATAATTTATATTTCATTAATTATTAGTATGAATTAAACCCTTTTTAAGAATTATTAATTAGTTTAAATTAAACTCAAAAAGAATAAAAAGAGTTGCATAAGCAATTATTCTATGCAAAAGAACTTAACTAAGCGTTATTAATAAAAAAATTAACCGTAATCCCTCCACCTATTACCGCATTTAGTGCATTTCAAGAATTTTGTTGGTGCTTCATCAGCAGCTCTTGTTTGAACAACCCAATAATAAGCTTTATTATTATTGCATTTTGAGCATTTTGTTGTTGTTATTGGAAGTTTTTCTTCTGCATCACTTACAATGATTATCCTGTCCTTTTTTTCTCCTGAAACCTCAGTTATTTTTCCTTCTTCATGATAAAATCTTTTATCACATTTTTGACAATAAAGATAACGCTTCCCGCTCTTCCCTTTTTTAGGAACAAGAATGCTTGAACATTTAGGACAAAACATGTTAATCAACCATTTTTTTTAAAAAAATGCCTTTTAAATATTTTTCCAATTATTAAATTAAAAAAATTATAATCCGAAAACATTTTTTAATAACATTCTTGGAATGCCAATTAAAGGTATTTTTGCCACTGCTTTTCCAACAAGTTTATCATAAGAAACATTCTGCTCAACTGAAAGCAAGCCAGGATTATTATCGCCGTGTGTTGTAAAAGTATTATTATCTAATTTAATAATTCTATGAATTATTGGTTCATCAAGGCCTGCGTTGAAAACAACAACATCCCCTACTTTTAATTCTGAAATATTTTTAATTGGTTTTATAATAACAGCATCACCAATATTAAGCCCTTTTTGAAAAGGCCAGGAATTAATTTCTTCAAGCGTGAAACCATTTTCTAAATACCATTGAGTGAAATCCCCTTTGTGAAGCATTGAACCGCTGAGAACGCTTGTTATATCTTTCAAACCAAAAACCCATAAAAAACCTGGAAAAAGAACGAACTTATAAATGAGATAAGTAAAAACTATGAAAAAAATATAACTCTGCAAAGTATTGTCTTCCCAATAAAATTTCCAAAATTTGCGGAAAAACTTTTTAAAAACTTCTTTAAACCTTATGATTAATTCAATACTTCTTGCCATTTTTTAAGTAAAAATTAATTTGAATTAATAAAGTTGTTCATAAAAAATTCTTAATTTTTTACTCAAGTTTTATTGAACTAAACTCTTTAATTAAGGATTCTATGGTTTTTTTTAAAACAGTAACTGGTTTTCCTTTGTTTGTTTTTATTGTTAAAGTATAATTTTCAATTAAAGGATGCTCTTTTTCATATCCCGCGAATTCAACACTCTTATCTTCAAGAAGTTTTGAAACAAGAAGATTAAGGATTGTCTCCTTTTTTCCTTTAATTAAGATAACTAATTCATTAGTTTCAGATGAAATAACTTCTAATTCCATAAAGAAGAATTACAAAAAAATTAATTTAAAAAGTTTGTGATTTAATTATTAATTTATTAATTAATAATTTTAATTACAAAAACTTAAAAACTTGTTTTTTGATTATTATTTTTATGTTGAAATCAATTTACGGAGAATTTGAGAAAAGTTTGAGAAAAAAATATTCTCAAAAAGAAGCTTTTGAAGAACTTAAAGAATATTCTACTTCAGAAAACATTGTTAGCAAATTAATAAAAAACAAAATAGTAAAAGATGAGAAAACATACTTAAAAGACCTTCATTCTTTTTTAATTAAATACACTAAACACCAATTAAAAAATGAGTATTCTTCTGATAAAATTATCGCGCATTTAATTCAGGGTTTAGAAGATAGTGAAAAAATCGCTAATTTAATGTATGAAAGAGTAAGCGAACTCTTCAGCACTTATGATCCTGAAAAAGAAAAAGAATTAGAAAATATGAAAAAATTATCAGAGTACATAGTTAAAAATGTTAAGCCAGGGAAGAACAAAAATGAGATGGGATGGGATTTAAACAAAGAAGAAATAATTATACTAAGAAAATTTGCTTCTGAATTACTTAATTATTTAAAATTTAAAGAAGAACTTGAGAAGTATATTGAAAGTTTAATGAAAAAATTTGCTCCGAATTTAACAATTGTTGCTGGCCCAATATTAGGAGCGAGATTAATAAGCAATGCAGGAAGTCTTGAGAAATTAAGCAAGTTTCCGAGCAGCACGATTCAAGTTTTGGGTGCGGAAAAAGCGCTTTTCAGGCATTTGAAGAGCGGAGCAAAACCACCTAAACATGGTTTAGTTCTGCAACATCCTTTAGTTCTTTCAGCTGGTAAGAAAAAAGGAAAGGTTGCGAGAATGCTTGCAAGCAAGATAATGATTGCTTGCAGAACAGATTATTTTAGTAAAGGGAAAAAAAAGATTGGAGAAAAATTATTGAATGAATTAAAAAATAAAATAAAAAACATTTAAAAGGGATTAATGAAATGAAAAAAAAATCAAAAAAGAATAAAGTAAGAATAAAAGAAGTTGAGTTCATTAAAGGCAGGATATACACTCATAATCTTGTTAAAGGGAATAGGGTTTATGGAGAAAAATTATTGAATAACGGGAAATTAAGAGAGTGGATTCCAAGAAGAAGTAAAATTGCTGCTGCAATAATGAAGGGAATTCAAAATTTAGGAATAAAGAAAGGAAGCAAGGTTTTATATCTTGGTGCGGCAAGCGGGACTACTGCAAGTCATGTAAGCGATATTGTCGGAAAGGAAGGCGCTGTTTTCTGCATTGACATTGCTTACAGAGTTATCAGGGATTTAGTGCTTGTTTGCGAGAAAAGAAATAACATGTATCCTTTATTAGCAGATGCGAGCAATCCTGAAAAATATAGGGTTTTCTTCCCGAACGTGGATGTTGTTTATGAAGATGTTGCTTCAAAGAATCAAGCAGAGATTTTAATTAAAAATTGCGACTTGTTTTTAAAACCAGGTGGTTGGGCGGTTATTGCAGTTAAAGCAAGAAGCATTGATGTAACAAAGAAACCACAACAAATTTTTAATGAAATAGAAAAAAAGTTCAGAAAACATTTTACAATTATTGAAAAAACAAAATTAGAGCCTTATGAGAAAGACCACATGTTCTATGTGATGAAAAAAAAGTAAGAATAAATTAAAAAATTGATTAATCAATAATTAATAAGCACTCCTTGCTTACTCATTAATTCTTTTCTCAATCTTTTCTTTCATTTCTTTGATTAATTCATTTAATTTAACGCCGAACTTGACTTTACCATCTCTTGTCCTCACTGCAAGAGTTTTATTCTTAACTTCTTTATCACCAATAACTATCATTAAAGGCACTTTCATTAACTGAGCTTTTCTTATGCGATACTCCACTGTTTCTTGAGAATCATCTAAAACGCAGTGCATTCCTTTTTTTCTTAATTCTTCAAAAATTTTTTTCGCATAATCCTTATGCCTGTCAGAAATAGGAATTATTCTTGTTTTCTCAGGCGCAAGCCATAAAGGAAAAGCACCTGCATAATTCTCAACAAGAATTGCCATAAACCTTTCAATAGCGCCTAAAACAACTCTGTGAATCATTACAGGCCTGTGCTTCTTATTATCATCGCCAATATAAGTTAAATCAAAGTTCTCAGGCAAAGCAAAATCCAATTGTATTGTTCCGCACTGCCATGTTCTGCCAATAGCGTCCTTAAGATGAAAATCAATTTTAGGCCCGTAAAACGCGCCGTCCCCTTCATTTATTGTGTACTCCATTCCAAGCTCGTTTAAAGCTTTAATTAAAGAAGTAGTTGCAATCTCCCATTGCTCATCAGTGCCAATGCTTTTCTCAGGTCTTGTGCTAATCTCAACATGATCAAGAGGAACACCAAAAGTCTTATACATTCTAATAATTAAGTTAACAGTTTCTTTAATAACAGGCACGATTTGTTCCTCAGTCATAAAAATGTGCGCATCGTCTTGCGTGAACCTTCGTACTCTAAAAAGCCCGCTTAAAACACCGCTTAATTCATGCCTGTGCACAACACCTATTTCAGCAACTTTTAAAGGAAACTCTTTATAAGAATGACTGTCCTCTTTATACACGAGCATTCCTCCAGGACAATTCATTGGTTTAACAGCATACTCTTTATCATCTATTTCCAAATAATACATGTTTTCTTTATAATGCTTGGAATGACCGCTGCGCACCCATAAATCAGCGCTTAATATTTGAGGAGTCATAATTATTCTGTAATTTAATTTATCATGCTCTTCCTGCCAATACTTCATTATATTATTCATTAAGAGCACACCATTATTCCTGAAAAAAGGCATGCCCGGTGCTTCAGGGTGAAAAGAGTAAAGCTTCAATTGCTTGCCTAACTTAATATGATTTCTTTTCTCTACTTCTTCAAGAAATTTCAAGTATTCATCAAGCATTTTCTTTTTTGGAAAACTAATGCCATAAATTCTCATTAAAACTTTTCCATCACTCCTGCCTTTCCAATAAGCGCTTGAAGTTGAAAGCAGTTTAACTGCTTTCACATACCCTGTGTGCGGAACATGCGGGCCCCTGCACAAGTCCACAAATTTATTGTTATAATATAAGCTTGGCTTTACTTTTAATTCTTTAATTAATTCAAGTTTGAATTCATTATTCTTAAATAATTCTTGCGCTTTTTTCTTTGAAACCTCTTTTCTTTCAAAAGGTATTTTTTGTTTGATTATTTCTTTCATTTCTCCTTCAATCTTTTTTAAATCCTCTTTAGTGAAAGGCTTGTTAACAAGAAAATCATAATAAAAACCGTTTTCTATAGCAGGTCCTATCGCCATTTTAGCTTTAGGAAATAATTTAGTTACAGCCATTGCTAAGATGTGAGCGCTTGAATGCCAAAAAACTTTTTTTCCTTCTTCATCTTTAAAAGTAAGAAACTTTAATTCACTATCAGAAGTTATAATTGTATTCAAATCTTTTAATTGATTATTTATGACACAAGCTAAAGCTTCTTTTGCAAATCTTGGATTAATTTTTTTTGCTATTTCATAACAACTCATGCCTGAATCAAATTTTCTTTCAGAATCATCAGGCAGTTTTATTTTAATTTTCATAAAAACGCACCTCCAATAAAAAGAATTATTTTGCTTAAAAACATTTTCTGATTATTTTTTAAAAACAAGAAAAAATCATTAACACTAATTTTATTGCTAATTGGTCGGATAATTCCTTAAATTCATAAAAGAATATTAATTCAAAAACTCTTATAAATTTTTTGATAAAAAAAATAAAGATTTTAGAATCACATAATAGTAATCTTTTTAATGAAGTATTAATTGTTTTAAATACAAATATTGACGTAATTTTTTAAAAAAATTGGGAAATTGTGAGGTGTTTTAAAAATGAATAATCAACAACCTATTTTTATCTTACCTGAAAGTGCTTTAAGAACTCAAGGAAAGGATGCGCAAAAATCAAACATTGCTGCTGCAAGAGCAATAGCAGAAACAATTAGAACAACATTAGGTCCAAAAGGAATGGATAAAATGCTTGTGGATTCAATGGGAGATGTAGTAATAACTAATGATGGAGTAACAATTCTTGAAGAAATGGAGATAGAGCACCCAGCAGCAAAAATGATGGTTGAAGTTGCAAAAACTCAGGAAGAAGAAATAGGTGATGGAACAACAACTGCTGTTGTCATTGCAGGAGAACTTCTTAAACAAGCAGAAGAATTGCTTGAGCAAAATATTCATCCAAGCGTTCTTGCAAAAGGATACAGATTAGCAGGAATTAAATCAAAAGAAGTTCTTGAACAATTAGGTAAGAAAATAGATAAAGAAAATAAAGAAATTCTTGAAAAAATTGCAATCACTGCAATGACAGGTAAAAGTGCTGAAGCATCAAGACAACACCTTGCTAAACTAATAGTTGAAGCAATACAACAAGTTATAGAAGAAAAAAAAGACAAGATAATTGTTGATTTAAACAATATTAAAGTTGAGAAAAGAACAGGAGGAAGCATTGATGACAGTGAATTAGTGCATGGTGTTGTAATAGATAAAGAAAAAGTTCATTCAAACATGCCTACAAGCATTCCAATGGCAAAAATACTTTTATTAGATTCAGCACTTGAAGTAAAAGAAACAGAAAGTGAGGCGCAAATAAGAATAAACAGTCCTGAACAATTAAAGAATTTCATTCAACAAGAAGAAGCAATGCTTAAAGAAATGGCAGATGAAATAAAAAAACTTGGGGCAACAGTTGTTTTCTGTCAAAAAGGCATTGATGACATTGTTCAACACTATTTAGCAAAGCACGGAATACTTGCTGCAAGAAGAGTTAAAAAAAGTGATATGGAACAATTAAGTAAAGCAACAGGTGCAAGAATAATCAGTAAATTAAAAGATGCAACAACAGAGGATTTAGGAAATGCAGGATTAGTTGAGGAAAGAAAAATAGCAGGAGAATCAATGATTTTCATAAGTGAGTGCAAAAATCCGAAAGCAGTAACAATACTAATAAGAGGAAGCACAGAACATGTTATAGATGAAGTTGAAAGAGCTGTTAAAGATGCTTTAGGAGATTTAAGTGCTGTAATTGAAAGCGGGATGGTCGTGGCAGGAGGCGGAGCTCCTGAAATGGAATTAGCAAAAGAGCTTAACTTATACGCTGAAGGCATAAGCGGAAGAGAACAATTAGCAGTAAAAGCATTTGCTAAAGCATTGGAAATAATACCAAGAACTCTTGCAGAAAACGCTGGAATTGATCCTTTAAACACGATTGTTGAATTAAAATCAAAACATGATAAAGGAGATAAATGGGCTGGAATAGAAGTAAATAAAGGAAAAACAACAAACATGTGGGAAGAAGGAGTTCTTGAACCCTTAAAAGTTAAACAACAAGCAATAACAAGTGCTACAGAAGTTGCAATAATGATACTAAGAATTGATGATGTAATAGCAAGCAGGAAAGAAACTCCAGTTCAAGGACCTCAAATGCCACCACAAGGAATGTACTAAAAACAATGCATCAATTAATTTTTTTAAATTTCCTTAATTATTTTTTTAATTATTTTTTTAATTAAAATCATAAAAGATTAGGAATTATTATAAATCTTTAATTCTTTATAATAAAACATGGCAAAGAATGGCATTGATTTAAGAAATTTAGAAGATAATATAAGAAGATTAGATTCTCAAATAGAAGACATTAACAATCAAATGGAAAAAATGATTAGTGTAAACTTAACGCTTCAATCAAAAATCACAGAACTCATGATAAAACAAATTGATTTAATAGAAAATTTGAAAAAAATGGTAGACCTCTTAGAAGAAGCAGGACAAGAAGAAGAGGAAAAAACAGATTTTATTACTCCTTTAAAAGAAACAATGGAAACTCTTGTATCAAAGCAAGATGAAATACTTACTGCATTACAAACAATTGATAAACACATTACAAGAGAGTACACAAGAGAAATGCTTACAAAAGCCTTAAAATAGAATAAAATAACAAATTTCAGAACTAATACTCAGAAATTATTTAAATCACAAAATAATATAAAAATTAGGTGAATTTTTTTGAAAAAAAAGTCAAACAAGCCAAACATTAATCAAAAAATGAGTCTAGCAATTCTGTTGTTAATAACAATAGGAGGTTTTTTATTGTTCTCAAATGCACAGTCATTCAGTCAAAGCACTTTAGAAATCGGCGTGTACAACCCGTGGACAACAATACAATCAATAATGACATGGATATCCTTAATTACATTAGTCATAATATTAATAGAATTACAGGAAATCAGAAAAATAATGAAAAGGTGAAAGCATGATGAAAAAAATTAATAAAAAAGGTATCACTCCTGTTATAGCAGTTGTCTTATTAATGATGATGACTGTTGCTGCTGCAGGTGCTGCTTACTTTTGGATAGTTGGTGTTCAAAGCAGCATACAAAGTGATACAGAAAATTTTATTGGAGAAGTTCTTGAAAGCCAGGAATTTGAAATAATTGACACTGTATGTGATTATAATGCAACCGATGTAACAAATGGTTCAGTAAGAGTAGTGATTTATAATTCAGGAAAAACTGCTTATGAAGAAGCGGACACAAGAATCTTTTTATTAAATAGTACAACAGGAACAACAAACCAAAGCATACAAGTTGATCCAACAAGTGTTGAAAAACAAAAAACATTAGAAATTATTGGTTATGGACTTACAATACCTGCTTCAAGCGAGTGGACTGTGAAACTTTCTATTGGCGGAACAACAAAAGAGAAATCATGTGTTGCTGATAACACTTAAGATTTTTCTTTAATTTTTTTCTTTAATTTTTTTGTTAAATAAAATTTTTGTTAAGTAATTGTTCAAGAATTTCTTATATTCTTTTAGAAATCCTTATAATTCTGTGAAAGATTTATTTAAATTAATGAGTAAAAATAATTTCTTTAAATCAAAAAAAATTATTAATAAAAAATGCCAAACTCAGATAGTTAGCACTGTTTTAATAACAGGGCTTCTTCTTTCAGTAGTTAGTGTGACTTATATTTGGGGCAAACCACTTATTCAAAAAGTAAGTGATAATGCAAAAATAGAATCAAGAATAAATAAATTAAATGAAATTGATAAAGCAATAAAAGATGTTGCAGACACTGGTTCGCCAAATACTATAGAAATAACTTTAGAAAATGATGAATCTATTTCAATTAATGATGAAGGAGAACTTGTTTACACTACAATAACAGCTGTTCCATTAGTTACAACTTATGATTGGGGTCCCATTAATTTTGTTGAAAGCCCTTATACTAATGAGAAATACTCTGTTGACACCACTACTGCAATGTCAAGCGGGTATAAGCAATGCAAACCCACTAATGTTTACAAAGGAGAAGTGAATTTAACATATAATTCTGAAGAAACAGAAGAATATAATGTGCTTGTTTTTAATGGAGAGAAAACACCATATTATGATTATGTGTGTTTAACAAAAGACTTAAATGATTTTGACTGCAACCAAAATTGCGGGTATGTTGATGAACCCATAATTTTAGGAAACACGTCTTTTCAAATATTTTATGTGAATGAAACAGGAAAAAGAGTGAATATTATTGGAAGAGAAATATTAAAAACAGGCGAGCTTGGAACTGATGACCCAGAAGGCATAATTGTTGGCAGAGCAATTTTGAGCAATGAAAAATATTTTGTCACTTTCAAACTCGTTTATAGGCCTTTAAAAGACCCTAACACTGGTAATACGCACCAAATAATTCTTAATTGTGAAAAAGATTGTTTTGTTGGTCCAGGAGAGCATAATATTTATCTTTCCTTAATAGAAAAACCTCAAGGAACTTTAAGCACCAACGAATATAATATAAATATTAGAGTCATATAATTTAGTATGGGTTTTAAATTAAAAAATGTTGGAAGAAAATTAGCTATTAACAAAAAAAAGAGGTATTCTAAAGAAAAAATTAAAAACTTAAAAGAAATTGAAGAAGAAAAAATTGAAAAACCTCAAAAAACATTTGAATCAAAAGAAAAATCAAGAATTCAGGAGAGAGGAGAAATCACTAAAGAATCTGAATCTGATTTAAAAACAATAGGCATAAGCGTTAATGAAAAAAAATTCACACCCACAACACTTACTCCTGAAAAAATTAAACAGCTTGAAAAAATTAATGAAGTCATACCTCTTGTAACAATTGATTATAAAGGAACTCAACAAACACTTGTATACGCTAACATAAGATGGGATCCAACAATTTCTTCTTTAAGATATGATTTAAAAGAACCTCCTTTAAGCAAACAAGAAGAACAAATCCTGAAAGAAACAAAAGTCCTTCTTCAAGAAAAATTAAATATTGATTTCAGCAAGATAAGGCTTGAAAAAGCATTCAAGTTTTTGATTGAAAAATTCTATCAAATTATTGATGAGCTTGGATACAAATTAACAGAAGACCAAAAAATCAGAATGCAATACTATATTTACAGAGATTTTATGGGATTAGGGAAAATAGAACCCTTAATGCATGATGATAATATAGAAGATATAAGTTGTGATGGAGTAAATATTCCTATTTTTGTTTATCACAGAAATCCTTTATACGGGCAAATGAGAACTAACATAATATTTAGAAGCAAAGAGGAGTTAGATTCATTTGTTTTAAGGCTCTCTCAAAAAGCAGGTAAGGCTTTGACAATAGCAGACCCTTTATTAGAAGGTTCTCTTCCTGACGGTTCTCGTATACAAGCAACCTTAGGAACTGATATTGCGAGAAGAGGGAGTAATTTCACTATTCGTAAATTCACTAAAAAACCTATGACACCAACAGATTTACTGAACTATAATACGGGTTCTCCTGAAATGTTTGCGTACTTATGGATGGCATTAGAAAATAGATTGTCAATTCTGGTTAGCGGAGGAACTGCAACTGGTAAAACAACATTCCTTAATGCATTAAGTTTATTCATTAAACCAGAATTTAAGATAATTAGCATAGAAGACACTCCAGAATTAAGATTGCCTCACCCAAATTGGGTGCCTGTTGTCGCAAGAAGAGGGTATGGAAAAGAAGAATATGGAGAAGTAAGCATGTTTAATCTTCTTAAAAGCTCATTAAGACAAAGACCTGATTACATTATAGTTGGTGAAGTGCGTGGAGAAGAAGCTTATGTCTTATTTCAAGGAATGGCTACAGGACATTCAGGGTTAGGCACGCTTCACGCGGATAGCATTGAAGCTGTTATTGATAGACTTATAACAAAACCAATAAACTTGCCTAAAGCAATGATTGATAATTTAGACATTATTGTTTTTCTTGAATTAATTAGGAGAGAAGGAAGTTATGTTAGAAGGGTTGCTGAAATTCTTGAAATTGTAGGTTATGATTATAAAACACAAAAACTTAAAACAAATGTTGCTTTTGTTTGGGATCCAATAACAGATAAGTATATTTCAAAAAATTCTGTTCTTCTTGAAAAAATAAGAGTTAGAATGTCATATACTGAAGATAAAATAAAACAAGATATGCATAATAGAGTGAGATTATTGAATTGGTTAAAAGAAAATAATGTCAATGATTACAAAGAAGTCACAAAATATATTTCAGCATATTATATCAATCCAGAATTAGTAATGAGTCAAATATAAGGTGAAAAAATGGGTTATGCAGAAACAAGTTACAGGTTATTAAAAAAAGTTTCAAACAAGTACGCTTACTTAATAGAGGACTTGAAAGAAGATTTGAAACAAGCAAACCTGAATTATACTATAGAAGAATATTTTTCAATGATGGTGTTCACAACCTTGGTATTATTAATAAGTGTTTTTTGCATTGGTGGCTTCATATTTTTCTTTGTAATGAGAAGCATAATAATTGCTTTTATTGGAGGTTTTCTTCTTTCCTTATTTATTACAATAATAACTATTGTAGCTTTCATTATATATCCTTCTCAATTAATGGACACAAGAAGAAAAAAAATAGAAAATAATTTGTATTTTGCAGCAAATTACATGTCTACAATAAGCAGTAGTGGGTTGCCTGCTCAAAAAATATTTAAAGTAATGGGAAATTTTAGCGAATTTGGAGAAATTGCAAAAATATGCAGGAGAATTACAAGAGACATAGAAGTCTTTGGAATGAACGTAAATGAAGCTATTGAAAAAGTTGTTCAATTAAGTCCTTCAAAAAAATTAAACGAATTGCTTTGGGGAATGAGAGGTATCATCTTAGGAGGCGGGGATTTAAGCACTTATTTAAAAGAGAAATCTAAAAGTTTATTAAATGATTATAGAAGGCTTTTAGAAGAATTTACTAGAAGCATTTCCCTTTATTTAGAAATTTATATTACACTTATCATGGTTGGAACTGTTTTTACATTAGTTCTTACAACAATCATGAGCTTGCTTGGAGGGTATGTTAAACAACTCCAATTAGTTCAAATGATAATAGTAACAATAGGACTTCCGTTCATATCTGCCGTGTTTGTCCTCATGCTTAAAACAATAAATCCAACAGAAGCGTAAGGTGATTAAAAATAGAAAAAAAGAAAGTAATCATAATTTCAGTTATTACAGGAATTATTGTATTTTTTTTAAGTTATGCTCTTTCAAGATTTACTTTGTCCGGCCTTCTTTATGGCATAGTATTCGGGTTAATAACAACTACTTTTCCTTACCTTATATTAGATTATCTTAGAGCAAAAAAAATAAGAGCATTAGAATTACAGTTTCCTGAATTCTTAAGAAATTTAGCAGAAAGCGTTAAAGCAGGAATGACTTTAACAAAAGCTATAGAAAACGCTGCAAAAACAGATTTTGGAGAACTAACACCGCACGTAAAAAAACTTCATAATCTGCTAAGTTGGGGCACGCCATTACCTGAAGCAATAAATGTATTTAAAAAAGAAACAAAAGAATCAAAACACATACAAAGAGGGCTTTTAATAATTATGGAAGCATATTATTTCGGAGGGAATGTAGCGGAAATAATGGGTTCTGTTGCTGAAAGCACAAACAAAATAATCAATGTTGAAAAAGATAGAAAATCAATAATGGCTCAACAAACAAGTGTAATGTATATTGTTCAATTCATTTTTGTTGCAATCTTAATCGGGCTTTTTGTAGTATTAATTCCATTAGTTACTACTGAATATGGTGAAGAAGGAATTTCAGGGTTTTTAAGCAGAGAAAACTTGCCTTCTGTTAATTATTTTAGAACCTTGTTTTTCTTAACAATAGTCATACAATCAATAGCAAATGGAATCGTAGCAGGAGAAACACAAGAAGGAAGACTCAGTGCAGGCATTAAACACTCAGGGATTATGCTTACCATTGGATTACTCGCATACCTTATTTTCATTTACCCAATTAATTATTCACTGAATGTAAGTCTTTCAAAAAACATTGTTTATCCTTCTGAAACCCTGGAGTTAATAGGACATTTTGAGAAAGAAGGAACAAAAGTTCAAGGAGTTATTGTGAATATAACTCTTAATGGAAAAAGCATTCAAAGCATAACAGATTCTAAAGGGGATTTCAGAGTAGATTTAAAAGCTCCTTCAAGAATTGGAGATTATAATGTTTTGGTGGAGATTAAATATGAAAACAAGAAAATTATTCAAGAAGCAACACTCCAAGTCAGATAAAGCACAATTAGATATTGATTTATTATTAGCTTATATTGTCTTTATTGCATTTATTGTATTCATAATTCGGTTTTCAATAAATCTTTTAACACCATACACTAATACTATTGATTTTTCAATACATCAAAGAAATGCTTTAAAAGTTTATCACAATAGTATTCCTTCAGTGTTTGATTATAATGATTTATACAAATTATGTAATGTTAATGCAACTGAATTAAATGGTGTTAAAGTTATTTATAACATAAAAGGGGTTAAACTCCCTGCATGGGATGATTTAATTGAATACCCTAATAACACTGATGGAAAAATAATAATTTTAAGAAAAAATGAGAATCTTGAAATATTATTCGGAAGCAACTCAACAGAATACAATACAACATTAAT
This sequence comes from Candidatus Parvarchaeota archaeon, assembly GCA_017609105.1. Classification (GTDB taxonomy): domain Archaea; phylum Nanobdellota; class Nanobdellia; order JAFCGN01; family JAFCGN01; genus JAFCGN01. Next base: position 17,655 of record JAFCEQ010000003.1, read on the forward strand.
AATGGTTTTCCCGCAATACTCTAATGTTTTTATTGAAAATGATTCATTAGAAACTCAGGACTTAATATCCTTAGAAAAAGATTCATTTCAAAATGATGTTATTACAATAAATAGTAATGTTAAATCAAATGATTTAGACAAAGTTATGATAAAAACAGATTCTAAAACAAGCCCTTTTTTTGTGTTTATTAGTGGAATATATGGGATTAATCATAATAGGGTTTTTGTTGGAAGCGCGAGCATTAATGGTTCTTGCAGTTCAGGAGGAAGCGGGTATAAACAAGAATTATATGGTAATGCGTTAATGAATGTGAATGGAAGCGATACTATTGTGGAATTAACTCAAAAAACATGGTGGATTTCATGAAAGAAAAAATAAAGAATAAAAAAGGATTCATAAGATTGTTAGAAGTGGTTGTAGCCTCAATGCTGCTTTTAGGATTGCTTAATTGGATGTCAGAAGAAGTGTATACTCCAAGTTTTGAATTAAAAACAAATCCTATTTACAAAGGGATTTCAATAATTGATTTAATGCATAATAGCAGGGTTTTAGAAACCTTATTAGAAAATTATGACTTACAAAGCATTGACTCTGAAATAACTTATCTTCTTCCAGTAAGAACTCCTCATAAAATTGAGGTAACATATGCTTCAGAATTTAAAATAAAAGAATTAAATGGAGAAAACTTAGAGAAAAACTATGGTATAACTTATAATTTTCCTACAAGCGTAGATAAAAATTCTATTTTTTTAAGTGAAGAAACAAAACCCTTAGAAAGAAATGTTTTGTGGAATTCTTATGAAATAATTTTTTCAATAAGAAATAATAGAACAAGTAATTTAGTTAAAGAAAACATAACATTACTAAATATTCCAATAATAATTGATAATGGAAACATTCTTAGCAATGATAGTTTCGCGTTTTTCATAAAAAATGAGGAAGTGCCAATGAGTGTTGATAATCTAAAATCTTTAAACGGTAAATGGAATAATGTAAGTGCAAACATAACTTTTCAAATCCCGTTCTTAAAAGCAGGAGAATCAGTATTATCTTACTTGTTTTATTCAGATAATACAACAATTTTCAATAATTCACAAAATTATCAAGAATTAACAAATAAGAAAAATGAAAATTATGTAAAAATATTGAAGTTAACAAGCAAAAAAAGTTCAAGAGGAGATGTTTTATTTAAAACTAAATTAAATTCTTATGAAGAAAAGAAAATACTTCTTCAATACTCTTTGAATACAAAAAAAAGCAATACTTACAGTAATATAATAACAATTAATAATACTGGAGTGAGAATAAATTTAACAGAAAACAATGTTAAAGAAGGAACACTCCCTCTTTACACTTCTTTGCCTACAACAACAACGTATAGTATTTCAAGAATAATTCCTTTAAAACAAAATTTAGCTGAAATAAAAATTTATTTGTGGTATATATGAAAAATATTTTTTATAAAAACAAAATCAAAAAAATAAACAAGAAATCGCAATTTTTTATTATCTCCGCGGTTTTTATAGCATTAGCTCTCACAACTATAATAACCTATCTTTCCATGCCAAATGAACTTAGTTTTCAATCTTTTAACAGCGAACAAAGTTTAATGAGTAGAACACAAGCACTTGGGGATTCCATAATCAGTGTAATGGACAACATATATGATTCTTGGTGGGATCCTCTTTTAACTCAAAGAATAAAAATTGTTTTAAAAGAAGAGAATAACATAGAATTCAATTCTTTTACTCAAAGAATAATAACTAATTTTCCAGAAGATACTGATGAAGAATCAATAAGAGTTATTGAGGATAATAAAGAAATCCCTTTTAGTTTGATTTGGTTAGATTTAAGGAATAAAATTGCTGAAATAAGTTTTCAAACAAGCATAAGCAGAGGAGGGAAAAAAGAAATTTTTGTTTATTTTAGTAAGAAAACAGATTCAAAACATATTGAAAGCCCTTCTTATGATTCTAAAATAAATGTGATTGAAAACAGCACAGACATAATTATTAATACAAACCATTATGAAGCAAAACTTAATAAAACAAGAGGAGGAATGCTTTATTATCTTTCTCCAAAAAATTATGATAATAATCTCATAATAAATAATGAAGATTACGGGGTTCAAAGCATTTTTGAATGTAACAACACTGAATACAAGCAATCAAGTGAATCCAATCCTACAATAAACATATTTAATAACGGGCCTGTTATGGTAAACATACGGGTGAGCGGGGAACACGGAATTGCTCCTGGAAGAGAATTTTATACTCAGGATTATTATTTTTATCCAGATACAATAAGGATTAAAACAAATGTGCGTTGGGCAGAAAACATTAATTGCGAAGCGAGTGAAGATAATTTTATTTTTGATAGAATAAGTTTTAATGGAAGCACTTTGCTTGGAGGACAATTGTATTACAAGGATAATAACACAAACTTATTTGAGAATTATGATTATGTTGAAGACAGGCCTGGAGATTGGATTGATTATTATCATGAAAAACAAGGAGTAGGCATTATTTTAATGAATAAAACAGGTTATTTTTCTTTTTACAGGAACTCCACGAGTTCTGTGAAATTCTCTGACTTAATAGGAATGAATAACACTAAATTCTCTCCTTCAAGCATAGAATATGAATATGTTTTATACCCTCATAGAGGACAATGGGAGAAAACAAGGGATTACAACATTCTTTATAATAAATCACAGATAATAGAAAACGAGAGTTTCGTTGATTTCTTTAAGAGTAAGGAGAACATGATTAAAAACTCTTTCAGTCAAAAAGGTTTTTCCACATACTTAAGCACGAGCATAAGCGAGGTTGAACAAAGCTTTAATCATGATATTACTTGGTATAAAGGGGATTTCACGCCAAACAGTAGGAAGGTCTTCAAAGTTTATTCAAAGCATCAAGTGCAAAATTTTCCAATAAAAATAAGCAGTAATCTTCCTAAAGGTTTTGATGCTAACAGCTTGCTTTTAAGTGATAAAAGCGGAAAAAAAATAACAACACAAATAATAACAGATGGTATTATTGCAAATTATTCTGAATTCAATGTTTACTGTCAAAACCCTGATAGCATAGATTACAATAATTACACTTATTACTTATTTAATCATGATGGAAGAAATTTCACTATTGGAATTGATTTAGAAGAGACCTCTGACTTTAATGTATCAATATACTACCCAAATAAAAGCACAATAATAAATAAAGACAATATTAATACTGACAAGATTTATGAAATTCAAAGCCAAAATTATAAAGGATTTTATAAAGTAGTGATAAGCAAAAAAAATGATAATAAATATTTTAGAATAAACTCTTCTCTTCCTTATTTAATCCTTTATAATAATAGGATAAGATGCAAATCAGGGGATAGCGTAAAAAAAATATTCTTTCATGTTCCTGAAAACATAAAAAACATAAAAATTAATGTGAGTGCTTATGATAGCGGAGCAAGAATTAAAATAAAAGATTTAGATGGAAATATTCTTGCTGAAAATAATACTATTTACGCTAATACAAAATATTCTTTTGAAATTCCAATAAAAGAATATGCTTACGGAAAAACATATTATTTAGAATTTGAAACAAGCGGAAGCGTTGAAATAATATTTGATGATTCAATGCATTCTTCAAAAAGCACGAATAAGGATTATTATATTGATTATGACAAGCCAAAAATAAATTTACTCTTCTTTGATTCCTTAATTGGAAGCAAGAAATACGGGATTTATTATAATGTGAATACTTCAGAGGAAGAGCATGAAATCATGGAACCAATAAGTTTTGAAAGTGATTTAGTTGTTAATGAAACAAAGAAGATAGTTAATAATAGTTATTTTTCATGGGATTTGAAAAATAATGTTTTCACTTATAGGAATAGCACTAATTTTTTTCAAACAACGGATAAATGGCTTACAGATTTTGGGAATTCATCATGGATTGAGAGCGCGGCATCAACAAGTTTAAACAATATTGAATTCATTGAAAAAGGACCTGTAAGAGTAAGAATAAAAGCAACTTCAAGCACAACGCCAAAAGTAATTTATTATTTTGATATTTATGCTCATCAAAAATTCATAAAAACAACTATTATTCCAGAAACTCTTTCTGAAAATGATTTAACAATAGGGCCTTTCTGGAATTTAAATAATACTGAAACAAGGATTTACACTAATTATGATAATGGAGTAGAAACTTTTTCTTCAGAAAATCTTACTGATAAGAGTTTTCTTGCAGGAAAAACATTTAATTGGTTTGGGAAAAGAAGCAATAATATTTTAGCATCAATAATTGCTCAAAGCTCAAGCATTTATCCAAGCAATAAAAGTTTTTACGCAAACAATAATTTATTAACAATTGCTCTTCCTGCAAACCAAAATAATACTATTTATTTTTTCATAGATGATTATAGTAATACAACTCAATGGGATAATGTAAAGTATTTAAGAAATGTTTTAATAAGCCCTCCAAAAACAAGCACTTTCTTATTTAAAACAATGATAAATGGGGATAGTAAGAACATTAAATTCAAATCAGAGTATTATTAAATTAAGTTAATACTTTCATGAATTAATTAAAAAGTTAATTATTTAAATTAATCATTATTTTTTTTATTTTATGCAAAATAATTTATTATTATTGCTCCTTTAATTATACCTACTAAATAGTGGGTTTCAACAAATTAATCAATTAAATGAGAGTGTAAAAAAATGGATTTCCATGCGATTGAAAAAAAATGGCAGAAAAAATGGGAGGAAAACAAGGTTTTTGAAGTTAAAGAAAACCAAAAAAAGAAAAAAATTTATGTTCTTGAAATGTTTCCTTACCCTTCAGGTTCTGGCTTGCACATGGGTCATGCTTTTAATTATACAATAGGAGATATTTATGCTAGGTTTAAAAGAATGCAAGGATTCAATGTTTTATACCCTATGGGGTATGATAGTTTTGGCTTGCCTGCAGAAAACGCAGCAATAAAAGCAGGAATTCATCCTAAAAAATATACTAATACTTCAATTAATAATTTTATTAAACAACAAAAATCTCTTGGTTTAAGTTATGATTGGAGTAGAATGATTTCAACATGCACGCCTGAATATTATAAATGGAATCAATTTTTCTTTCTTAAATTCATGGAAAAAGGATTAGTTTACAGGAAAAAAGCAAGCGTTAATTGGTGTCCGAAATGCAAAACGGTTTTAGCAAACGAGCAAGTGCATAATGGGAAGTGTTGGAGGCATAAAAGCACGGAAGTTGAGCAAAAAGAATTAGAACAATGGTTTATTAAAACAACAGAATATGCAGAAGAATTGCTTAAGGACTTGGATAAAATTGATTGGCCTGAAAGAATTAAAATAATGCAAAGAAATTGGATTGGAAGAAGTGAAGGAGTTATCCTGAATTTTGATGTAGTGAATGAAGAAGGAGATAAAATAGATAATATAAGCACTTTCACTACGAGAGCTGATACTGTTTATGGAATAACTTATCTTGTTCTTGCTGTTGAACACCCAAAAGTCATGGAATGGGTTAAAGGAACAAAATATGAGAAAGAAGTGAAAGAATTCATTAAAAAAGTAAAGAAAAAGAGTATAATAGAAAGAACTGCAGAAGGTAAAGAGAAGAACGGGGTTTTTCTTGGAAAATACTTTATTAATCCTTTCACTGGGGATAAGTGTCCTTTATGGGTTGCTGATTATGTTCTTTACGAATACGGTACTGGTGCTGTAATGGCAGTTCCAACGCATGATGAAAGAGATTTTCAATTCGCAAAAAAATACAATCTTCCAATGAAAGTAGTAATAACACCAAAAAATAAGAAATTAAAAGTTGAAGAAATGAAAAACGCTTATGTTGAAAATGGTGTTATGATTAATTCAGGAAAATTTAATGGTTTATCAAATGTTGTAGCAAAAAATAAAATAATTGAGTTAGCTGAAAAAAAAGGTTGGGGTAAGAAAACAATAGTGTATAAATTAAAGGATTGGCTTATTTCAAGGCAAAGGTATTGGGGCACTCCAATCCCTATTATTAAATGTCCTAAATGCGATGCGGTTCCAGTGCCTTACAAGGACTTGCCTGTCATACTCCCTCATAATGTTAAATTTGGAGAAGGAAATCCTCTTTTAACAAACAAGAAATTTGTTGAAACAACTTGCCCTAAGTGCGGTGGAAAAGCAAAACGAGAAACTGATACAATGGACACTTTCTTTGATAGTAGTTGGTATTATTTAAGATATGCTGATAATAAGAATGATAAAGAACCATTTAATAAGAAGAAAGTAAAATATTGGCTTCCTGTAGACCAATACATTGGTGGAGCAGAGCATGCTTGCATGCACTTAATTTATGCAAGGTTTTTCACAAAAGTATTAAGAGATTTAGGTTTTCTTGATTTTGATGAACCTTTTAAGAAGTTATTTAATCAAGGAATGCTTCACGGAGATGATGGAGCAGTAATGTCTAAATCAAGAGGAAATGTTGTGCTTCCTGAAACAATTTCCAAAAAATATGGTATTGATACTGCAAGATTCTTTCTTATTTCCTTAGCATCTCCTGATAAGGATTTAAGATGGAGTGATGAAGGAATAGAAGGAAGTTATAGGTTTATTAAAAAAATAATAAATTATTTCAAAAAAGTAAAGATTGGTAAATCAAATAAGAAAACAGAAAGTAAATTAAATAAAACAATCAAGCTCGTCACAGAATACATTGAAGGATTTAAGTATAATTTAGCAAGCATACAATTAAGAGAGTTTTTTGAATCTCTTGGAGAAGAAGAAAGCAAGAGCACGCTTGAAAAATTCTTAAAATTATTGCATCCTTTCTGCCCTCACATTACAGAAGAATTATGGGAGAAATTAGGGAATGAATCATTTATTTCTCTTCACTCCTGGCCAGAATATGATGAAAGCAAGATTGATGAGAAAGCAGAAGCAAGCGAAGAATTTGTTGAAAAAGTAAGAAAAGACATTCACTCTGTTAAAAACTTGATTAAATTAGAAAAAATAGAAGAAATAAAAATAATTATAGCACCAAAATGGAAGTATGATTTCTTTAATAAAGTTAAGAAAATCTTAGAAAAAACAAGAAGTCCTAAAGAAGTAATAAAAGAATTAATGAAAACAAATTTGAGAAATCATGGCAAAGAAATTTCAAAAATTGTTCCAATAATAATAAAGGATAATAGTAAGATACCAAAAACAGTTTTAAATCAAAAAACAGAATTAAACGCATTAATAGAGAACAAGAAATTAATTGAGAAAGAATTTAATGCTAAAATAATAATTGAGAAAGCAGAAGAGAGCAAAGAAAACAAGGCAAGACAAGCAAATCCTAACAAGCCCTCAATAATTTTAAGATAAATAGAAAAATTAAGATAAATGAAACATTATTAAAAATAATTTAATCTTCAACTTCTTTTTCAAGATTTATTCTCACAGCATTTTTTTTAATACCATACACTCTTGTAAGAATGCTATTAAAATTTCTTAAATTAGTAGGAAGAAGAATTACTGAATAAACAAGACAAACAAATAAGATAGGAGGATAAAAAATAATTGCTAAGCCAAGCAATTGTTTTAAGACAACAATAATGCTTTGTTCAAGAAACATTTTTGTAATAATATTTATTGAAACAATAAGTTTCAAAAAATTGTTTATAATCCTATTATACCATCTACCAAGGCGTTGAATATACTGATTTCTTTCATCAACAAATCTTAACCCGCTTTTATCAAGCACGATTGAAGCAGTGAATAAAACAAAAATTATAGGAAATAATACCGGTCCCATTAAACTGCCAGGTGTTAAACTAAAAATGGAATTGCTTGTGAGCTTGCTTTGTTGAACATAAATACTAATCATTAAAAGCATTGGATAAACGCTTAAATAAAAAAAATCTACTATCCTCATTTTTGAAGAAGCGCTGAACCTATAATAATTGTTTGAAGGTCTTAAAAAAATAAAATTTTCTTCTTTAACAGGCGTTGGTATTCCTCCCCTGTGAATAACTAAAGCAGCTATTGCTATCTTATAACTTATGTAATAACTAAGATATAAAGGCATGAAAACAAGTAAGAATATTTGAAAAGAAATCACATTAAAAGAAGAAGCAATGAATAAAAAAAGCGCGAGAAAATTGATTTTAGTTCTTATACTTAAATTAGAAAAAAGTTTTTTCACTGATTCCTTTAATTGTTTAAGGAAATTTTTCAAATTTTTTTTTGTCACTTCAATCACTTTATGGTATAAGGAGGATTCTCTTTTAGAATACTTAAGCATTTTTTAAGTTTTTCATTGCTTTTATAATAAATAGTCATTAAAGTTTCTCCTTTCTTCACTTCATCTCCTTTTATTTTATGCAAATAAACGCCTGCATCCATAACAGAAGGAGCACCTGCAGCAAGAGCAATTCTTGCTATGCTTTTATTACTTATTTTTTTAATAACACCACTTTTCTCAGATTTAATATTATAGGAAAGAGTTCTAGGTTCTAAATCCTCTATTTTAATGTTTGGATTTCCTTTTTGAGCCTTAATTATTTCTTTCATTTTCTGCCATGCCCTCCCACTCTTAAGCAATTCCTCAGCAATTTTCTCTCCTTGTCCTCTTTTAACTTTATCACTGAATTCAATAATGATTCCTGCAAGCTCTAAACATTTTTTCTCTAAATCCAAAGGTCTTTTCTCATGTTGTTGTAAAACCATTAAAACATCTCTTGCTTCTAATAAAGGACCAATACCTCTTCCAATCGGAAAATTCCCATCAGTTATGATGTACTCTACTTTCATATTTAATTTCTCACCAACTCTTTCAAAAAGAGTTCCTAAAAGCTCTGCTTCATCAAATGTCTTAACTTTTGCCTCTTCACCAATAGGTATGTCAATTAAAACATGCGTGCTGCCCACTGCTTTTTTCTTTGCCATAATGGATGCAAGCATTAAACCCACTGGATCTAAATGAAGCGGGTGCCTTACTTTTATAAGTTTATCATCTGCAGCAGCGAGGTTCACTGTTCCACCAAAAGCAATGCAAGCACCAATTCTTCTTACTATCTTCTCAAGTTCTTTTGCAGAGAATTCTACTTCTGTAAGCACTTCCATTGTGTCAGCAGTGCCTGCAGGACTTGTTATTGAACGCGAACTTGTCTTCGGCATTGTTAATCCAAAAGCTGCGATAATAGGAACTACTACCATCGTAGTTCTATTTCCTGCAACACCTCCAAGACAATGCTTATCTACAATAAGCTTCTTTTTTAAATGAAGCGTGTCACCAGTGTTCACTACTGCTCTTGTTAAATTCACTGTTTCCTCAAAAGTAAGTCCTTCAGTATAAGTTGCTGTAACAAAAGCACTCATTTCTACATCGCTTAATTTATTATGCACGATATCATTAATAATTTCATAAATTTCATCATAAGTTAAGGTCTTGCCATTTATTTTCTTTTTAATAAATTCTAAACTCTTTGGAGATGGAACTTGTTTTATTTCTAATTTCACATTATTTTTTTTTATGCCTAACTCCATGCTCACTTCTTCAAAAAGCCCTATTTCATCTGGAAGAATGTCCACACTGCTTAAATCAACAATAGCATTAACATGCTTTCTTCCTTTGCTTATTCTAATCCTGTCCCCAGCGCTTATACCTAATTCTATTGCTTTTAATTCATTAAGAACAGCAACCATAATATTTCCTGTTTCAACTTTTATTAACTTTGATTTGAGAAAAGTTCTTGTCATACTATTCTTTTACAAAAAATAAGTTAATAAGATTTTTCAAATATTAAAAAACAGAAATTAAATTATAATCTTTAATTAACCATTAAGAATTTAAAAAGAAAAAATCAGGAATAAAGTATGAGAAATAAAATAATTCCTCATGGGAAAGCAGAAAAATTTGAATTAAAAAAAGGAGATAAAATAAAAATCCTCATTCCTTTTGGAGGCCAAGTTTCTGACATAGTCTTTGAAGGATTTAATCAAAGCATTACAAGAGAAAAACTTACTTATTCAAGACACGTAAGTGGAACAACAACGCCTATGGCAAAAACATTAGAACAAGGTGAATGCTTATATAATTGCGAAGGCAAGCCAATTCTTCTTCTTAAAGAAAATAATGTTTCAGAATTAAGCATTAATGATTATTTTAAAATTCTTCCTGACCATATTGATAAAAACAGGTTATTTCTTCAAGAACCCCTGATTAAGCCAACTCATGACTTGCTTTGGCCTGGATGTTCTTCTGAAATATACAAAAATGAAAAAAAAGGTTGCAGGGAATTACTTTCAGAAGTTCTTGACCTTGAATTAAAAAACCTTCCATCTGTTTGTTCATTATTCATGACACTTGGTTCAAAAAACAATATTATTCCAAGTCCTGTTCAAAAAAATGATAATGTTGTTTTTGAAGCATTAGAAGATGTGCTCTTAGGAGTAACTTCTTGCCCTGATGATTGGTTTTGCAATTTAAATCCTTCAGAAGTAAATATAATCTATTATAAGAATGGGTCCGCTGGGATTTGAACCCAGGGCCTCCGGCTCACTTAGTTGAGCCTTGTTCGGAACTCGGACATATAAGACCGGCGCTCCACCAGACTAAGCTACGGACCCAAAAAACATGTTAATAAAATAAATAATTAATTTTTAAATCTAACTACTCTCCTCTTATGTGCATTACTGCTGCAGCAATTCCAATCATCACGCCTAAAATAATTAAGGGGTCTAAAAAATTTTTCCAAGTGAAAAAACTATTCTGTTCTGCATAACTTAAACCAATCACTGATAAAAAAAGAGGGCTTGTTAAAACAAAATACACTGTGATGCCAACAACAGCAGTTATGAGTGTTGTTGGAATGCTTGAACCAAACATGTAATTCACAACAACAGCAAAAATTCCTGCTAGAATTATTGGTCTTATAATATCAAGTAAAAGCATTAAAAAATGTTCATTCGCAGTGGTCACACCAATCATTTGAAAAAATTCTGGACTAGTGAATCTTTGATAAAAAACAAGCAAGAACATTAAAATTAAAAAACCAGTGATTATTTTTCCAGGTTCAAATTCCATGAAATAAATAAAATCAAAACTATATTATTAATTTAACTAAAATTAATTATAATTAAAAAATAAAATTAAAAAAATAAATTATGAATAATTTACAAAAAATAATTGGGTATTGCAATCCTAATTATTTTTTTTTGATTTGAAGAAATTTCAAAGTTATGTGCTCCCGCCGGGATTTGAACCCGGGTCGCCGGCTTTCTTTCATTGTTAAACCTTCAAGTGTGTCTGAACGCCATGAAGGTTCTGATGTCGAAAGGCCGGAATCCTTGGCCGCTAGACTACGGGAGCATTCTTTAAAACAATTAATAATTTGCTTTTAAAAGTTTTGCTAAAAATTATTTTAATAAAAAAAAAGGTGTTCAATCACTTGATTTAATAGTTTCATTTAACTCTTTTAACAATTTTTCAATATCAATTGAATATTTATTGCAAATATCTGAAAGTTTTAATAAACCAATTTCAAACATTGCTAACGGACATGATAAGCAAGGCACATTATATTTTAATAATATCTCACTTGTTCCAGGAAAATCTAAAATCTCAGCCAAAGTCATGTTTTTTGTAATTTTTTTAATATTTTTTTTCATTAGTTTTCACACCCAATTTTTTTTTAATGCGCTTGCCGGGATTTGAACCCGGGTCTCAAGCTTGGGAAGCTTGCATCCTGCCACTGAACGACAAGCGCTCAAAAAAGATTAATAAATCCTTGTTTTTTTGAAAAAACTTTTATTTTTTAATAAATTTTGTTCAATAAAGTTTTTTAATTTGTTTTACTTCTTAATTCTTCATGAAAAAAGATTTTTTTTTAATCTCTGCTTTTCTTTTAATGATTTTAAGTTATTTTATAATCACTTCTTTTTTCACAAATTTTAATCCTTTCATAGAAAAAAATTTTAAATACAAAATCAATTTTTGCACTAATACTTCTTCTGATGAAAGAGGGAATTTTATTAATGTTAAAGTAGAGAATAATTCAATTATTTTTAATCAAACCTTAATTCTTTATTGTAATGCAAATAATGAAACCCTTAAATTAAGGTATGAGCATAAAAATAATGAAATTATTGTGAAAGAAGTATTTGATTCTAAGATTATTGCAAGGTGTCTTTGCCCAACAAGTATTGAAGGAAGCATAATAAATCTTGAAAACGGAGAATACGCTCTCAAGTTTTTGTTTATTAACAAGTACTTAGGTTTAGAAGAAGAGTTAGATTATTTTGAAGTTAAAATTTAGAAAAACTTGTTAAAGCGTGAATTTAATTTAAAATCTTCTGTGTAAATCCTTGTTTTAATACCTGTGTTATAAAATATTTTTTTATAAAACATGAACGCGTAATCTGCTCTTTGCCCTTGTCCTCCAAACACGTGTTCCAAGTTTTTTTTGAATTCTTCTTCAAGTTTTAATGGCAGGGTTAATGCATTAGTGTTCTTCCATAAAGCAAGGTAAAGATTCTCTTTGTATTTTTTTGAATCCCCAGTGCTTTCCTTATACTCTGATAACTCTTGATAAACTTCAAAAATTCCTATAGAAATATCGTTTTCTTTCAAAGGTTTTTTCATTTCCTTATGGTTATTATAGTTTTTAATAATATAAGAAGTGTCTATGAATCCTATTGTCCTTGTTTTTACTGGATTTCCAAGAAAAAAAAGAAATGGTTTAAGCAATTTGAGTTCAACTTCTTCTTCATCAATACTTTTTGTTAAAAACTTTTTTTTAAATTGTTCTGCTTCACTTCTTAAATTCTTATCAATTGTTTTTAAAGTAAAAGAGTTTTCTTTCATTCGATTTAATTTTTTGTAAAAAACGTTTTCATACTTTCTTCTAATAATGTATTCTTGTTCTGCCAAGCCTTGTTGAAATGATAAAAGGATTTTGTATAAAGTATTTCCATTAAGCAAGTAAGAGCAAATGTGTTTTAAGTACTTTTGATCAGTATAAATGAATTTTGAAGGTTTTTTAAGAATGCCAAGAATTTCTTCTAAAGAATTAAACTCATTTCTTCTTGATTTTTTGATTTCATTAAATAATAATTCATAAATGTTTTTTTCTTCTATAATTTTTTCAAGAGATTCATCAAGTTTTAGTGCGCAAACAATATTTTTTATTCGTTCTCTTATTTTCATTATAATTTTTAAGCAAAATATTGCTTTTTTTAAATTTTTATAAAATGTTTTAAAAACGTTTTTTAAAATCTTTTAAAGGAGCATTTATTATTAAAATATATGAAAAAACATAAAGAAGAGTTTGATATTTATGCTGGAGTGTTTGATAATTACACTATTAATCTTCTTTATCAAATAATGAATAAAGGTTATTTCACAGAATTTAAAGGAATAATTAGTGAAGGCAAAGAAGCAAATGTTTTTCTTGCTAAAAATAATAAAAAATTCTTAGCTATTAAGATATTTAAAACAGAAACAAGCAGTTTTAGAAGAATAAAAGAATACATGTTAGGTGATCCAAGGTTTCCGAGAATAACAAAAAATTTTAGAAAACTTGTTTTCTTATGGACTCAAAAGGAGTATAAGAATCTTATGAGAGCATATGAAAAAGGAGTTAGTGTTCCTAAACCAATTTATAACTTAAAAAATGTTATTTTAATGGAATTAATTCATGATAAAAACTTTAATCCTTCGCCTCCCATAAATAAGTGTAAGAGTCTTAATTATAAAAAAATGTATTCATTAGTGATTAAAGAGTATGAAAAAATTTTAGATTCAGGGCTTGTTCATGCTGATTTCTCAGAATATAATATTCTTAATAGGAATAATAAACCAGTGATTATTGATTGGGCGCAAGCAATTCTTATTGAACACCCGAGAGTGTTGGAATTCATGGAAAGAGATTTAGTAAACATAAATAAGTGGTTTAAGAATAAAGGGGTTATTGTGAATGATGAACTCATAGATAAGTTTAAAAGAAAGATAATTGAAAAATAATTATATGTTTGAAGAAGAATTATTAATTCCTGAGCAAAGAGTTGGTTTTTTAATAGGAAAAGAAGGAAAATCTAAAAAAAAGCTTGAGAAAGAATTAAAAGTTAAAATAAAGGTTTCAAGAAATGGAAGAGTTGAGATAAGAAGTGATGATTCTTTAACTCTATTTATTGCAAAACTTGTTATTAAAGCAATAGGAAGAGGGTTTTCAGTAAAGAATGCATTAATGTTAAAAAATGAAAATTATTCTTTTGAATTAATAGAATTAAGGGATTACGGAAGAAATAAAGAAGATATTAAAAGAATTAAATCAAGAATTATTGGGAGGGAAGGTTTAAGCAAAAAAAAAATAGAGGAGACAACTGAAAGCATGGTAATAATTTATGGCGACACTGTTGGGATTATTGGAGAAATAGAAGATGTTATGCTTGCGAAAACAGCTGTTGAAATGTTAATAAACGGTGCTAAGCATTCAAATGTTTTTACTTTTCTTGAAAAAAAAAGAAAAGAAAATAAGATGAGAAGAATGCTTGAAACTCATAAACATTAAGTTCTCTCTAACAAATTATTTAAACAAGTTGTTAATTATGATTTGTGTAAGCGAAGATAACAGGAGAAAAGAGGGATTTTTTTATGAATAAAGATACTATTGCACATGAATTGGCAAAAGCTCAGAAAAGTATTAGTGTAGCTGAATTTTTTGAGAAGAACAGGCATTTGCTTGGGTTTGATTCTCCAATAAAAGCAATCCTAACATGTGTTAAAGAAGCAGTAGATAATTCTTTAGATGCGAGTGAAGAAATTATTTTTGAATTAAAAAGAAGAGCATTTAAATTATATAAAGAGTATCAAAGCTTGAAAGATAAGAATATTGAAAAAGCTAAAAAAATAAAAGAAAAATTGAATGATTTAAAAAAAGAAATAGTTCATGTGCTGCCTGATATTGAAGTAAAAGTGAGTGAAGCACAAGAAGAATTTAGAATAATTGATAAAAGTAATACGAGAAGAGGAACTCTTGTTTTAAGAAAAAATGGAAATAATACAATTAGAATAGATGATAAAGAATTAAAATTTGAAAGGCAAAGGGTTTCAAGTTTTAAATTAAAAAATATTGAAATGGAGGTTTCTGCTGTTAAAAATAATAAAGGGGAATACGTGATTGAGTATTCTTCTGAAAACATAAAAGAAAAATTTATTGGAAAAAAAACAAGTACTACAAGATATGTTGTGAGTGTTCAAGATAATGGTCCTGGAATTGTCCCTGAACAGATTCCGAAAATTTTCTGCAAACTACTTTATGGTTCTAAATTCCAATCATTAGGCGGTGGAAAACAAAGCAGGGGGCAGCAAGGAATTGGAATAAGCGCTGCCGTGCTTTACGGGCAATTAACTACTGGCATGCCAGCATATGTTGTTTCAAGAATAAGCCCGAAAGATCCTGCTGTTTATTATAAATTATTAATTGACACGCTTAATAATAATCCTGAAATTGTTGAGAAAGGTTTTGATGATAATTTTTCTTTAGAGCATGGCACAAGAGTAGAGATTGAACTTGAAGGCAATTACTTAAGTAGTGGAGATAAAAGCATTTTTGAATTTCTAAGATTAACAAGTATTGCTAATCCTTATGCTAAAATAACTTTCATTGACCCTTTTGGTAAAAAAACAATTTTTCAAAGAACTACTGAGAAACCGCCTAAAGAGCCTTTAAGAGTGAAAGCTCATCCTCATGGAATAGAAATTGGTACTTTGCAGAGAATGGCGAAAACCACTGATAAAAGAAGTCTTTTATCTTTTTTAACTCAGGATTTCAGTAGAATTGGGGCTTCCAAAGCAAAAGAAATATTGAAAAAAAGTAAACTTGACCCAAGAATGAAACCATCTGAATTAACAAGAAATCAGGTTGAAAACTTGCTCAAAAAAATTCAAAACACAAATATTATGAAACCTCCTACAGATTGTTTAAGCCCAATAGAGCATGAAGCAATAATAAAAGAGCTTAAAGCAGAGTTTGAACCAGAATTCGTGACTGCAATAACAAGAGAGCCAAGCGTTTATAGGGGAATGCCTTTTCAAATAGAAGTGGCAATAGCGTACGGAGGAGGTCTTAAAGAAGAAACTCGCTTAATAAGATTTGCTAATAAAGTTCCTTTAATGTATGAAAGAGGGGCTTGCGCTATTACAAAAGCAGTAAGTGATGTTGATTGGAGGAGATATGGTTTAAGTCAAAGCGGTGGAAAAGGACTTCCTCAAGGAAAAATAGCGATTCTCGTTCATATTTGCAGTGTTTGGGTGCCTTTCACAAGCGAGAGTAAAGCAGCAATTGCAAGTTATCCGATTATTTTAAAAGAAATAAAATTAGCATTACAAGAATGCGCGAGACAATTAAATAATTATTTAAGAAAGCGTCATAGGGAACAAAGAAAAAAACAGAGAATAAACATTTTTGTTAAGTACTCAACAGAACTTGTGTCAGCATTATCAAGATTAACAGGCAAGAATGAAGAAGAAGTTGAAGTAATAATGAAAGATTGTTTAACAAAAAGGTATGGTGATGATTATGTTAACAGATAAAGAAATTGTTGAAAGATTAGTAAAAATTGGAATTAAAGTATTAGATGATTTAAAAAAAGGTGAAAATCCTGCCTTAAACATTCCTTTAAGGAGTTTACGCAATGTTTATTATGATGAGAACACGGGATTAATAAAATTAAAAGATTCTTTTCAAGAAAGGTATTATTTCAATATTGGGCAATCAAAAAAGTTTATGCAAACAATTCTTATTGCTGATAGAATAAAATGGCTTGTAGAACAGAATAAAACATTAAGTATTCGTCAATTATTCTATACTTTAAAACATACTATACCTGGTTTTAAAGAAAACACTTTTGATTCTCAGGATGAAAGCGATCCAATAATCGAGGATATTGAAGTATTAATTAATGTTTTAAGAGAAAACCTGAATTTGTTTGCAAGCAGTAAAGGAGTTTTAGCAGGTCCTATGACAATAATTGATAGTGGAGACGAAATTGACATAAGCAAGTTAGGAAGCGCTGGTTATGGCGTGCCTGGAATTGTAGAACCTGATGTTATAAAATTCAAGGATTGCAGTGCAGATTATGTTCTTGTTGTGGAAAAAGATGCTGTGTGGGCAAGATTAAATGAAGATAAGTATTGGAAGAAAAATAATTGTCTTTTATTAACTGGTAAAGGACAGCCAAGCAGGGCTGAAAGAAGAATTCTCAGAAGATTGCATAATGAATTAAAATTACCTGTTTATGTGTTCACTGATATGGATCCTTGGGGGTATTACATTTACAGTGTTTACAAGCAGGGAAGCATTAACTTAGCGTATTTTTCAGAAAAAAGCGGAGTGCCTAACGCGAAATTCCTTGGATTCAAAATGAGTGATGTTAAGAATTTTGAAATGCCTCAAGATTCTTTTATTAAAATGGGTGATCAAGATTATAAAAGATTAAAGGAGTTAAGTTCTTACGCTTGGTTCCAAACAAAGGAATGGCAGAAAGAATTAAAAGAGCTTAAGAAATTCGGGAACAAGATTGAACAAGACGCGCTTGTAATGAAAGGCATTGAATTTGCTGCGAAAGAGTATTTACCAAAAAAGATTGAAAACAAGGATTGGATTTAAGTTAAAAAAATTTTTTTATTTGCCTTGTGTTTTTCTTCTTATGTACTCATTAACATAATCTTTTATTAATTTAGTAACGTTTTCATTAAATTTATTAAGGATTGATTCAATTTCAGTAACTTCTTTCTCATTTAAAAGAGAACTAATGCTTTCAATGTTCTCAGCATAGAACGGCCAGAAGCAATACATTGAATACAAGTAATTCAAATTCTTTTTTGTGTTTTCATCAGATATTTTCTCATCATTTTTTTTATTTGGTTCTTCTAAATAATTCTTATAAACTCCCATAACTTTTTCAAATAATTTATTAAATTTTTTTTCATTTTTTTTAACAAAGTTTACGAAATCTTTGTAAATATCTTCTTCATTTATGCCTGCTTCTTTAATCCAAGCTTTTAGATTATTATAATCTTTATCACTTGCTTTATCAAGGATTTCTTTAATCACTTCTGAAAGCATTTTCTTCCTTTCTTTCCCAACATCTCCTTGTTCAGGCAGTTCTTCATCTATTTTAATGTCTTTAATCTCTTTTTTTTCAATCCTGCTTACCTTCCCGCTTGTTTCAGGAATTTCTTCAAGTTCTACTATTTCTTTCTTGCTCTCCTCTAACCTTTCCTGCGTTTTTTGCTTCACTATTTTTAACATATTTATTTCTTCTTGAATTTCTTTTTTCTCTTCTTCAGGCGCTTTTCCCATTTTTTTCTCAAGTTCATCTATTCTTTTAAGAATTAAATCTAATTTTTCTTCTTCTTTCTCCTTGGCTTTTTTTTCTAAAGCTTCAACTTCAGCTTTTAATTCACTTACTTCTTCAAGTTTTTTATGCATTCTTTTCAATAATTTTTTTAACTCAGACACTTTATCTTTTAATGAATCTAATTTAGTGTTTAAATCCTCACAAATAATTTGATAATCCATTATTGCTTTCTTCCTGTCTTTTCTTGTAGAAATGCTTTGAATAGCCATTGCTTTTTTTATTATTAAATCATTTATTTCATAACTTAAGTTGTATAATTCTTCTAAAACACTTCTTTCTTTTTTTTCAAAACGTTTTATTTTTTTCAAATCGCTTTCAATGTCTTCAACCGCGTTTACTTGACTTTTATTAATATCTTTAATTTTTTCTTCTTGTTTCAATTCTTTTTTTTGTTCTTTTGTTTCCTTCTCTAATTTTTTTTCCTCTTCTTCTGTTTTCTTTATTTCTTCTTTTAATACTTTTTTTTCATCAATTGTCGCCATATTATCACTTAATCCAATATCTTTTTTATTATACTTTCATTTCAAGTTTTTTCTCTTCTTCTTGTTTTAATTCTTTTTCAATTTTTTCTTTCTCTTCTTCTGTTTTCTTTATTTCTTCTTTTGTTTGTTTAAGTTCTTCTTCTGTTTGTTTAAGTTCTTCTTCTGTTTCCTTAACATCAGTTAACATTTCTTTTTTTCTTTTCTCTAATCCTATTAAACTTGTTCTAATAAAATTCCATTTATTCGTCCATAAATCATAAAGATTTTTAGAAATATTAATAAGATTTTCAGATAATTCCTTTTGCTTTTCTTGAGATGTATAAATTTCTTCAATGTTCGGGTTTTTTTCAGAAAACAAATCTGCTTCTTCTTTATACATTTTAATTAATTGATTTGTTGTTTCAGCAAAATTTCTTCCTTCTTCAATTTCAATTAATTCAAGATCTCTTAACCCGCTTTCAATGCTTGATAAGCTTCCTTCAAAAGCTTCGCGATTTGTTTCCCTAAAATTTCTTAATCTTTTAAGCGCTCGCTTGTGAAAAAACCCTATTCTTCCTTGCTTCTCAGCAATTTGTTCCTCATCACTAATCTCTCTTTTAATATTTTTACTAACAGAATACTTGCGTGACAAGAATTTAAAAGGATAATAAAAAGGAGCAAATAATATTTTAAGGATTGTTATCAAAAAATTTCCTTTTTTGTTCAAAAACATGTTTTTAATAAATTTATATTTAATTAAATTATTTTTGGTAAAAAAATATTTAAAAAAGATTGAAAACAAGGATTATGTGAAGAGTATTAATTTTCCAAACACTTAAAAAAAACAAAAATCATTTTTTTAATTAATGGTAAAAGTGTATATTAAGAGTGTTACTCCTGTCTCATCAAAAAGGATTAAGAATGAGGATTTAAGAACAATTCCTTTTTTTATTTCTTATAAAAGAGCAAATTATTTAAGAAACATGAAGGAAAAACCTAGTTATTTAAGGTATTTAATAAAAAACCTGAATTCTAAAAAAATACTTTATCCTTTTGCAGGAGATTTAGTGAAGTATAAAAATATTATTGGAGTAGTAAAAGAGATTAAAATTAATTATTCTGATGATAATGATTTCAAAAAATATTTTTATTCAAAACACGTTCCTGATAAAAGAAAATGGATTACAGTAATTAAACCATTATTTAAGAAAGAATTAGAAGTTAACATGAACTTAATTAACATGAACTTGCTTGACATTATTAAACCAAGAAAGATTAAGGAAAGAAGAGTTCTTGATAAATTAGTTAATTATCATGGAAGAGATTATAGGATAACAAGAGTTCATGTTAAGAAAAAATTATTTAAAAAAGAATTAAGAGCAGTAATTAAGGATTATAATAACAAGGAAACTAATGTTAGTTTAGAAGAAATAATAAAATAAAAAAAAAATAAATTTTGAAGATAATTACTCTTTTTTAACAAGTGTGACTTCAAAATGCAATGTTTTTCCTGCTAATGGATTATTGAAATCCACTTCAACTTCTTCATCAGTTACTTTTGTAATAATTCCTTGCATATTCTGATTTGTTATTAATACCATTCCTTCCTTTATAGTTGTATTATCTTCAAATTGCGCTATTAATTGTTCTTTTGGCAATTTTATTATTAGTTCAGGGTTTGGATAACCATATGCTTGTTCAGGGGATAAAATAATTTTCTTTGTTTCTCCTGTTTTCATTCCTTTTACTCCTTCTTCAAATCCTGGAATTACTTTGTGCTCGCCAACCACAAAATCAATAGGCGCATACCCCCTGCCTTCTTGATAAGCATTATATTGTTTTGCAACAGATTCTATGCTTGTATCAAAAAGAGTTCCATCCTCAAGAGTTCCAACATAATCCACCCACACGTGGTCTCCGTCTTTAACTTCTTCCATAATAAAACCTCCTGTAATGCCAGTGCAACCTAACAGTAGAACTGCAGGAATTATGGCTAAAAATTTTTTCATAATCCCGGTTAATCATGTATCTATTTAAAAATCTTGTTCATGTGTTTATTTTTGAATTAAAAAAATAAATAAAGAAGAAAATCAAAGAATTATTAAGATGTTAAAAGCTATTGTTTTCGATGTTGATGGAGTTTTATTAGACAGTGAAAAAGCGATTTTTTCTTTTTTCAAAGACATGCTTAAAACTTTTGGATTTCCTAAACCCTCTGAAGAAAGAATAAATGCTTCTTACGGGAAAACAACAAAGGAGTGGGTGCTTGATTTAACAGGAAAGATTAAAAAAGAAAAATTAAATGAAATGATGAAATGGGCGCATGAACATTATTTTAAAGATTATTTATTTAAAAAAGCTAAATTATTTTCAAATACAAGAAAAGTTCTTGAAGTTCTGAGCAAAGATTATCTTCTTTTTATTCTTTCTAATAATGAAAAAAAAGTGCTTGAAGAAATATTAGAGAAGTATGGTATAAAAAAATATTTTAAAAAAGCTCTCAGCAGAGAAGATGTGAAGAAATATAAACCAAATCCAGAAGGAATAAACAAATTAATAAAAGAATTCAAATTAAAAAAGGAAGAAATAATTTATGTTGGAGACACTGAAATAGATGTGATTACAGGAAATAAAGCAAGAATTAAAACAATAATTATTGGTAAAAGAGAAATTAATCTTAAAGGATTAAAGTTTTACAGAATCAAGAGTATAAGTGAATTATCAAGAGTATTAAGAATAATTAGTAAGTAAATTCTGTTTTTTAATTCTTTGAATTACAATAACAAATTTAAGTAAAGATTTTGTTAATTATTTTTATGAATCTGTTTTCTAATAAAAAAAAGGAAATAAGTTTAGCAAGCATTGAAAATGAAGAAGAAAAAAAAATTGAGAAAAGATTTTATGATAAATTCAGAAAAGATTACGAGGATCTTAAGAAATTATTTTTTAATATTAAAAGAGTTGAAGCACAATTAAACCTGCCTTTACTAAAAAAGAACATTGATTTTAAAGCAGGAAGGAATGTTAATCCTGAGTTTGAAAAAAATTATTTACGAGAAACAGAAGAATTATTAGAAAAAACTTATGAAGAAATCATAAGAACTAATGTATTAAAAAATGTTAATAAGTTTGTTAAGGAATTGAAAAGATTAAAAAAAGAAAGAAAAAAGTATTATCAGAAGAATAACATTAAAACAAACAAAATAGAAGAGTTTTATGATGAGCAAATAAGGAGTTTGAAAAGAATTTGTAAAACAAGCAATAAGTTAATGAAGAAAATAAAACAAACAACGAATAATAATATGATTAAAGTGTTGGCTGTTCTTAATGTAATAACTCGTTTATTGTACATGACGAGCTTATGCGTTTTCTTAATGAAAGAAGGGAACATGAAGATTAATGAAGGAATCCTTAGTCTTGAAGTTGAGGCTTCCATAGCGCAAGAAGATTTTAAGAAGAGTATTGAGAAAGAAGATGTTTTAGAAGTCAATGAATTAGAAGAAGTAATGCGTTCTTGTGATAATGCGATTAGCGCGTGCGCTTAAAAATTATTAATAATGTTCTTAGTAAAAAGTTTTTTAATTTAAGAAATTACTTTCTTTTTCATTATGAGTGACGTGGAACGCATTAAGGAAAGAATAAAGGAATTGCAAGAGGAGATTAATAGGACTCAGAAGAATAAAGCCACTAACTTTCACATAGGAAGTCTTAAGCGTAAGATAAGCAGGTTAAAAGAAGAGTTAAGACAGAAAAGCAGTAAAGGAGGCGGGGGTAGTGGTTATACTGTTAAGAAGCAAGGTGATGCTACAGCAGTTCTTGTTGGATTCCCTAGTGTTGGTAAGAGCACGTTACTTAATGCTTTAACTAGTGCTGAATCAAAAGTAGGGGCTTATGACTTCACAACTCTTGACGCGATTCCAGGCATGATGGAGTATAAGGATGCGCGCATTCAATTGATTGACTTACCAGGAATTATTAATGAAGCAGCTGTTGGTCGTGGCGGTGGAAAACAAATCCTTAGTGTTGTGCGTAACTCAGATTTAATACTAATAGTTCTTGATTACAAAGGGCTTGATAAGTTATCAATTATTGAGAATGAATTGTTTGATTTTAATTTAAGATTAGATACTAAACCTCCTAGAGTGAGTATTAAGAAGAAAGACAGAGGAGGCATTAATATTGAAAGTGTTCGCTTAACTAAAATCACAAGAGAAGAAATAATTAAGTTATTGAATGAGCATAAAATTCATAATGCTGATATTATAATTTATGAGGACTTAAGCTTAGAAGAATTAAATGATGTGCTTGAAAATAATAGGCATTACGTTCCTTCAATGATAGTCATTACTAAGAGTGATCAAGCAAGTGAAGAAGAGAAGAACAAGGTTAAGGAATTCATAAGAAGGATTAGTGAACAAGGCAGGAGTGCTGTGTTCGTTAGTGCTGAAACAAAAACTAATATTGATGATTTAAAACAATTAATTTTTGATAAATTGG
The DNA here is from genome assembly GCA_017609105.1 of Candidatus Parvarchaeota archaeon. GTDB lineage: Archaea > Nanobdellota > Nanobdellia > JAFCGN01 > JAFCGN01 > JAFCGN01. Next base: position 41,032 of record JAFCEQ010000003.1, read on the forward strand.
GTTTTATTCGCGTGTACACTAAGCCTGTTGGCAAGAAAATGAAGAAAACAGAACCAATTATCTTAAAGAAAGGCAGTACTGTAAGGGATGTTTGCACGCGAATTCATAAGGATTTTGTTAAGAAATTCAGAGAAGCAAGGATTTGGGGCAGTAGTGTTAGGTTTGCAGGTCAAAGAGTAGGGCTTGACCATGAATTAAATGATGAAGATGTTATAAGAATAATCATATAAGTTAAACTTAAAAATAGTGTTTTTAATCATAAATTATTATGAAGCAAGATAATAAAAGAACTTATTTGAACACTAAGCAATGGAATTACTTAACTAAAGTTAAGAAAATGGGACCTTATACTGGGTGTTATGGTATTTCTTTAGATTCTTGCAGACCAACAGAATGGTGTTTTAAACATTGTTATGTTCGTAAGAACAACAAATACGAACTCCTCAATGTAAAAACAGCTCTAGAAAGAAGAACATTAGAACTTTTGAATCCTTATTTCGCAGAAAACCTGATTATTGAAGTTAATAAGAGACCAAGTATTAAGTATATTAGATTTTTTCTTTCAGGTGATATTCCTGAGAAACCAAAAAGTGTTTTTCCTGAAAAATTCTTTAATGACTTTCATTATATAGCAGATAATCTCCCGAACATTCCAATAAGATTCACAACTCGAAAAACACATATTTTTCCTGATGAAATAAGAGAACTTCATTTTGGACATGCTAATATAAGTATTTCACAAAGCCTTGACCCTCAATTACCAGAACCTTATTTTAAGGACATGCCTTGGACAGCTCCTGAAGATTTGCCTTACGTTTTAGAACACATGAAGGATAAAAACGTGCATTTTTGCATAAATGATTGCCCTACTTGCGGTTATAAGTGCTGGCCTGATCCTAAAAGCTCTGCTAAAAAAGTTTTCGGAAATTATTGGAAGATTTTATGAACACTGATTTCATGAAGCACTTATTAAATTAATAATACATCACACATAATTTAAATAACTCATTCTTGTTTTTAATTATAAATCAAGAGTTCAAGTCCTGAAAAAATCATTATTAATAATTCTTTTATGCTTAATTAAATTTTTTTTATCTTAACATTAATTATTTTTAAATTAGGTTCTTTACTGAAAGGGTCAAGTGATAATGGGATTAATTTATTCACAAAAGCATTATTAAAATGGTATGGCACAACAATAACTCCTTTTCTCACCTTATTATTCTCTTCTACTGGAACTCTTATTCTTCCTTTTCTTGAAAAAATTTCAATTTCATCTCCATCAACTAAATTCTCTTTTTTTAAATCAAAAGGATTCATATATGCTTTTGCTTTATTAATTATTTTTTTAAGAGAATTACAATTCAAAGTTAATTCAGAAGTTGTGAAGTGATAAGGCAGTCTTTTTGTTGTAAGCAAATATGGAAATTCCTTATTAACCTCGTGTTCAACAGCAGTGTATTCAACAGGAACAAGTTTTTTCCATTTTCTTTTTTTTTCAGCAAAAAATCCTTCAATCTTGAATAAATCTTTAAAATTAATTTTTTTATAAGCAGGAATTGTACTTATTATTTCCTTAGTTATTTCTTCAACATTTTTATAATCTTTACCGCCAAACTCTTTAAATAATTCAGCAATTATTCTCCATTTCTCCTTTCCATACAATGGATTAAGAACTTTATTAAAAATTCTCACTCTTCTTTCTGCATTAGTCATTGTTCCTTCTTCCTCAAAATGCGTTGCGCAAGGAAGAACAACATCAGCGAATTTAAGCATCCTTGACTTATGAGAACCAATATAAATAAGAAATATTTCTTTTAGTTTTTTATGAACAGTATTTAATTCAGGCAAGGATTTCGCAATATTTGATTCTAAAACAATAATTGTTCTTAATTCATCTTCAAAAAGCATTTCAAGAAAAGTTTTGTTTCTTGGAAGAACTCCTACGTCCCCGCATCCTTGAATATTATTTTTTCCTCTCATAGGAATTAAAAAACCATTTTTTAATATTGAAAGATTACTCACTCCTAAAGCATTTTTTGTTCCAAGAGTGTGTTGAACTAAAGCCATACCAAAAAGAAAAGAAGGTTTTTTTGATTCACATAATATTTCTGAAATTTTTTTTAATTTCTTCTTATCAGCTCTGCAATTCTTTGATACAATGTTTAATTCATAATTTTTTAATGAAAGAACATATTTTCTAAAATCCTTATTTTTTTCTAATTTTTTATCAAACTTTTTTGATTTAATAATCTCTTTCGCTAAATAATTAAGTATTGGTAAGAACTCGCCTACATCAATAGAGAGGCATTCATCAACAAAATCTGAAGTAAAATTAAAACTATCATAAATTAAAACAATTTTCGCACCTTTCTCTTTTGCTTTAATTATTCTTTCAAAAAAAGTTGGGTAATCTGATTTTGTGTCAGAACCAAAAATGAATATTGCGTCTGATTTTTCAATATCCCCTATTCTTGATTCCATTGCTTCAATCCCGTACGCTATTTTCATTGCTTTAACACTGCTCGCATGGCATAAAGAAGCGCTTGAATCCTTTTCTGATTTTAACATCTCCGCTAACTTAACTAATAAATAGTTCGCTTCATTGCTTGCACTTCCAGAACCATAAAAACACAGATTTTCTGAAGAAGTTTCTTTTATTCTTTCAATAATAATAGAATATGCTTTCCCCCAAGTTGTTGGAACTAATTTACCTTTTTTTCTTATAAGAGGTGTTTTTATTCTATTTTTTGATAAAAACTCATAAGCTTTTAAACCCTTAATGCATGGCTTGCCTTTGCTCACTGGATCTTCTTTTATGGGAGAAGCACTAATTATTTTGTTATTTTTTACAAAAAAATTTAATTTGCAACCGCAACCGCAGAAAGGACAAATAGTCGTTCTTCTCATAATAATTATAATTAAGGATTTCAGGATTAAAAGTGTTTAGAAAATAAGGGTTAAAAAAATTAAGAAAAGATTAATAAAAAAACCAATAACAGCATATTTTTTTATATTAGGCTTCCACATCCTAACTATGATTGGGCCTGCAATAACATAAGGAAGTAATAATTCTCTTATAATAAAACGTATTAAAATTGATAAATTAAAGAAAGACAAGAAAGTAAAATCAGTTAATGAATAAATTAATACTTGTGTGCAGTCATAAAAACTGTCAAAAACCCAAGCGTAAGCGAAGAAACGTAATTTATTAAATAATAAGAACAATGTAGTGAATAAAAACGAAAATAATATTTCTTCTAATAATCCTAAAAACATCGCATTAAGATTATACATTTGTTTTGTCTCATAACTTATTATGAAATCAAAACCTCCTGTTTTTAAACCACCAACATAATAAGCTAAGTGCCTGAGCCAATTAGGAAGTAATAATAGTATGAAAATAATTAAGAATTCTTTTTTATTAATTTTTTTAACTTTATTTAACGCCTTACTTAAACAATTCTTCATTGATTATAGTAATAAGAGAAAGATTTTTAAAAGCATTTATGTGTTTATAAAGGATAATGAAAAGAAGTTCACGTCATTGGAAAATGAAAATAACAAAGTATAGATGGAAGACTAAAAAGAAGAAGATGCGTGAAATGAAGAAAAGAAGATTAAGAAGAAAAAGATAAAAAAAATAAAAAATTTTTTAGTTTATTCTTTAAAAACCTCATCACCAGGTCTAACAACATCTTTTACTTTTAAGCCGATTTCCTGTCCTTTTGTTGCAACCATTATTGGTTCCCTATTTATTTGCATTGAATCAACTGTTTGTTCAAAATTTGTTGTAGCTCCTTTAATAAGGATTTTATCACCTATTTTCAGTTCATCCATTAGTTTAACTACTGCAACATTAATGCCTGAAAAGTAATGAGTTATTTCACCAACTTTAACCATATATTATATTTAAATTTAGTGTATATAAATTATTTTTGATTAAGAATTTTTTTTTAAATTTCAATAAAAAAAAACATTGTCTCGAAAATTATTTAAGCAAAACATGAGAACATTTTTTTTAAGCAGGGGTGCCGGAGCGGTCAAACGGGGTAGGCTAAGGACCTACTGGCTTAGTGCCTGCGCGAGTTCGAATCTCGTCCCCTGCATTTCTTAGAAACTAAATATTATTAAAATTATATTTCTTAAAATATTTAGGTGATTTTTTATGATAAGCATAAAAGATAATATAATTAAAATGAAAAACATGAGTGAATTAACTTTAGACCTTGCTTATTCCGCAGCTTTCTTAAAAGATATTAAATTAGCAAAACAAGTGGAAGAATTAAACAATGAAATAAAAAAAATTGAAAAAGATGTTTTAAAACTTTTATTCAAAATAAAAGAAAATGATGAGAAAAGACTATTAATAATTGAATTAATTGACAGCATAAAAGATATTTCAAATTCTGCATTAAATATTTCAAAAATTGCAAGAGGAAACAATTATCCAGAAATCATTAAAAACATTCTTTCAGAAACACAAGAGAGAATAATAACTTGTGAAATAAAAAAGAATTCGCATTTAATAAATAAAAGTTTAAACGAAACAAAATTCAGAACTTTCACAAAAACACAAATACTTGCAATAAAAAGAAAAAATGAATGGATTTTTAATGTTAATAAAAACACTATCTTAAAAGAAAATGATTTCTTAATAGGAAAAGGGTATGAGGGTTCTTCAAAATTAGTAAAAGATTTTGTAAAACAAAAAGAGAATAAATTAATAGTTTAAAAAAAAATAAAGAGGGCTTTACTGTGAAAAGATTTAATCAAATAATGTTAGCAGAATCCTTAAGCATTTTTGGAGGAAGTTTAGCAGGTTTTCTTCTTACAGGACTCGCACACAAACTTGAAATCATTCCAGGAGTATTAATACTCCTACCAGGATTCCTTGAAATGAGAGGGAACATTGGAGGTTCTGTTTCTGCAAGAATAAGCTCTGCCCTTCATATTGGAACACAAAAAGCAGAATTCAAAATAAACAAAAGAATAACAAAAAATTTCTTAGTTGGAATGACTTTATCAATTTTAGTGAGCTTAATTTTAGGACTCCTTGCCATACTTGTAGAATATATTTTAATAAAAAAAATAGTTCACACTCTTATGTTCATTTCTATTATTGCAGCAGTTATTAGTAACCTTATTTCATTGCCACTTGTCATTTTTTTAACTATTTATTTATATAAAAAAAATTTAGACCCTGATAATTTTATGGGAGCAATAATCACAACCCTTGGGGACATCATTAGCATAATCTCTCTTTACATTGCTTTAATAATTGTCTAACGGTGATTTAAATAAAAAACACTTATTTTGAAATAATAAAGGAAAGCATAAGAATCTTAGTAATTAGTTCAATAATAAGCACAATCGGAGGAATATGCTTAGAAAATATTAAACAAAACTTTCTTTATATTACTCCAATCATTATTTTAATACCTGCCTTGAATGATGCAAGCGGTGATTTAGGTTCAATAATCTCTTTTAAATTCACGACATTATTATTTTTAGGAAAAATTGGAAAAAAGAAATTATGGGATAAAGACTTAATGAACTTATTTAAAGAAGTATTTCTTCTGAGCATTTTTATTTCATTAATCATAAGCATTTTATCAAATTTATTAGGAATACTCATTGGATTCAATTTTAATTACAATGTTTTTCTAAAAATAACATTAATATCTTTCACAATTATTGTTTTAACAACGATTGTCTTATTTTTTGTTTCAATAATTATTGGTTTAATACTCTTTAAAAAAAACCAAAATCCAGACAATTACTTAATTCCTATAACAACAGCTTTAGCTGATTTAACAAGCATGATAATATTGTATTTTTCAGTAAAATTATTCTTCTAAAAATTTTTATACAAATTAGAATAGTTAAATATTTAAATACAACAACAATAAATTGTGAATACCTTTGAAACACAATACCGGCTGTGTTTTGAGGAAAAGAAAGGGTTACACTAATCTAATTTCTTTCCAATGAGAAACACGAAGTGTTATCTCAAAGGCACATAAAAAATGAGATAATTAATGAAAAAACATTAATTATTGATGTTTTGGTGATACTTGAATTAGAGTAAACGCTAATTCCTTCCCCATAACTCCAGTTTATCCTGCTGGAGGTCACCGCTATCTGGTTGGGGATTAGACATGCAAGGCAAAAGGGTCGGGCTTGCCTGACTTCTTGCCGAACGGCTCAGTAACACGTAGACAACCTGCCCTATGGTAAGGGATAACCTCGGGAAACTGAGGATAATACCTTATAGAGAGGAGAGTCTGGAATGTTCTCCTTTCAAAAGATTTTTTATCGCCATAGGATGGGTCTGCGGCAGATTAGGCTGTTGGTGGTGTAACGGACCACCAAACCTATGATCTGTACGGGCTCTGAGAGGAGTGGCCCGGAGAAGGGCACTGAGA
>JAFCEQ010000012.1 GCA_017609105.1 Candidatus Parvarchaeota archaeon
AAAAAAAGGTAAAAGACCTTACATGCTTTTCCTAACTGCTACTCCAATAAATAATACTCCTTGGGACTTATACTGGCAGATCATGTTATTAACCCTTATGGATAGAAGAGCATTCATTAAAGAAAACATATCTGATTTGTTTAAATTCTTTAAACAAGCAAAAGAGAATCCTTCTTTACTAAATGATTTATTAAATGAAATATCAATAAGAAGAACAAGAGATTATATCATTAAAAATTATCCTGACGCTTACATTTTTGTTGAACTCCCTAATGGAGAATTAAAAGAACAAAAAATACTCTTTCCAGAAAGAGTTCTTGAAAATATAAACTATGAATTAAACAAATCTTATAAGGGCATGTATAAGGATATTTCAAACACTATTACAGAAAAATTAACAATGGCTAATTATAGAATATTAGAGTATAGAAAAGAAGGGCTAAAAACAGAAGAAGAAAGGCTTGCATTAGGGCGTATGATTGCTATTGGAGGTATTTTTAGAACAATTCTGCTTAAAAGATTAGAAAGCAGTGTTGATGCTTTTAGAAAAAGTATCTTTAATCACATAAGATTCTTAAAGAAATTAAAATCATATTTAAAATCTGGAAAATTTCTCACAAAACAATCATTTTTTAAATATTTGATGAGTCTTGACGAAGAAATAAATGAAGAAGATTTAAAGGGCGTGTTGGAGAAATTTGATTTAAAAAAATATAATACAAAAGAGTTATTTAAAGACATAGATAAAGATATTAAATTACTAAGTAAAATTCTTGAAAAAGTGAAAACAATTAAACCAGAAGATGATGCTAAATTAAAAGTTCTAAAAGAAAAATTATTAAAATTATCAAAAGATGGTCAAATTGTTCTATTTAGTTATTATGCAGATACTTTAAATTATATTTATAATGAAATAATAAAAGACAAGAGATTTTCAAAACTTAAAATTGAAGCAATCTCAAGTTCTGGTTTAACAAGTAAGAACCCGCAACAAAGAGAGAAGATTGTAGATAAATTTTTCAAAAAAGAAGTTGATATCTTAATGAGCACAGATGTGTTGTCTGAAGGACAAAATCTTCAAACAGCTAAATACTTAATTAACTATGACTTACATTGGAATCCTACAAGAATGATTCAGAGAGCAGGAAGAATAGATAGAATTGGCTCTTCTTACAAGAAAATATTTGTTTACAACTTCTTCCCTGAAGATGAACTAGAAGAACTATTAAAATTAGTTGAAATCTTGCAGAACAAAATTATAGATATTGATAAATCAGTGGGTTTAGACCAGAGCATTTTAGGAGAGGAAATACACCCTAAAGTTTTTGGTATTATCAAAAAAATTAAAAGAAAAAATTCTAAAGTATTTGCAGAATTAGAGCGGGATGCTTTTGGTGGTGGAGAGAAATTTTATCAGCCATTAAAAGACTTTTTGAAAAAAAAGGCTTTAGATGATTTAGAAAAAATACCTTATGGAGTTTATAGCGGATTAAAAAAAGGCAAGATTTCAGGTATATTTTTTTATTATAAATATAGCAATGACTTTCACTTTTGGTATTTGTATGATATAAACACAAGTTCAATAATCACTAATAAAACTGAAATAATTGACTTTATATCATGCAAACCAAAGAAAGAAAGAATCATACCTAATTTTTTTGAAAAAATATATGAAGTCAACAAAATAATAGTTGAAGACATAGAAAAGAACTATAATGAAATTTTTTCTAGTCAGAAACAAGATTCCTTGCTTAAAGAATATAGTAAGTCAAGAAGCACTAATTTTATTAATGAACTAGTAAAAGACATAAACACAGATATTAATAATTATTTAAATGAGTTTCCTGCTGATACTTCAATCGATAAGTTTTGGGAGCCAGTAAAAAATAAATTACTTTCTATACCTCAAACGAAGAAAAGATTACAAGTATTAAGAAAGATACAGAAACAATATAAAAAAGATAATAATTGGAAAAAGACGATTAAAGAGTTAAACAATTTCTTAATGGAAAAAGATGTATTTAAGAAAACCATCGTAGAACCGTTTGATAAATCAAAATTACAGTTGATAACAATAGACTTTATTTCATAATAAGATAACATACGAACCCTTCACCAACAAGCATAAAATTAATGTTAGAATGTCTAATGTTTTTGACTTCAATTAGTTAAGCCAAAGAAATTTTTTTGATGAACATGTTTAAAATTTAAATAAAGTTTGTGTGAGCATAAGGGGATTACATATTTATTATGTGTTTTGAATGAAGTAAGTGTTCGCTAACAAAAAGGATTGAATTTTAATCCAAAAATATTTTGAGGTTTCTGTTCAGGTTTTCTTGTTGATTTTCTTATCTATATCCTGTTTTCTATTCCTAATTCAAAAAATTATTTATACGAACTATTGCGAAATATTAGTGCGTGAAGGAGTAATTATTATTAATTACTTTCAATACTGAGGCAGATTTTTATTACAATAATTGTTTCAAAGCAGGAATCATGGAGTGCAAACTTTTTTTTGAATCTTATTTAAGAGTTGATGCCCAATCTCCAATGTAATGAGTTATGATAATAACTATTATTGCAATGATTAAATGTTTTAATATGGAGTGGTATGGTTTAATATTTTTTTGTTTAGCAATATAATAACTTAAAAGTGTGATTAAACTCAAACCCCATATGACTGAAACAATGATTGCAGTAGTGAGTTGTAAAAAAAGAATTGGGATAATAAATGTTAAGGCAAAAACCAATTTAGACACGAAAGTAGCGATAGTTGATTCCCATATTTCTTTTTCAGAGTGCTTGTTCTCTGCTTCTTCAGATATGTGAATTCCTAACGCGTCTGCCATTGCATCTGCTATTACTATCACGAGTATGCCACCAATAATAACAATATTGGATTCAGTGCCAGCGTGCAAGCCAATGATTAAACCAAGGGTTGTGATTATTCCTGATGTTAAACCAAAACTAAAACCTTTTCTTATTGAGAGTTTCATTAATTAAAATTAAGATTAATTCAGTTAAATAATTTTTTGGGAGTTGTTGTTCGTAGAAAATCTTAAAATAATATGTTAAGTAAATTATAAGTATGCACGGTGATTTTAAATGAAAAAAATATTACTAAGTTTGATTCTGTGTGTTTTAGTAAGTTCAGTAGTTCTTGCTGCAAGAACTGGTGCTGATGAACAACATGAAGTCACAGATCAACCAGGAGGGCAACCAGAAGACAGTGGGCAACCAGAAGTTACTGGACAACCTCAAGATAGTGGTAATCCTGAAGGCACAATAGGAGTACAACAACAAACGCAGAATCAAGGAGAAGACACGCAAATAGAAGTACAACAACAAACGCAAGTTAAGTCAGGGGTTCTTACAGTTCAGGGAGGAAAACAAGTTCAAGTGCAAGTTCAAAGCAATGAGCAAACAAAACTGAGATCAGGGAGTATTGAAGCCAGGACTTCCATGCAAATGACTCAACAACAAACTGAGAATGGAACTAAATTGCAAGTAAAGTTAAGTAATGGTATGAATGCTGAGATTAAAGTAATGCCTGACGTTGCTTCAGAAAGAGCATTAGAGAGGTTAAGATTAAAAACTTGTTCTGCTGAAAATAATTGCACAATAGAATTAAAGGAAGTAAAACAAGGTGACCAAGTTAAAGCAGCTTACGAGGTTCAAGTTAAAAAACAAGCCAGGTTTTTAGGTTTGTTTAAGATAAGAATGCAAGTGCAAGCACAAGTTGACGCTGAAAACGGAGAAGTCATAAGAACGAGGAAACCTTGGTGGGCGTTTTTAGCAAGCGATTCTGAAGAATAAAAAACTTTTTTTTATTTTTTGTTTTTTAATATTATTGCCATGGCAATAGCGTTTGTTTTATTAAAAGATAAGTTAAGCATTACTTCATAATTTAATTTTTTTAGTTTTCCATGAAAACAAACAATTGGAATTCTATTCTTTCTTTTAATTTCAATTTCTTTAGGTTCAAAATAATCTTTTTTCAATGCTTTAAAAACTGCTTCCTTACCTGCAAAAGTAGTTCCTAAATGTTCTATTAAATTATTATCTTTTTTCGCATAATTTATTTCTGAATTAAAAAAAGTTCTTTTTAAGAATGCATCACCTAGTTTTTCAATCTTTTGCTTTAAGTCTTCAAGAGAAACAATGTCAACGCCTACTCCTTTAATCATTTCCTTCTTCCCTTAATCGTTTTTTTTGTTTCAAGAGCAATCATTTTTTCTTCATCAGTTGGAATCACTAAAATTTTTACTTTAGAATTCCTCGCATTAATAAATCCTTTTTCACCGTTTATTGTTTTTTTATTCTTTTTCTCATCAATAATAACACCGCAATATCTTAATTTATCGCATACTTTTTTTCTCACATAATAAGCGTTCCCCCCAATACCTGCTGTGAAAACAATTGCGTTCACGCCATTTAAAACCGCAATATAACTGCCTAAATACTTAAGCAATCTATAAGAATACATATTAACTGCAAGTCTGCAGTTTTTATCTTTATTGTAATTATTCCATAAAACCCGCATATCCTTGCTTTTTCCCGAGATTCCTAACAATCCGCTTTTCTTGTTTAATATATCATAAAAATTTTTTTGTCCTTCCCAAACATGTCTTTTTAAATAATGTAATCCTGGATCAACATCTCCTGAACGCGTGCACATAATCAAGCCTTCTAAAGGAGTGAATCCCATGCTTGTATCAACAGATTTTCCTTTATTAATAGCTGTAATACTGCTTCCAGCTCCGAGATGACAAGTAATTATTTTTAATTTATTCAAAGGTTTTTTAAGCATTTTTGCTGCTTCATGAGCCACGTATTTATGAGAAATCCCGTGAAAACCATAACGCCTGATACCATATTTTTTATAATATTCTTGAGGCAAAGCGTATAAATAAGCTATTTCAGGCAAAGTATTATGAAAAGCAGTGTCAAATACTGCAACATGCGGGATTTTTGGAAATAATTTTTTTGCAGTAATTATTCCTTTATAATTATGAGGGTTATGAAGTGGTGCGACATCAAACAATTTCTTAATTTTTTTCAAAACAATTTTATCAATAATAATTGATTCGTGAAGTTCTTTTCCATGAACTACTCTATGACCAACAGCATTAATCTCTTTTTTAGATTTAATAACCCCGAACTCCTTATTAGTAAGATTATTAATCATTATCTTAAATGCTTGAACATAAGTGCTTACTCTTGTTTCTTTCTTAAATGATTTTTTTTCAGAAGAATGCTTAATTATTGAACTCCTCTCACCTATTCTCTCAACTTTTCCAAAAGCAACTCTTTTATCTTTAAAAAAAACAGCATATTTTATTGATGAACTCCCGCAATTAAGTGTTAAAATCTTCATTTTTTTCTCCTTGCTAAAATACTCATGATTATTATAACACCATAAATGTCTTTTTCCTTAGCTCCTCTTGACAAATCACTAACTGGTTTATTGAATCCTTGAAGTATAGGCCCGTAAGCAGTGGCTTTTCCAAGAACTTGAACTAATTTATAACAAATATTCCCTGCATTTAAATCAGGAAAAATTAACACATTTGCTTTTCCACCCACTTTTCCTATTTTTTTCATTTTTTTCTTTGCAATTGATTCAATTAAAGCAGCATCTCCTTGCATTTCACCATCTATAAAATATTGAGGCGCTTTTTTATTTGCTATCCTAGTTGCTTGAACAACCTTATTAACTATTTCATGAGATGCACTTCCTTTTGTGGAAAAAGAAAGCATTGCCACTCGAGGCACCCATCCAAGTAGTTTTTTAGCTGTTTCAGCACTTGTGATTGCAATATCCGCTAATTCATAAGCATTAGGTAATGGATTTACTGAAGCATCAGCAAAAATTAAATTACCTCCTTCTTTATTCTTGAAGAAAGGCAAACTCATTATAAAATAACTTGAAGCAACTTTAATCCCTTTTTTTAACCCAATTATGTCTTTTGAAACAGCAATTACATTGCCTGATGTGTATTGAGCGCCAGCAATCATTGCATCAGCATCCCCTTCTTTTAATGCCATGGCAGAATAAAATAAAGGGTCTTGCATTATTTTTTCAGCAACGCTTAAACTAATTTTTTTCTTTTTACTATACTTCTTTGCATATTCTTTTAATTTTTTGCTTGTTAAATGATTAAAAAATAATTCTCCTTTTCTATCACTAATTAGCACTGGTTCGCATATCTTTTTTTTGTACGCTTTTTTTGCTGCCTTAATCACTCTCTCATCATTGCCTTCTGGAAAAATAATTTTTATTTTAGAATTAATTGCTTTTTTTTCTAATAATGTAATTAATGTCATCCCCCTTCAAATTAATTTATAAGCAATACTAATATTTATGGTTTTAGAAGAATAACAAGGTAGAAATATTTTTAAAGAAAAATTTTAAATATAGGAAGTTTTGGTTGTGGTGCTGCAATGCTTTATACTATTTGCCAACAGCAGTTCAATCTGTTATGTATGGAGTTGCTGGCGGATTGTATGGCCTTGTTTATGGATGTGAAGAAGGCAGAGACTCCATAAGTAAAGATGATGGTTTAGTATCTAAACTTGGTAAAATATCAGTAGGAAGTGTTGGGGGTGATGCTTTAGGCGGTTCTGTTTCTTCAATTATTGGAGGAGCAAAAGGAGGCTTAGTTACTCTTGCAGGTTATTGTGTTGGCAGAATAGGTGGTTTTCTTTACGAGATTTTTGAGAATTTTGTTTCATTATTTCTTTATGAATAACTTATTAGAGCGTATTAAGGAATTGCAAGGAACAAGGGTTAAGAAAGTTATTAGTGAGAGGATTAATGAATTCAAAAAAATTGGCGTGAGTTCTAAAAAAAGAATTTTTAATGAATTATGTTATTGCATTCTCACTGCTAATTATAATGCTGAGAAGAGCATTAAGATTCAAGAAGTGATTAAAGAAGGTTTCTTAAATTATCCTGAAGAAGAACTCATTAATGAATTAAAGAGATTAGGGCATAGGTTCCCGAACACAAGAGCAAAATACATTATTCAAGCAAGAAAAAAAGTGAAAGCATTAATGAAAGCATTAAATGAGTTAAGAAGCGAGGATTTAAGAAATTGGTTAGTAATGAATGTTAAAGGCATTGGCATGAAAGAAGCAAGCCATTTTCTTAGAAATATTGGGTTTCTTGATTATGCTATTATTGACTTCCACATTATTGATTTATTAGTTAAACACAATTTAATTAATCCTCCTAAAACAATTACTAAAAACAAGTATTTAGAAATAGAAAGAATTCTTAGAATTATTGTGGATAAAACGAATTTAACTCTTGGTGAATTAGATTTATACTTATGGTATTTAGAAACAAGCAAGATTTTGAAATAAGTTCATGCCATTTTTTCAAGAGCTTTAATTCTTTCCTTAATTGGTGGGTGCGTGCTGAAGAGTTTACTAAAATTTTGTTTATTAAAGGGATTGCTTATGAATAATCCTGCAGTAACTTGGGAAGCGCTTTTCACTGACGGATTTTGACTGATTTTCTTTAAAGCATTTATTAATCCTGAAGGATTACGCGTTAATTCTACTGAAGAAGCATCAGCTAAGAACTCTCTTTTCCTGCTTATTGCTAATTGAACTAATCTTGTGAATAAAGGAGCGAATATTGCTAAAAGTATTCCTATAAAAAATAAGATGCTTGTTCCTTCTTTTTCTTTTTTATTTCCCCAAAATTGAGAGCGAATAAAAAAACGAGATAAAATTGCTACCATGCCAACTAAAACAACAACTAATGTGGCGAATTTCATATCATAATTTTTTATATGACTCATTTCATGTCCTATCACGCCTTCTAATTCTTCTCTGTTTAATTTTTTAAGTAAACCTTTTGTAACCACGATAACGCTGTGTTCAGGATTCCTGCCTGTTGCAAAAGCATTAAGTGCGTCATCATCAATAATAAAAAGTTTTGGTTTTGGAATGCCTGCTGCAATAGCTAATCCTTCTGTTATGTTATAAAGAAAAGGGTATTCTGATTTCTTCACAGGTCTTGCTCTGCTAAAAGTTAAAACAAGAGAATCACTATAATAATAAGTAATGTATGAAGAAATAATTGCTATTATGAAAGCAAGAATTATTGCACTCTCCCCGAAATAAGTATAATATAAGATAACATAACTAAGAACACTAATGATGATAAAAAATGAACACACTAATAACCAACTTTTAATCTTATTTTTTTGTATTTCCTCGTAGAACATTTAATCACCAAAAAAATGTTTTGATTTTAAAACATTGAATTTAAAATCTAACTTTTATGCTTTTTCTTTCGCTTGGCTCTGCATTAAAGTAATCTTTTTTCTTTAATTTCATTATTCTTGCTATAATATTTGAAGGGAATTGTTTTATTTTAGTGTTCAAAATCATTACTGAATCATTATAGAATTGTCTTGCGTAAGCAATCTTATTCTCTGTTCCTGCTAATTCTTCTTGAAGCATTTTAAAATTCTCATTCGCTCTTAATTTAGGGTAATTCTCTGCAACAGCAAACAATGTTTTTAATGTGCTTGCAAGTTTATTATCAGCATCAGCTTTTTGAGAAATTGTTTTTGCTTTCATTAATTCAGTTCTGGCTCTTGTTATTTCAGTTAATACTGTTTTCTCGTGTTTCATGTATCCTTTAACAGTTTCAATAAGATTAGGAATCAAATCAGCTCTTCTTTTTAATTGAACTTCTATTTGAGACCATGAATTCTCTACTCTGTTTTGAAGACTTATGAAATTATTGTAAGTTAAGATAAACCAAAGTAAAATTAAACTTATTGCAATAATTATGATTGTCATGTTATTTCATAAAAAAGAATGAATATAAAAAGTTATTTCTTAAAGTTATTTCTCTTTAATTCTTGAATTTATGCACTAATTCTTTTGATTCAATTTTAAGCAAGTAATCTAATCTTTTTATTTGCTTAAAGGGTTCTGGTTGGTTTTGTTCAAATTCTGTGAAAAATATTTCATTAATTCCTGGCACATAACTTGCAAACTTTAAACTTCCGACTTTGTCCGCGTATTGAACAATACTCTCTATTTTTGAGGGGTTTTCTACTTTTTCAAGAATGTCCTGTATTGAATTAATTTCTTTAGATGAGGAAGGTATTTCATTTTCTAAATGTTCAACAATTCCTTTAGTGAATCTTCCGAAATGAACTAAGACAATTTCACTTATTTCTTTACGAGTTTCTGAGTCAATCTCGTAATTTATTTTTTTATTATTTTCATAAAAAACTCCTTTTAATGGAATTTCTTTTACGAATTTATATCCTGTTAGTGGATGCGCTAAATTTAGTCGGTTCGCCCACACATCCTTGTATAAATTTCTTGTGATATCATGAAAAATAGCTCCGCTCGCAGCAACACTTGTTTTATAATCATTTAAACCGTCTAATCTGCAAAGCGCTAATGTTGTTCCAAGCACTTTAAGATTATGTATGTATAATCCAAAAATTTCATTATTCTCAATAGTATGATTTCTTTTTGAACTACTGCAACCACTATAATAAAAGCCATCATGAGCTCGGTTCAATCCTTTTAATGTGAAGTATTTAATGTCTTCATCTGGTATGCTTAATTTAATTATTTCTGAGAATTGTTTTTTTACTTTTGGCAAAAAGTTTTTTATTGCTTTCTCTTCTATTTTTTTTAAATATCCTTCAGTATAAGAATTGTCTAACATAAAAAACATAAGTTTAACTTTTTATTAATTAATTATTGTTTTATAAAATATTAATACTAAACAATAGGTTGCAGGAAAATGAAGAAGAAATCAATGAAAACATTTTTTTTAAATGTAATCGCTGCTCTTTTTTTCTTGTTTTATAATTTATTAAGTTCAACGTCCTTCATTGTTTTTAATCAAGAATATTATGAAAAAGAATTTTTTATTAACGGAGTTAATGATTTAATAGATAAGAATACTACTAGCACAATAGCAGGAGAGCTTATAAACTATTTTAGAACAGGCAATAATTCTTTTTTAAATTCTTCTTTCTTCAGTCAAAGAGATTTGCTTCACTTAATTGATGTGCAAAACTTAATTAATAAATCCTTATTTTACGAGTTTTTATGCGGAACCATTTTTTTATTCCTTCTCTTAACTATTTTTATTTATGATAAAAAAAAGTTTTTTAAGAATACTGCTTTAATCTTCGCGATTTCAAGCATTACACTACTTATTTTCTTTATTTTTTTTGCTATCACAAAACAAAATTTTCACACAGAATGGGTTTTATTTCATGAAATCTTATTCAATAATGATTTATGGTTAATGAATCCAAGAACTGATAAATTAGTCGTGCTCTTTCCAGAAACGTTTTTTTATAAAACAACTAAATTAATTTTTTTCATTTCATTTTTTAAATCTTTTTTGCTCTTTTTTATTTTTTTATTAGCAAGCATTATTTTTAAAAAAAACGTAAAAAAATAGAGTCTTATTGAAAAAAGGAATTTAATCTTTTGTTATTAATTTTCTAATTTTTGCACTTCAATTATTGTTTTGCACGGCATTTTATGCCCGATTTTTCTTAAACATTCTTTTGCAAAAGAAATATTGTTTTCACTTACTTCTACATAAGCGATTTCAGCTCCTTTTTTTACTCTTGCAGCAACACCTACTGGTTTTCCATATGCTTTTTGCATTCCTGAAGAATAACGATCTGCTCCAGCGCCAGCTGCAATCGCATGCTCTCTCATGATGTGATGAGGATATGCCTTGATTTTTAAATGATAATTTTCTTTTCCAACTTTTGCAGATAAGAACTTGTTTGCTGTGATTCTTGAAGCTTCAAGAGCATTATGTCTTACAATCACTCCTTCTTTAGCATAAAGTGAAACTCTTATTGGAAATTTTTTATTTTTTGCTCCCATATCATAAATTTGTATTTTAGAACCTGGGATTCCTCTTACAAAAGATTTCTTCTTATATTTACTTTTACGAGTTAATGGTCTTTTACTTATGCTTCTATGACATTTAGCAGGTCTTAATTTAGCCATGTCATTAAGAGAATAAAAAAAGGTTTATAAAGTTTTTGGGATGTTTTGTTTTAAATTTTTTTTAAGAATTATTTGTGAATGATTAATAATTTATTTAATGATTTATTAGTTAAAAAAAAATTATTATTAAAAACTTTATTAATAATAAAAAATTAGGATTAATATGGGGTGTGTTGTTTTTGGGTTTTGAGAGAAAATTAGGTTTGCTTGATAAAGCGAAAAAAGAGCTTATAATAGCGGATCACATGCTTAACGTGACTTTTCCTCTTGTTAAAGAAAAAACTTTGATTTTATCTTCTTTAGAGCACGTGGATTCTGCAATGAATTTAATGATTAAAGCATTTCTTGAAAGAGAAGAAAAACTAAAAAAGATTGTTAGGCTTCCAAAAAATGAAACTTTTTTAATTAATTTTTTTACAAAAGAATATGAAAAAAAACTTGATTTAAATAAGAGAACTCTTGAAGCAATAACTCTTCTCCCTAAACTCGTTGAAGCAAAGAATAGGAAACAATACAAATTTGAGTTAAGTACTAAGTCAGAAAGTTTTGGATTTCAAAGAATTAACAATTATTTTATAATAAAAGAGGGTTTTGGAACAAGAAAAATTGAATTTGAGAAGATTAAAGAATTCCTTGATGAAGCTAAAAAACTTTATAAGAAGATAAGCACTTGTTTAGATAAAACTGATTGGATGTTTTAAGAGTTAAAAAATTATTTAATAGTTAATTGAATTAATTATGTTCATGGAATCTTTTGAAATAAAGAAAGAATGGGAGGAATTATCAGAAATAAATCTTTCAAAAGCGCAAAAACTTTTAGAAAATTTTGAAAAACTGCCTGTTGAAACAATAAAATCTAGTATTGGAATGATTACTAAGGCAATGGATAATACTGCTTCTTTTTTTAAAAATAAGGAAATAAACATTAACAAGGATTTGCTTGTTGTTAAAGATAACTTGTATTCAAGGAGTATGGAAGAATTTATTGAAACTTATTTTTTAATTAAAAGAATGTTGAACAAGGATTGGAAGAAGCTCGGGGATAACAAGATTGTAATAGGTGATTGGAAGAATAATATTGTTTTTGAAAAAGAAGAACTTCTTGCTTTATTAAAAAAAGTTTCTTATCTTAAAGAAAGATTAGTAAAACTTTCAGAATTAGATTCTTTTTAGTGCTTAAACATTTTTGTAAAAAATTAAGCAAATCAAACAATTAATTCTTTTTTCTTGTTAATCTTGTTCAAAAGTTTTTGAATGTGCTTAATGCTTTCTTCCACTCCTTCACAATTAATTTTCGTACTGTTCAAGACTTCTTGATAATACTCTTCTTTTTTGAAAAACGCTTTTAATTTTCTTTTTAATAAGTTCAAATCATTTTCATCTCCTTTTAAGAAAACTGCTTTCCCATAATCTAATCTTTCAACCATGCTTGCGTTAGTGAGTTGTTCAATATGATTTAATATTGGAATAACTAGTAATGGTTTTTTATAACATAAGGATTCGCTTATTGTTGAATGCCCCGCTAATGAAATAACTGCTTTACAAGGTTTCAGGAATTCTAAGTAATTATCTAAGAAAGGATAAAGTATGAGGTTTTTTTTAACTTGTTTTTTTCTTACCATATTATTCGTGCTAATAACAAAGGTTTTGTCCTTGTATTCCATAAAAATAGGCATTAATTGTTTAAGAAGGCTTTTCCCATAACAAGATCCTCCGAAACTCACAAGATAATACTCTTCAGGCAGGTCGTGTTTTTTTCTTAGAGTTTCTATTTTAGCTAAATCATTTGGTTTTTTTCTTACAATCACGCCAGTATACTTTAATCGTGATATTATTGATTTCTCAAAACCGAAAGAAGGATTTAAGATTAAATCCGTGTTTTTTAGTGTTACATTCATGAGTTTAGAAATTATGAAGTGTTGATTCTTAACACTGCCTTGTTTTAATCTAGGAAGCAAGTATTTATACTCATTTAATGTGCTGAACCAATTAATTATCATTACAATAGGGATTTCTTTGAATTTAGCTGTCATTGAGAGGAAAGGATCACTGTCAGAAATTATTAAATCTGGCTTGAATTTATTAATTAAATTGCTTAAGAACTCATAATTCTTGTTTAAAGAAAAAGGCACTCTTATATTATCTATGAAAGCTGAGAAAAGAGAAAATGAGAAAGCAGTGTCCCTGTACTTAACACTAACTTTTAATTTTATTGGATTCATTTTCATTTTTTCAAAATACTTGTAAGACAAGTCATATCCAACAATTTTTACATTAGCAAACTTTTTTAATTCCTTAACTAATGCAAATGTTCTTGTGGAATGCCCGAATCCTACTCCAAATGCTGAAACAAGTATTCTTGGTTTCCTATTAATTCTTTTTTTATCACTCATTTTTTTTTCACTCTTTAAAATAATATTCTGCTCTTTCATAACCATGATCCTTGCCGTAAAAATAAGCTTTAGCAATAACCATTGGTTTAAGGAGGGTCATAAGAGATTTTTGTGATTCAAAAATGTCTATGGCTTCAAGTTTTTTATTGAATGTTTTAGAAACATCAAAAACAATTAATGGTTCTCCTGCATTAATGAAACTCCAAAAATTTATTTCAAAATAATATTTTTTTATTTTTCTCCCGAGAAGTTCTTGTTTTTTTAATTCCTTGTTCACTATTTTATTCACTGCTGCATGATCCTTGTGCTTGTCTCTTGCAGTGTGCGTGAAAACCTTTGTGGGCTTGTATTTCTCAAATAATCTGTGAAGCGCTTTTTCTTTCTCCACGCTCCAGTCAAGAGCGATTCTCGTATCTTTTAAACCAAGAAAATATGTTTTATTAACACCAAGAATCTCTCCTGCAAGCTTGCTTTCTTTAACTCTTGTTTTAATTAAATCTTTTTTATCAACCATCCAAGGAGGCCAAGCATCACCATAACTGAAAATAACTGTGATTACTTTCTCCTTCTTACTTAATTTAACTATTGTTGCACCACAACCAAGCACTTCATCATCAGGGTGTGCGACGCATACAAGCACTGTCATAAAAAAAGTATAATACTTTTGTTTTTAAAGAATTTTGGATTTCAATGATTAATGAAGAACTATTTTTTTAACTATTTTTTATAAGATTTTGAGTTTATTAAAAAAATAATTGAAGAACTTGTTTATTTCTTTTTCTTTCCAAAAATAAGTTTTTGTTATTAAAATACTAATAATGGCTCCAGCAATAACATCGCTTAAGTAATGAACACCTAAAACCACTCTTGAGAGCGCTACGAGCACTGCAAGCCCGTAAAGATTTGTTTTTGTTTGAAAATTCTTGTTCTTACTGTAATAAGCTGCAAGCATGAAAACAACGATTGAATGCCCGCTTGGAAAAGAATAACTTAAAGAATTCGCGTAATCAATTATGCCAAAAAAATAGGGTCTTGGGCGGTGAATAAGTATTTTTAAAATGAATCCAATGCCAGAAGTAAAAGTTAATAATAATAAGAATATTGAATGCTTGCGTTTTTTCGTGAACAAGGAGATTACTAAAAAAAAGAAGAATACTGGAATAAAATCAAATGTTTGCGCAAAAATTAATGAAATTAAGTGAATTAAAGAATTATGTTTTGTTAAAGCTATATTCAATGATAAGAACTCATCTAAGGATAAAAGATTAATCATTGTGTTCTGAAAAAAGATGTATTTCTTTATTAATTTTGTTTTTATTTAATGTAATTCCAAAATATTTTTTTTGTATTAATTAAAGTATTTACTTAATTTCAATCCATTTCTTCTCTTTTTTTTGGTCTAATCTTTTTTTAACAATTTTTGGCACAATAATTAGTAATAAAATAAAGAACACTGCTGTTAATAAAAGCCATTTAAAAGTTGTTTCAAATCCTTTTGTTTCAATATGCTTAATGCTTGCGTAACCAATAAAAGAATAAAAAAAAGCTCTTGGGAAAGCACCGAAAGCAGTTGCTAACATAAATTTTTTCTTACTCATTTTTGTTAGTCCTGCGCCATAACTAATCGCGTCAAAAGGCACGAAAGGAAGAAGCCTGCCGAGTAGAACAGCCCAACCACCATAAATATTAAACCAATCATCAGCGAATTCAAGATGTTCTTTTCCAACAAGTTTTTCTACTATTGGTCTTCCGAACCTCGCGCTAATCCAGAAACTAACAAAAGCGCCTGCGAGCTCTCCTAAACCACCGAAAAGAGTGCTTAACTTCCATCCAATAGAAGTTCCAGCAAAATAAAGAACTAATTCACTTGGTACTGGAGCAATAACTGCTTGTAAAATCATTCCAAAAAATAATCCAACAGGACCAAGCCATTTCATTAAATTAACTACTAAATTGTATAATCCTTCAAATAAACCGAACATTCTTACTCAACACCAACCATTGTAATAGTTCTTTCAATATTCTTGTTTTTTCTTAAGGAAATAACGAATTCCTGTAATTCCTTCATATTTCTTGCTTTAACTTTAGCTATTATGTCATACTCTCCATAAACTATATGGGATTCAAGAACAATTTTTTCTTTAAGTAATTTTTCTGCAATAATTGTTTCTTTTCCTCCTCTAGTTACTAATAGTAAAAACGCGGTTATCATTTTTTTTCCACCTTTTTTCTTGTTACTTCTTTAATAATTCTTTTTTTAACAATCATAGAATTCGGCAAGGTTACTCTGCTCTTATCACCTAATTCAAGAATGGAGTTCAATAAATTAATCTCTTTTATTACTCCTTCATACTCATCAATCCTTATGCGATCTCCTATATTAATTAAATTTGATTTTAATAAATAAACTCCTGCTGCTGCATTCGGTATGAAATCTTTTAAAGAAAACACGATTACAGCGAGTATAGCAAAAATTAATGCAACACTGAAAATCTCAATAATTGTTTTAGAAAACCCAAGGAACATTAAAGCGAATAAGAAACCCCATACATATATTAAGAATTTAATAATATTTGAAGCAAAAGCAATTAGCACATCATCTAATTTTAGTTGTTCTGGTATATTTGATTTTTTGAATTTTTTTAAAATATTTTTAACAAAATCACTTGCAATCCTGCCAATAATATAACTTCCTATAATAATTATGATAGCATAAATTATGTCAATGCCGTTTGGAAAACTAAAAGCACTCATCATTACTTTATTAAGTAATAATGATTTTAAAAGTTATGGTAAGGTTTATAAAGCAATTTTTGGTTTTTTATTCTTTAGTCAATGATGGGTATTCCTGACGACAATAGGTGATTAAAAATGGGGTTTTACAAGTATTTAAAGGAATTGTGGAAGAATCCACGCAAAAATTTAAAAGAAGTTTATACTAAAAGATTAATAAAATGGAGGAAACAACCTGCTGTTATTAAAATAGAGAAACCAACTAGGTTGGACAGGGCTCGTTCTTTAGGGTATAAGGCAAAGCAAGGAGTTATAATTGTTAGAGCAAGAATAAAAAAAGGAGGGAGGAACAGGCCTACAGATATTAGAGGCAGGAAACCGAAAAAAGCAGGTTTAAGAAAATTCAGTCCAAAGAAAAGCTTGCAATGGATTGCTGAAGAAAGAGCGAATAAGAAGTTCCCAAATCTTGAAGTGTTGAATTCTTACGAAGTCGGTGATGACGGTAAATATGCTTGGTTTGAAGTAATTCTTATTGACAAACACCATCCTTGCATAAGAAAAGATAAGGATTTAAGTTGGATATGCCATCAAACCCATACTAACAGGGTTAATAGGGGTTTAACAAGCGCTGGTAAGAAAGGCAGGGGCTTGCGTAAGAAAGGCAGGGGCGCTGAAAAGAACAGGCCAAGCATTAGAAGTAATAAAGGAAAAGGCAAGTAATTAATAACCTTAAATTAAGTGATAGGGGAACAAATTTATAGAAATGCTGTGTTTTATTAAGCAATGACAAAAAAGATTTTCATCTATTTTTTACTTTTTTTCTTAATTTTTAATATTTCAAAAGCGCAGTCAAAACTTAGTATTGAAAGAATTGAAGTAAGCAATGATTATGTTTTTAATAATCCTTTAATCAAGGTTTTTGTAGAAAATGAAGGAAATGAAACAATTAATCTCTTGAATGAATCCTTAATAATTGATAAGAATTACATTATTTATTCTGAGATTCCAGAAAAAATTGAACCAAATGATGTGTGGACGCTTATTTTTAAAGTAGATGAATTATTATGCGAGGATTACTTACAAACCTTTAATTTTACTGTAGAAGTTTATTACGGTCTTGGAGCTCAAGTGTATTCTGTTGAATCAGAAAACTCTCTTTATGTTAAAAATCCTCTTGTGTTCACGGATTTAGAACCAAATCCTTCTAATGGTTTTAACATATTTTTAGGAGAAATTGATTCAATGAAATTTAGTGTAATCAATAAAGGATTAAGAGCATTAAATTATAATTTTGAATTACTTAATGAACCTGATATGATTCACTTAAAATTCAGAGGTCCTGATCAAAATTATGAGTTACGAGAATTTATGAACGAGACCTTCACTATTAATGGAGAGGAAAGACAGAGTTATGAAGTGGAAATAATTCCTACAGGTCTTAAAAACAATTACTTGCAAATGAATATAAATAATTCTCTTGGATGCGATGCCATAAAAGATTCTATTAATGCTTTCATTAATGTTAATGCTAAAGTTAATAATGTTGTGAAAGTAGTTATCACGCCTGGAATAAGATTTGTTGATGTTTTTATTTTATTAATTCTTTCTTGCTTCTTGTTCATGCTCGTTCATTCAAGTATTTCTTAAAAACTTTGTAAAGAATTCTTATTTCATTGAATTCTAATTGCCAAACTTTTTTGCTTTGAAAATCTACTGACATTTTTTTAAATAAATTATTAATTTCTTTTTTTTCAAGTCCAAATTTTTTTCTTGAAGAAATAAGTGAATTCCTTGCTGTTTTATTCTTATGATTGAATAAATAATTAACAAAAAGAATTAATTTTTTATCAAGAGGTTTTTTTGGAGCGAGTTTAATAATTCTTGAATCTACTTTTGGAATTGGCTTAAAATTTTCCCTGCTTACAAGAAATAAATCTTCATAATCACAGAAATAATTTACTAAAAAACTTATCCTACTAAACCATGGAGTTCCTGGTTCTGCAAGCATTTTTTCCACAAACTCTTCTTGATACATTAGAACACACCAATATTTTTTATTCCATTCATCAATTAATTTCTCTGTTAAAGGAGCGCTTATCTCATAAGGAAGATTACTAACAATTCTTGTAATACTCCTTGGTATCTTATATTTTAGAATATCTGCTTGAATAATCTCAACATTCTTGTTTTTAATTCTTTCTTTTAATACTGGAATTAAGTTTTTATCAATTTCAAGAGCAATAATTTTTGCCCCTGTTTTTGCAAGTTCTCTCGTAAGATTACCTGTTCCAGCTCCAATCTCAAGCACAACATCTCTTCTTGTTAACTCACTTTTTTCAACAATTTTCTTAATTAATTCTTTATTAATTAAGAAATGCTGTCCTAATTTCGCACTCATTTATTACACCCATTACCTTTTTTTTATTTGGGCAAAGAATTCTTATTAAAAATCTTCTTCAAATTTCTTTAATTTTCCTCTGCGCCTAAGCCAGTCAACATGGCTTCGCGGATAATTATAGATGATATCGCACCTGGTGTCTCCTTGCGTTTCCCAAGGCTTGATTATAACAAAATCATTCATTCTAATCCACATTCTTCTTCTTTTGCTTCCAGGTATTCTCCCAAGCCTGACTTTTCCGTCCTCGCATTTAATATGCATTTTGCAATTCCCTAATAATTTAATTACTCTACCCATTTGTTCTCCTTCTTTAGGAAAGCGCACCCTAATAACTTCTCCTTCACTCTCCTCCTTCTTATGATATGTCATATAATCTCAGAACATTCTTTTAATTTAAAAGCATTTCCAAAAACATGATTCTTGAATTTAAAAAAAATTTTTTTTCATTTTAATTATTTGGCAATGCATTACTCCTCCAATAACCATAATATTTTCAGGAGAAATTAAGTTATTGTTTAAGCAAAGCTTCACGCTTTCTTTACCAACAGCATTAATTATTGTTGCTTTTTTAATCTCATTAAGTATTTCTTTTTCATCTTTTTTTTCTCCATCATAAAATCTTGGGTTAACAAAAAAATCTATTTCTTCTGTTTCATAAGTTTTGCCAAAACATTCTTCATCACAAAGAGTTATTATAATTTCTTTTTCTATTTTTTTAATACTAAAAATTATTGACATTTCACTCACATTCAATAAAAAAAAATTTAATTATTTTTATTTTTAATTTATGAATTCATTTTATAGAGTATTTAGCACCGCAAGCCCCGCATTTAAGAAAAGTTATTCTTCCTTCTTTTATTATTTTTGTATCTGGCTTCCCGCATTCCCTGCAAAGAACGTATTCCTTAACATACTTCTTTATTTTTTCATTAAATATTTGAGAATTAAATTTTCCTATGAATATTGCTTTTTGACCTTGTAATTCACCGGGAGCAGCTAATTCTTTGTTCAAATACTTTAACAATTTCTTGCTATCCCTTCTAATGTACTGACTTATTTTAGTGAAATTAGTTATAATAGTTTTATTGCCTTGTATCATTCCTTGAACTCTTGGAACATCAAACCTTTCAGTAGTTTCTTTTATTTCAGGTAATTGTTCTCTCGCTCTTTTCAATAATGTTTTATAATCCATACTATTTATTAAAAAAAAATTGCTTTTAAAAACTTAATGCTACGTGTTTAAATTTGTTTTAAAGTTTTTTTTATTCTTTAAAACCACGCATTAATTTAAAGAAAATTTTATAAGCATTTTTTCTTATTTTTTTTTTACTTAAATAATTATTTAAAAGAATTCTTGATTTTATTTAAGTATGATTTATTTGCTTGAAAAATTTTTTTTTGACAAAAAATTTTTTGAATTAAGAAGGCAGGTCTTTCATATTTCTTATTCCTTATTCCTTATCTTCTTCACATATTATTTTAAGAAAGAAATAATAATTCTTCTTCTTGGAGTACTAATCACTGGTCTTATTCTTCTTTTTTTCGTGAATCACGGGAAAAAAATACCAATTATTAGTTTTCTCTTAGATGTTTTTGAAAGAAAAAACACGCTTCTTGGGAAAGGAGCTTTTTATTATACTTTAGGAGCTTTTCTTGCAATCTTATTTTTTCCTAAGAAAATTGCAATACTATCCTTATTTATTTTAGGGGTTTGCGATAGCATGGCAACAATTTACGGAACTTATTTAGGCAGGATTAAAATTTATGAGGATAAAACGCTTGAAGGCACGTTAGTTTTTTTTGCAAGTTCTTTTTTAATTTTAATCGGTAAATACTCTTTTTCTTTTTCAATTATTTGTTCAGCAATACTCTCTTTATGCGAGATGATAACATTTATTGATGATAACTTAGTTCTGCCTTTAATTGCAGGCTTCTTAATGAGTTTATAAAAAAATTTTTTTTATTTTCTAAACTAAATGCTTTTAATTATAGAAAAATTTAATTTTTTTTATGAAAATTGAGTACATTCCCTTGCATTCCAATAAGAGATTAAATAATGTTTTTATTCAAAAAATAGAAGAATTTGCGCAAAATCAAAAAGTTTCTCTTTTTTCAACAATTCAACATGAATTGCAAGCGAGAATGTTAGCAAAAAAAATTAAGAACTTAAATTATGAAGGTAATGTGCTTGGGTGCAGAGGGAAAATCCCAGAACACGAAACAGTTCTTTATCTTGGCACAGGAAAATTTCATCCAATAGGCATTAAAGAAAGAAACCCTAATGTTAAAGTTTTTATTGCTAACCCTGAAACTAATGAATTAAGAAAATTAGATGAGAATGAAATAATCAGGATAAATAGGTTAAAAGTAATTATGAAAGAAAAAGTTTTGAACGCTGAAATAATAGGAGTGCTTGTAAGCATTAAACCCGGGCAATGTAATTTGTGTTTAGCAAGAAAAGTGGAAGCGTACTTGAATAAATTAGGAAAAAAGCATTACAGGATTATAGGAAATAATTTAACTCCTGAATCCTTATACGATTTTAAAGCTTATAACAAGAATAAGAGTTTTAATGCTTTTGTGAATACTGCTTGCCCAAGAATTTTCGAAGATTACGAGAGATTTCATGTTCCAATAATTAATGCAACAGATTTATTAGAAAAAAAGAATGAATAATGAATTATTCTTAAATCAACAATTACACAAATAATTAGTAATTAC
>JAFCEQ010000038.1:0-1347 GCA_017609105.1 Candidatus Parvarchaeota archaeon
AGAAGAAGGATTGCGTTTGGTTACATGAACATTAAGGGAGGAATCAATATTTCTACTTATCATAAGAGGTGGATTATTCCAGAATTAATTGACATGATGGTTAATGACCCTAAACACATTCCTAAAATTTTTTTCGCAATGTTTTGTGAGGGTTACGCAAGATTGCTTGCAACTTATGATAAGATTAGAGGTTCTAAACAACATAAATGCTGGGCATTAGTTGAATCAACAAAAGATTTGGAGGTAAAGGAATGAAAGAACTCTTACAAAAAGAAAAGAGATTATTTCTTAATTTCATTCATAAGAACTTACCAGATATGCCTAAGACTTTTGATGAAGGTTTGGGGATTGCTTCTGAAAGATTTTTTTTTAATAGAGATGTGATTTATAAGATTCCTGAATTAAATAAGATAAGAACTGTTTTGGAAGCTCCTTGTGATGGATTAATGGGGATTCCTGGAATGAATAGTGTTGTTTTTGTGAGATTAGGTAAGAACGTAACTCTCTCAAGTCCTAGTGAGGAATTATTACATTATTCTAAAAAATTTTGGAAACAATTAAAATTAAAAGCTGATTTTAAAGTTTCAGATCCATTGTTATCTGGAATTAAAGGAAAATATGATCTAGTCTGGAATTATTGCACTTTTGAGCATTTTGGAGAACCTTTATTTAGAAGAATGCTTGAATTATCAAACAAGTATGTTTTAATTGTTACTCAAAACGCATACAATTATGGTTACTTAATTCATAGATTATATCATAAATACAAGAAGTGTGAGTGGGATCATGGGAGTCCCGAATTCATGAAATTAAAAAATTTAAAAAAATTATTTAATAAGTATGGTGTTAAAATCATTGATTCTGGTGTTTTTGATGTTCCTCCTTGGTTTGATACTTTTGACATGCATGTTAGACTAAACAAGAATAAGGAATTAAAAACAAGAGAAAGCACTAAATGGGTTTGGACTGCTTTAAAAGAAAGTGATGAAAAAAAACTAGCGAACAATAAATTAATAAAGAAATTAGATTTGTTTCAAAAACTTCTTTTCTTCCCTTTTAATTATATTTTTGCTCATCATTTCTACGTTCTTGGTGAACTTCAAAAATAATCATTTTTTTTATACCACTCATAAGTTTCCTTAATAGCTGTTCTTAAATCATATGGTTGTTTGTAATTAGCGTCTTTCTTTAATTTATTAATACTGAAGTTGAAATTAGTTGCCATTAAGCGAATCTTGCTCTGAGACAAGATAGGATCTTTTTTTATTATTTTAAAAAACAATTCTATGGGGATCGCGCAAAAACGCGCGAACCAAATTGGAATGTGAATTCTTGGAGGTTTTTTTC
>JAFCEQ010000038.1:1377-4213 GCA_017609105.1 Candidatus Parvarchaeota archaeon
TTTCATCATTAACAAAATAAGTTTTGTTTACACATTTTTTTGAGTTCATGATTTGAATTGTTGCTTCAACTAAATTCTTTACATAACAATAACTAATTAAGTTGTTTCCTTTTCCTATGAAAAGAAATAATCCTTTATTTATTGCTTTAAATAATTTTATTGGTCCATGAATTTCTCGTGGTCCAAAAATAACTGAAGGCCTTATAATAGTGTATTTTAAACCTTTTTTTTCATACTTTTTTATTATTTTTTCTGCTTCTAATTTACTTTTTCCATAAAAAGTGGAAGGATGAGGCGTGTCCTCTTCAATTATTTCTCTTCTTGTACCTACTCTTCCAGGAGTTTCGTACGCTTCAATACTGCTGAAATAAATAAGTCTTTTAATCTTATTCTTAATGCATGCTCTTGCAAGGTATTCAGTACTTCTTGTATTAATTAATAAATATTCTTCATAACTCCTGCCATCATCAACTTGAGATGCTCCTGCAAGATGAATAACCATATCATGGTTTCTTGTGAGACTAAGTAATTCTTTTTCATTAGTTATGCTACCATAAACTATCTTAACACCTAAGTTTTTCAGGAGTCTTATCGTAGGATTTTTGGAATTCTTTCTGACTAACACAGTTACTTTATGCTTTTCTTTAACAAGTCTTTCAACTAAATGGCTTCCAATAAAACCAGTTCCTCCAGTAACAAAGATTTTCATTAAGTATTATTTTAGAATTATTCTTTTAATTAATTTATGCAAATCAATCATCTTAATATTATTTATTTTTATTTTAGTATTTGTTATGAGAAACCCATTATTCTCTTTACAATTCTTATAATAAGTATGCATTCCCTTGACTTTATTCTTATGAAAGAAATCTGGGTGAATCACAAAACCAGGATTAAGAACGAAAAACAATTCCCCGAATTCATTATGAGAAAAATTAATACCTAATTTTTTTTCGTCATTTTCATTTAATATCCTTCCACATTTTATTTTTTTTAAGTGCATAATTAATTTTTCTCGTTCTTTCTTATTCTTAGGCCAAAAACGAGCAATTGTTGAATCAAAGAAATAATATTCACAATACTTTTTTGTTTTTTCTAAATTAACATAACCCTTTACTTCTACCATTCCATGATCAGAAAACAAGAATATATTGCCGTCCGGAAACTTTTTTAGAAAAGAAGACACGAGTTCCTTAATTATTGCATCAATTTCTTGAACTCTTTTTAATGTAATCTTACTTAAAGGGCCGTACTTGTGTCCTAAGTAATCAATTGACTGAAGATGACAATAATAAAAATTAATTTCATCAGAAAAACTTTTTATCATTTTTTTACTGATTTTTTCGTCTTTCTTAAGAAAAGGGTAAATCCTTAAGGATTTATTTGTTACTATGTATGGATAATCAATTACGAGATACTTCTTTTTTTTATTATTAAGGATATCAAAAAAAGTTTTATTCTTTAATGAGTTTACTTGATAAGGGTTTCTTTTTAATTGCACATCAAAAAATTTTAACATTGTAAAAGGAATCTCATAAACTCCTGAGAGAAAATACTCTTTTCTTAAAAATCTTAGCATATTAGCACTTAATTCTATTAGTTTCTTGTTTTTCATGAAACACAATTTTCTATAAATTGAATCATCACTTTTACGAAAATTAACCCACAAATCATTATCAACAGGAAGTTTTCCAGTCAGGAAATTTGATGAAACACCATACTCAAAAGAAGGTATTAAAGTTCTTTTTTCATTAAAATTATTCAAAAAAGGAGTAAACTCACTATTAATGTAGTCTTTTCTAAACGCATCAATACATATAACCAATGTTTTCATATTCATCCTATTTTTAAAAAAGAGTATAATAAATAAGCATTACAAAACTCATTTTTTATTTTTTCCCAATACTTTTTCGGGTTTTTTATTTTGATCTTTTTAACAGGATAAACTTCTTTTAATCTTTTTTCAGCAAGTTTTAACGTTTTTTCATCAATCCCCTCTTTTTTTAAACAAGATAATAATAAGATCATTGATGAAAAAAATCTTTGATCTGGTGAACGAGGGATCATTAAAGAACTTAGATTAAGTCTTTTATAAACAATAAAGATTCTGATAGTGTATAATAAATTAAGGTAGTACTGCCCAAAATAAGTTAAGAAGTCATCAAACATGCTTGTTTTAATGATTAATCTTCTTTTGAAGCTAACGTATGGTCTTAAATATTTTTTCCATATTTTTTTTCTAAGCATCCACGATAATTCCTCATAATTCTTTATTTTTTTTCCAGTCATTTCTGAAACATAATTTTTGATTATTTTCAGTATTACATTTTTTATTAAGAACCATTCCTGAACATGACTCTTAATTCTTATTTTTGAAGTAATCCTAAATTTAGTGTATTTATCTAATAACTTTGGGAATTCAGGGCAATTCTTGATTATGCTTTCATTCCTCATTTTTTCTTGAAATTTTTTATTTCTCACAATAATGTTAGGGCTTAGGTCTCCTCTGAGTATTTCTATTACCTCAGCAGAATCAAGTATTGCTTTTGAAAAAAAAACTTCAAGCCATTCTTTTTCCTTTAAATTAATCTCATCAAGAAAATCAATACTGAAATATTGTAATAAGTGTGTTGCCCTGTTAAGAAGTAATCTAAGACCTTCTCCTAATGGAAGATCACTTACCTTATAATTCGGGATTAAGTTTCTGTAATCCTTGCCCCATATTACCTTTGAATTATTTCTTATGTCATAATACCTTAACATTGGAGGTAATTTATTTAATTTTTTTAAAGGAATGCATTTTAAATCAACATAGAACATGTTAGAAAATTTTTTC
>JAFCEQ010000039.1 GCA_017609105.1 Candidatus Parvarchaeota archaeon
TTCACTAATAGATTCCCTACCTTCACAAATGACATATTTAATCATGGAACCAGGACCAACTTTAATTCCTTTATTTTTTAGTTTTAATGCTGCACAAACATGCGGTCCTTTAGATTTATAACCAGAAATTTTTTTTCTAAGAATAGTCTTAATATACAGCTCGTTTAAATTAATTTTTTTATTCTTCAAATCAGAAATAACCTTTTCAATAATTTTGCGGGCTTTTTTTTCTTCACCAAGAAGAACATGTTTCAAAACAAGAAGTTGAATTCTTTTAGCAAGAGGACACCAGTCCCTGCGAACAGCTTCAAAACCCCTAACCACTAATTCATCTCTATCAGTAAGTAGGGCATATCTTTTTTTTGCTCCAGCAGAACATAATTTTTTGGAAACAAAAATTCCTCGAGGATAAAAACCTTTAAATTCAAGTTTCATAATACCCGGTAATGACTTGTTTATTTTTTTAGTGAAAGCAAAAACATCATCTAATTTTTTAGAATCAAGGGCTAAATAAACACTATCAGTATCAGAGTAAATAACAAAAAAGTTTTTGGAAGCATCAGCAATTAATTTTTTAATATACCTTCTTCCTAATGCTGCAATAGCCTTAGCACATTCTAAACAATACCATCTGGCATTTGCAAATCCTAAATAACCATACGTTGCGTTTG
This sequence comes from Candidatus Parvarchaeota archaeon, assembly GCA_017609105.1. Lineage (GTDB taxonomy): Archaea > Nanobdellota > Nanobdellia > JAFCGN01 > JAFCGN01 > JAFCGN01. The sequence continues at coordinate 672 of JAFCEQ010000039.1, forward strand.
CTAAAGTTTTTAAAGCAAACTCCTCGGCACGCAAAAACTTTCCGTCACCTTTCTTCTTTTTAAATTCTTCACGTTTCTTTATCAAATCCTCAACAAGTGATGGAATAAATCCTTTTGGTCTCTTAATAAAATAGCCATTCCTAAAAGTTGATGGACCAATATTATGACTTGCAATAATTGATGGATAAACAGACCTGAAATCTAATTCAACAATATTATCATACACGCCGGGCACGGGCTCATGAACGTACGCTCCTTCAAACCTAACTTTAAAACGCTTAAGTTTCTCAGACCGGGTTGGTTTATTAGGAGGAATCTCACTAAACTCAACAGAGTGTTTAAGCAGGTAATTTTCAACAAACTGGCTGTAACTGCACCGGGAAACCTCAAAAGGAAAAAGATTTGTAATGTATGATAACTCAAGAAGAAAATTTTCAACGCGTTTATACAATTTATAAATTTTCTCAGCACCAATTGCTCCACTTTTAATATTAAGAGATTTAATAACCTCATCAAGTTCTGAAGTGTCAGGATCAATTTGATTACGGAAATGTCTTAAAACAAAATTTTTCAAATCAACATGATGAAAACCATTAAGTTTAATGCCTGAATTGAAATTTCCATGTTTAACAGAAAAAACACTTCCATCAAACCCTACTCCAAAATGAACATTATTAATGCGCGCCCTTTCACGCAAATATTCAAAATCAAATTCGTCAGAACCATAACCAACAATTAAATCAGGGCACGCATCGTGAATTAAACTCGTAAAAGACTTAATGATATCTGATTCAGGTCCTCGCAAAATCTTAATTGAACCATCTATGCATACAGAAATTTCTTTAACTGGCATGTCAAAATTTTGAGATTCCACCTTAAAACATAAAACTTTTGGACTAATTAACTTTTTATCAAACTTTTTAATATCAGATGCAATAAAATAATCCTTCTCATAATCTCCCTTAACTTCAACAAGCTGAAAAGGACTTAATCCTTTATCCATCAAATAAAGCGTGCTAAAAGGAATATTTACTCCTGCACTTCCCAAAAACCAGTTCTTCTTCTTAAGTTTAGAAATAATAAAACTCACACAGATAGGATTGTTAACGCTTATTTTAATAACATTTCTTTTTTTTCCAAAAAATTTTCTTTCACAAAAATCAACATTAACCACTCTATTAATTCCCTCACTTAAAGAGAGTAATTCTTGCGCATTAGGTTTTTTTGAATAAAAAACCCAAAAATAATAATTAAAAGTATAGTCCATAACACAAAGTTTTTTATTCCTTTGACTTCTTCCAATTAATCTAATAAAGGAATTACCATCTAAATTAGTCTGCTGCTCAACATTAACAACAAAAAATTTAACTGTTCGCATTAAAAGAACGTTAAGATTATAAGTATAAAAAGGTTTAGAGGAGAAGTTTATGAAACAAATGAGTTCAATAGATTTATTTTGTATAATACAAGAATTAAAAGGACTAAAAGGAGCAAGACTTGACAAGATTTACCAGCCGAGAAAAGGAGAATTACTGCTCTCAATATATCATAGCATTAAAGGGAAACAATTAATAAGGGTTATAATTGGAACTGCTTTTTTTTCAACAAAATACAAAGAGAAAAGGTTGGATTTTCCTCCACACTTCTGCATGTTCTTGCGAAAATACTTAACAAATTCGTATATTCAAACAATTAAACAGCGAAAAAATGATAGAATTGCAGAAATACACTTCTTGACAAATGATGGGATAAAAATATTAATATGCGAATTATTCACTCCAGGAAATATAATATTATGCAATGCAGAATATAAAATTCTTGCAGTTGAAAAAGTTCAAGTTTTCAAAGAAAGAACATTAAAAGTTGGAGAAATTTACAAGTCCCCTGAACAGAATATCTCTCCAATAACAATAACCTCCCTAACAATCGAACGAGTACTTAAAAAATCAGAAAAAGGAAGCGTTGTTAAAGCATTAGCAACTGACTTGAACATGGGAGGAAAGTATGCTGAAGAAATTTGTTCACAAACAAAAATTGATAAGGACAAGCCAGTTCAGGATTTATCAAAAAACGACTATTCT
>JAFCEQ010000040.1 GCA_017609105.1 Candidatus Parvarchaeota archaeon
CCAAAAACGAGATTCGGAAAAATTTATTTTTCTAATCATTTTCATCTTTTATTCCCATTTTAAAAATAAAGATCGAGATCGTGACCAACATAAAGACCGCGGCAAAGAAGAACGCAAAGACCAAGATATCATGAATATCGATCCTAAGATGAATTCCAAGATCGAGATCGAGCCAACCATTGAGACCACAATTTAGATAGAGACCAAATACCAGACCAACAACGACACAAGGACCAATCCCAAGAACGAGATTGAGATCGAGACCAAGACGAAGATGATGGCAAACTATTTATTCTTTTGACCATTTTCATGTTTATTACCATCTCAAAAATGAAGATAGAAATCGAAACCAAGATCGAAACCAAGATCGAGACCAAGAATTAGATCGAGACCAAGAACTAGATAAAAACCAACACTGTAAATCAGGAAAACTATTTGTTCTTTTAAGCATTTTTATGGTTTAGAGCTTCCAAGGCATACATAAAAACGACCACGGCCACGACCAAAACCAAGAATGAGATCGAAATCGAGATCGAGACCAACACCTGGAGAATGTATATCTGGGCCATTCTCTGGACGAAGATACAGGTAAATAATTCGCTCTTCTAATCATTCTCATCTTCTAAAAGACCAATACCAAGATTGAGACCAAGATTGAGGCTTTAATGAACAAAGCCAAGACCCAGACCAAGCACAAGAATAAGATGATACCCAATAAGACGGTAGCCAAGGTTGAGATCGAGATCGAGGTTGAGACCAAAACCGAACACGAGACAAATACAAAGATCGATTCCAAGAATACCTATACCAAGATCGAGATCGAGAATAATATTTAGACCAACATTGAGATCGAGACCGACTCATGGGGACACAAGTTCTTTGAATCTTTTTCATATTCTATATTCCCAAAATCTATCGATTAAAATTCAGACCAAAACCAACATCGAGACCAACACAAAGATCGCAAATCAGACAAAGACCAAGACCAAGATTGATATCGAGATCGTGACCAAGCTTTAGACACCCAGAAGGAAGAGTTAGATAAAGAACCAGATCGTGACCAACATCGAGATTCAGCTAAATTTATTTTTCTAATTATTCTCATTTTCTATTTTCCATTCCCAGATGAAAGCAAACAATTTGTTCTTTTGACCGTTTTCATCTTTTAGAGTTTCCAAGGCATCATAAAAACGACCACGGCCACGACCAAAACCAAGAATGAGATCGAAATCGAGATCGAGACCAACACTTGGAGAATATATATCTAGGCCATAAAAACGACCACGGCCACGACCAAAACCAAGAATGAGATCGAAATCGAGATCGAGACCAACACTTGGAAAATGTATATCTAGGCCATTCTCTGGACGAAGATACAGGCAAATAATTCGCTCTTCTAATCATTTTCATTTTCTTGAACAACCTGAGTTGCAACGATATTACAATTAGATTTTTTTTCGGCTACAATAAAGGCACGTCCCGTTTCTTTTGGCTGCTCTTTAGCAGCCTCTATGGCTGGTTCTTTTGTCTTGTATACTCGTTGCTGATAACACTGGGAAACACTGGGAATCAACATGCTTTATTCGCCAAAGTGGCTTTATCTTATCCATTTTTATCTCCTTCAATCCTAAATAATAAATTGAGAACAATCTGGGAATCAATTATAATCAATAACTGAAATTATCCAAATTTGTTTTATTTTATTCAGTTTTATTTCCTTTAACTCTAACTTGATAAGAACAATATGGGATTTTTATCAAAACAGGTAAATATGATTCATCAAATAAAAAAGGACAGGAAAAATCCTGCCCTTTCTTGAGAATGGTGTAACAATGGTGCAATAAAAACCCCTTTATGCGGCCTTCTTCATTTTTATCGCTACTACCTTAATTCTTCTCACTATTAATTTACGCTTTTTAAGCGGCGACTTCGATCTAACGCGAACTTGCATCTCAAATTTCCCTTCTTTTGTAAACAATGAATTAAACAAAGAGATCGAATTTAACATTTAAATTCATATAAATAACAACTTATCACAAATTTTACATGAAATCAATAGAAAAATTTACCTAAATATTTATATTATATAAAGTTATGTATGCGCTAACATCATAACCGCTGTTACTAACAAGACTTATGAACTATTTTAATATTTTGTTATTTCCAAAAAAAGATATACAGCATTGTGAGGATTGGAAAATTTGAACCATCAAGCAAGAAATGTTCTAAATGTGGTTGGATCAAGAATGATTTTAAATTAAAAGACAGAACATGGAAATGTGAAGATTGTGATTCAACACATGATCGAGACATCAATGCATCAAAAAACATCCTTCAAATTGGTTTGAAGGAACAATTATTTCTAGGTCGGGACGACCTAAAGTAAAGCATCTTGAGAAAACTTTTAGTGAGAGAGGTTCTGAGAAGGAGGAAACCCAAAGGTCTTTAGCCTTTGGGTAGTTCATGCAGATAATATATATTCTTTGATAAAATATATACCTTGACTTCTGTTTTATTTCTTTATCAAAAAATTTTATAAAATAATATTTTAATCCTGATCATCAAAATTGCAGTGCTACAAATTCTCATCACAAATTCTCGTCATGTCATGCAGTGCTACATT
>JAFCEQ010000041.1 GCA_017609105.1 Candidatus Parvarchaeota archaeon
ATCATCTTTTGCACTTGCCCACATGTGTTGAATCCAAGCCCAATCCGCTGATTGCTTCGAAACAAAACCATACTTAAACCTTTGTTTCCAGAACTCTCCTTTCTTAATAACGTCTTCTGAATACCCGTCTTGATTCCATGGAGGATTAGCAATAACAACATCAAACTTCTTTACTCCTTCACCCTCCTTGAATTTTGGATAAAGTAATGTGTCCCCTTGAGCGAGCTGGACATTCCTAATATCATGAATGTACAAGTTCATTCTTCCAAACGCTAATGTTTTTGGATTCGCTTCCTGACCGTATAAAAACAATTTTCTAGCATTATTCTCCTCATACTTTTTTTTAATGTATTCGTAAGAAACAATTAACATTCCACCAGAACCACAAGCAGGATCATAAACACTTTCCCCAGGTTTTGGCTTCAAAACCTCAACAAGCAATCTTATAACTTCTCTAGGAGTATAAACCTCTCCTTCCTTCGCTTTTTGAGGAGCAAAATACCTTAAGATCCACTCATAAGCATCACCAAGAACATCAGCAGAAACATCATGAAATTTCTGAGCACTGAATAATTCAACCAATTGTCTGAGAATCTCAGAGTTCTCCCTATTAGAAGTGAATTGAATAAAATCAACATTGTCAAGCACATCCTTTAATTCGGGATTCCTATTTGAGATTTCCTTAAGAGCCTCTGAGAACCTTTCTGGCAACTGGCTTACATCCTTTCTTATGTTTTCCCAAAAGTATTCTTGAGGAAGGTCAAAATCATGATATGCTGGGTTTCTTGCTTCTCTTTTAGCTTCCTCTTCTGTTAATCCATCCCTAAGAGCTTTCTCATATTCAATTTTGTATTCTTGATCCCATTTATCACTAATTCTTTTCAAAAAAAGTAAAATCAAAATGAATTTATAATCAACTCTTGTTCTTATTAAATCAGCGGCCTTTTTGAGAATCACCTCAATATCAGCTCTTGTAAGTTTATTGTTCTCTATTGAGAGGGTTTCTCTGATAAGCTCATCTTTGCTTTTCAAGGTGTAAAGACTCCTTCTCTTATCATAAGGGTCCTGTTTTATTGTCAAAAGACCTACTTTCTTAAGTTCAGAAAAGAGAACAGCAATACCCTCCAAATCCTTTCTGTCCTCAATGTCCCCTGTACTCTTTTCTTTTAATTTTTTTATAGCATCCTCTCTTGAAAAAGAAGTATTTCCAAAAGCATCCCAAAGAATTTCATATCTTTCTTCAACCCAATTTTGTAATTTTTCCATGTTTTTCATATTATTCATTATTAATCAAAAGATTATTTAAATATTTATGTAATCTATACTAATGAATAAGTTAAATTTATTTTAACTTATATTTTGGTTAAATAGATTTAATTCTTAAGATTTAATTTTTTAATTAATTAAAGGTATAATCATATTTTATAAACGTGTTCGTGAAGATTGATCTAATAATCATTTCTTGTTCTTTTTTGAGTATTAGTAATAAAACACATAAAAATTAGTGGTGTTTTTATTCTTAATAAGACATTATTTGGGGAGTGTTTTGGTTGGTTGAAGCACTCATGAAAATTGTTGGTGATAAGCTTAAAGCTGAAATCGTGAGTGCTTATGATCTCAGGATTATTCAAAACGGCAGCTTATAGAAGGTATTCTCAGTCGAAAAGATATGAAAACCCCTTTCTATCTTTTCATGAACACAATACTCAAAGGTGATGAAGGATACACACATAACGAATTATTGGAAATGACTACTGTTTCTGAGAAGAACAAAATGCTTTATGTAAGCTCAAGCAAATTATTCTTGCTTAGACGAGGATGAAATATTATACAATGAATTATTTTCTAGCATGTTATTTAAAAGAGACTTATTTAGTACTTTTGATTCTCATTTCCAAAGCATTAATCAAGAACCTTTTTATCCTAAGAGTTATTTTCGTGATGATTTCCTTGAAGTTCTTAATTATGATAAGAGTGATGAAATGCGTAAAGGTTTAGTTAGGATTAAGGAAGAAGTATTAAAGGAAAAACAATTAGTAAGGAAGTTAGAATTAAGTCTTACCCATGATTTAGATTATTTTAGTAAGGTTATTAATGAGGAAGAAATTAAAAAAGCAGGGTACATGATGACGTGTATGTAGTGTTTAATAAATTAAGAAAAGAAAACATCTTATGGAAAAGAAAGTTAGAGGAATCACTTGATGTCCTCTTAGATTCTGGGTTGCTCACTAAGGAACTTGTGTGGAACAAGGAAGAAGGCACGTGGAAGTACAAGTATTATAATCAGAACACTATTACTATTATGGCTCGCAAGCCTTACAAGTTACTCAAAAAACTAAGGAGATTACCAAAACATAAGTTTGTTTTAGGATTTGATTCTTTCGCTTATGAGTATGAGAAATACTTAAGGAAGCTATGTTTAACTCCTCAGGAAGTGAAATCCTTATCTCTTGAGGAAAAACTTGACTTACGAAGCAAGCTCTTGGCATTATTATGTCATGAGGTTAATGAAGTTATTACGGGTAACACGATTCATGTATTTGGTATTGCTTAAAAACCAATCAGAGCTTAGTATTAATGCTTAAGCTTATAAACTCGTTTTTTCTTATGATTAATTT
>JAFCEQ010000013.1 GCA_017609105.1 Candidatus Parvarchaeota archaeon
ATTTAAAAATGGAATTATTAAATAATGGAGAATATTCAGCTAAAAACTTAATTGGTGTCATCTATAATATAGAATACGCGCAGAATAGTGAAGAAGAAGGAGTTGATTTAAGCAAGAGTTATTATGAAACTGATAAATTAGTTCCTAATGTGCCATTAAATTTTTATTGGAATGTTAAAACTCCAAACCCTAATATTCCAACAGACGTGAATTTAGATATTAATGGCAGGGTTTATTATTTTTATGAAACACAAGCATACACTGATGTTCATTTTGTTCCTGAAACTTCAACAATCACTGTTACTCCATTAAAAGGTTGTTCAAACTCACCTGTAAAGGTTTATTTAAGCACTGAAGAACCAGTGCATACATTCAATCATGAAGAAGACAATCCAAAGGAATTAACACCTTTTTTTGTTAATGTAGAAATGGTTAATAATGGCGGGGGAAGAATTGCATATTTAAATGAAATTTCAGACGACCAAAACAAAATAAGTTTTTTAGAAAACCCTCAACTCAGTGAAATCGTAAAAGAAATTGAAATTACTTATCCAAGCACTTGGGAGCTTGCGAACCCTTCTTCTTGGTGTGCTGAAGCTTATGAAAAAGAAGGATACACAAATATAACGCAATGCAGTAACATCAGATTAAGCGATGACGGTACTGATTACATAATTACAAGCATTTACAACCCAGAAGAACCAAGTAAATATTATGCATTGCATAAAATTGTAAGAAATACAAAAAATGAGTTTGCTATTGAATTTCAAAGAACTAAAGTAAACGAAGAAGTAGTTGAAACAATGAAAATAAATTTAAAATACGGGTACACTGTTGACGCAAATCCTTTAAGTCTTGTAATTAAAGGAAGCCAACAAGCATACTAAGTATTGGAATGAGCGTTCTTAATTTTTTTTGATTATGCTTTTTTTGTAACGCAAAATCATTTAATAACAAAAATTTTATTTTTTTTCATGAAAATTTTCGCTGACTTGCATAATCATTCAAAGTATTCAAGAGCAACGAGTTCAATAATGGATGTTGAACACCAATCAAAATATGGTTTAATTAAAGGATTAAACCTTCTTGGAACAGGAGATTTCACTCATCCTAAATGGTTTAAAGAATTAAAACAAAAACTTTGTGATAATAATCATAGTGGAGTGTATGATTTTAATAATATGAAATGGGTTTTATCAACTGAGATAAGCAATATTTATTCTGTAAAGAATCCAAAAAATAGTGTTAATGTGAAAAAAATTCATCACGTTATTTTAAGCCCTGACTTTGAGATTGCAGAACAAATAATAGAACTCTTAGGAAAGCACGGAAGATTAGATTATGATGGCAGACCAATTTTTGGTAAATGGACGAGCGAGGAATTAGTGCATGATTTAATGAATATTTCAAAAAAAATTTTTGTTTTCCCAGCGCATATTTGGACTCCCTGGTTCAGTTTGTTCGGAAACAATTCAGGTTATGATAATATTAAAGAATGTTATGGTAAGGAATTAAAACATATTCACGCTCTTGAAACAGGATTAAGCAGTGATCCAGCAATGAATTGGAGGTGCTCTCAATTAGATAATTTCACTTTAATAAGTAATAGTGATAGTCATTCTCCTTGGCCTTGGAGGTTAGGCAGGGAAGCAAATGTTTTTGAGTTAGAAGAATTAACTTATGATTCATTAATTGAAGCAATAAAAACAAAAAAAAATTTTGAATTCACAATAGAAACAGAACCTGCTTACGGCAAATATCATTTTGACGGGCACAGGAATTGCAATATTGTTTTATCCCCTGAGAAGAGCAAGCAATTAAAAGGTATTTGCCCTGTTTGTGGCAAGCCATTAACAATTGGAGTGGAGAATAGGGTTGAAGAATTAAGTGATAATCCTTTAGGAAGAAAGCCAATAAACGCTATTCCTTTCAAAAAATTATTGCCATTGCATGAATTAATAAAACACGCTCTTAATCTTTCTTCTTTGAACTCAAAAAGAATATGGAGTATTTATAATGATTTAATAAAAAATTTTGATAATGAATTCAATATTTTATTGCATATTAGTGAAGAAGAATTACAAAAAAAAATTAATAACAAGCTTCTTGTGAAGCTCATTATTTTAAATAGAAAACAAGGATTAACAATAATGCCGGGTTATGATGGTGTTTATGGGAAAATCGTTATTCCTGAAGAAATCCTTGAAGAAAAAGAGTTTAAAGATTCTTCAGAAAATGCTTCTCAAGAAAGTTTAAAAAAATTTTTTTAACACACTTCTTCTTAATAAAAACATAGAATTTTATCCAATATACCTTGTGTCTTTTTTGAATAAATTCTGGAATTCCATTGATTTTTTTAAATCCTCATCAATAATGGATTTCTCTCTCTTCTTTATTTTAGCAATTTCCTTGTTAATTTTAGTGAAATCAAGTTCAATATCAAGGTAATCGCATAAGATTTCAAGAATATTTTTTGAAGCTTTGAACCCAAGATGTTGTGGGTGTCCAAAAGTTTCAGCAAGCAAGCTTATTGCAGGAATTTTTTCAAGTTTAGCGTAAGCCATAAGAAGTCCTGCAGCCCCAAATATCATGCCAACAGTCTTGTTCCCGTCGCAAACAGCACCTAATGATTGAAGTTTTTTCACTAAATACTCTTCTGTTGCTGCACCATGAACCACGTTTTTTTCAGGCATAACCCTTAATCCAATTCCTCCCATAGTAATTATTTGTTTTGCTTTCAATTCTTTTGCTAATTCAAAAAGTTTTTTACTTAAAAAATAAGAGTCCTTCTCATTTGAAGGTTGCGCATCCCCAACAAGAATAAGCAAATCCCTTTTATTTTTCTCATCCCTCCATTGATAAAGCTCCATTTTTGGAAGTTCAATTAATGATGACTTGTTTATGAAAACAGAATTAGGGAACGTGTTTGAGTAAATAGTAATTATTTTTTTTGCTTTAAGAGTGTCAATCAAGTAATCCCCAGCAATTCTTGCTACATTACCAATACCTGGAAGCGCTTCTATAAGTACTGGATTCATTAATCTTGCTTTTTTATGTTGTATTATTTTAAAATCCATTTCAGACATTATAATAAACCTCTCTCTTTTAATTCCTTTTCTTTTGCTTTTCTCCTATACTCTGCGTACTTATCTTTTTCTGAAAATTTCGGCGGGTTTTTAAGAATTGTTTTCTTACTGCAACACTCCTCCTTTAACGTATATTTTTTGCATTCATTACAATAATGTATTCTTTTCATTTTTTTCACTTAGAAACTCTTTCCCATGAAAATCTTAAATTCTTTTCTTTGCTTAGTTTTTCTGCAAATTTTATTAAATCATTTAATTGTTCTTCACCAATTTTATAATTCTTTGCTGTTAAAGTTAAATAATATTTTGGAGCTCCAAGGTATTTAATTTCAATAACATAACCTTTTTCTTCAGCATAAACTCTTAATTCATTGAAAAAATCTTTTAAATCATTTAATCCATTGCCTTCAAAACTTTTTACAGTCATATTCCCTTTCAACACAACTTTTATTGTTTTGAACTGCTCTTCAAAAATAGTGTAAATTGCGTCCTCCCATTTTTTTGGAAGATTCAAATTCTTAAATGCTTCTCTTCCTTTTTCCTTGCATTCTTCATAAAAAACAAAAAGCGCTCCGTACTCATCAAGTATTTTATCACCAATATTCTCGTAAGCACCTTTCTTCTCTTTAAGACGTTCTTCAGCTACTTGCAATAATTTATCAACTCTTTTCTCTAACCTCCATTCCTTGAACTTGTTTTCTCTTTCAGAATTACTCACTCTTCTTAATGACAAATCTATATGCCCTTTTCTTTCATCAACATCCAATACTTTTACAACAATTTGCTTTCCTTCAATAACAATATCTTTTATGTTTTTAACCCACTTATTACTTAATTCAGAAACATGAATCATTCCTTCCTTATTATGATACTCATCCAAAGTGCATAAAACAGCATGAGGAAGGATTTTCTTAACAGTACAAATCACAAGTTCTTTCTTCTCAGGAAACCCTTCTTTTAAATAATAAACCATAAGAATTAATTAAATTAAAAGCGTTTAAAAATGTTTGGTTATTTCAAAAAAAAATTAGGATAAAACTTCAAGAACTTGAGCTTTAATTTTTGTTTTACCCCCTGTTGATTCAGCAAGTTCTTTTCCGCAAACTAAACAACTTATTTTTTGCGCGGTTTTGCCAAAAATTATTTGCTCATTCTTGCATTTAGGACATCTAACCCTAATAAACCTGCTTTTTGTTTCTTTTATTAAATTTTTTGGCATATTATTTTCACCTTTTCTCCTCTATTTTTTTTAATGTTCTTGTTTGAACTCAACTTTTTTTGCTCTCCTACCGCTTCCAATTATTTGTTTCTTCTTACATTCTGAGCATTCAAACACGAGTTTAACTTTTTTGCTTTTTTTAACACCATACTTTTTACCTTTCTGCATTTGAGGCTGAGGAAAACCACCATAACCCTTTATATTGCTTCTTCTTGAATGTCTTCTAGCACCAATTGTTAATTTTCCTCTTTCCCTGCCTGTTTTCTCTTGTATAACTTTATGCTCTACGTGTTTCTTGCAGTGAGGACAGTATTTTTTTGTTTTTTTAGGAATTTTCATATTATTATCACTTTATTATCTTGTTTTAATATTTCAGCAACTTTTTTTGGAAGTTGGGCTTCTTCGTTTTTTTTATACGGCCCATACACTCTTCCATCTTCCCATACAAATGGGATTATTTTTTCAATAACTCTTACTTTAACCATATTTCCTTTTAAAACTTTTCCTTCTTCTTTAATTCCATTATTTTTATTTAAAACACTTGTTAAAACCTTCATGTTTTTATAAAGCAAATCATAAATGTTCTCAAATAATTTTTTCTCCTCCTCTAACATTGGTTCAAAATCTTGGATTTCCGCTTCTGTTCTTACTGAAAGAAGCGCTTGATTCAAGATTTTTGTTTGCCTGTAATAAAAAATTTCTTTTAATATTCTTAAAGCATTTTTTAATTCTTTTCTTGCTTTTGAAGAAATATCTTTAGAAAACATGTTATCCGTGTTTTTTGATTGTTCAATTATTTTTTTCTTCTCAACTAAGTACGCTCTTACTTTCTCAGAGAAATCAGAACAAAGTTTAGTTAAGGGCTTGCTTCCTTTCTCTTCTCTATAAATAGACACTAATTTTTCATAAGTTATTTCATCTTCCATTTCATTTCTCCCTTTTAATCACTTCTTCTTTATTTTTATTGTTTTTATTTATTTTTTTATCTTTTTTTCCACGCTTTATTCTCTTAAACCCTTTTTTTCTTAAAGCATAAGTCACAGGATTTTTTATTTTAGAACACAAGTCATCAGGATTGCACACACCAATATCCTTATAATATCCTTCATTATCGCAGTTAGGCGGTGGAAACCTTCTTTTGTTTTTCAAAGTTTGAGTTAAAAAATTTTCTTTTAAAGAAGGTTTATTCCTTGCATTCCATTCTTTTATTTTATCATTTATCATTTCATCAGACCACCCGCATGAACGCAAAAAATTGCTTAAAATAAAAACACTTCTTTTTCTTCCGTCTGAAAGTCCTTGAAGAATTTTTTGAATGCACGGAGGAAAGCATTTAATCTCAATCGCTTTTGTTGGCGTGTCAAAAATCTTATCCTGTTTCAGTTTCTTTTCTTCTTTTTTCAAAGATTTATTATACCAATGCCACTCATACGCTTGTTTTAAAAGAAAAACTGCTTCGCCTTTCTTTTTCTTTTCAAGAAATCCTATTTCAGTATTCACGTTCTCTGATTTTGCCATGTTTAATTCAAAATCAAGAGGATTCTCGCACGGCTGAGATATTAACCAAGTTTTTTCATTAAAAACAAAAGGCATTCTAAATAAATGGCGCGAAGACAAGAGAATTGTATCAATACCAATAACTGAATAAGGATTAAAAAATTTCTCGCCATTAATTGTTTCAATAATTTGTTCAAAAGACAAGTTCGTTTTTTTTAATATATTCTCATATCCTCCTGCGTATTCAAGCAATTTTTTTCTTAATTCTTTCTTAATCATCTCCTTCAAATACGCAGTAATAATAAGAGGTGCTTCAGGAAATTTTTTTCTTAAAACTTCTTCATTATTTTTTTCTAAAAACGCTTCCCAAGGCACAGCAACATGAAATCCAGTGCCTCCAGAAAATTTAACAGAATAATTAAAGACATTATGAGCTTTTAATGCTTGAATTATTAAGTATGCAGTGATTTTAGCGTATTCAAAATATTTTGTATCAATATCAAGAAAAAAATCCCATCCTCTTCTTAATTCATTTAGTTCTTCATCTCGCATATTAGTGTGTAAGTGCATTGGATTCTGCCAAATCTCTTGGCTTGCATGAAAACTGCTTACACCATTCCTCACTAAATTTAATATCTCATTATCATATAATATAATCTGAGGGCGTTTCCCGAAACCACCGTCAGAATACCTTGGCACTACTTCTCGATGCTTACTAAGCTCTAAAATTTTTTCTCTTATTTTTTTATTTGAATAATACTTTATTATCTCTGAAGTCCTCATTACAAAATTAAATAACTCTTTTTTTTATTAAAAGATTGATGTAATAAAAACCAATACTTATTTTAATCATTAATTATTAAAAAAGAATTGTTAGAATATTAAATCTCTTTTTTCACGCAATACAATTTTTGAAACAAATTAATGCCTTCTTCTCCATTGCTTATAAAAGTGTAATTAGTGTTCGTCCAATAATACTCTGTTAGCAAAGAATCTCCTGTTGTTATCATGCAAAGAAATATTTCTTGATCCCTGCATATCTCTTCTTCCTTGCAATACATGGTTTCATTGTCTTCGCTTAAACTTTTTTTTTCTTTCACAAGCAAATCATAATATTCTTTTGACAAGGTTATGTTTTTGCATTTTATTATTTTAAATTCCTCTCCTCCTCCTTGCATCAAATATTTTTCGCAACTCACAGAATCATTGTATGAAGAACTATTAAAAGTTATTGTGCTGCTAATTGAATCATTAAAAATATTTGAATTTGTTATGAAAAAATTAGTTAAGAACTCTGCATCCCTATACGTTAAGTTCTCATATCTTGTTAAATTCAAGGGAGGATTAAAAAAAGTGTTTATAGCAGGTATTAAATACTCAAAAGCTAAGTACGTTCCGCTTGTTATAAGAAAAATAATAAGCATTACTCTATAAACCTTGACAAAAGAATATTTTTTCTTTTTTAATTTCTTCACATACTTTTTTATTTTATCTAATTCTTTTTTTGTTGTAGTAATAAACAATGAATACCCTCCGTCAACATCTTCAACATCAAGAACAAGTGTTTTCTCATCATGATCATCAACATTAACAACGTTTTTTAAAAAAACAGGAAGCCATTGACTTCTATAAGAAAGATAAATGTAATTCTTTGTTATTCTAATTGTGCCTACAATCCATTTTTTTATTTTAGTAGAATAATATTGAATTTTATTAGATTCAAACAAAGTTTTTTCAGGCATAATTTAATTTAATAATTCAAAATTATTAAAGTTTTGTTAAAAATGAATTTAAAGCATTACTTCTTTTTTGTTTTAATGTTTTCTTTTTCTTGTACATTCTTTTTCTTCGGACTCCAAAGAGGTTTCTTATAAAAGAAGGAAATGCCTAAACTAAAAAGCAGAAAAGAAGAAGCAATAAAAATATCAAACGCTGTTTGGTGAGGTAAAAAAATTCTTAAAGTACTTCCAATCATTATAACAAGTCCTGAAAAAAAAATGAATATCTTGCCAAGCGTGAATCTTGGAAATTTTTTTATTGAACTCAATATTGTTGACATTAAAAGCAATCCGCACACAAACAAAATCATGTTTGACGCTAACTCTGTATTGTACAAAAATTCATTCATACTCTTGTTAAAAGCACTACTTATTTATGTAAATTTCCTATAAAATAATTCTTATTACCTTCTTTCTTTGCTCATGCGAATCCCTGTTTTTTAAACTAATTTAAAAAAGTTTTTTCTTGGCTCAAAAACATCTCCTAAATCCATTAAAGTGTTTAAAACTTCTTTTATTCTTTCTTCACTAACCCCTAATTTTTCTTTTAATTCATTAAAACTCATTCCATCATTTTCTTTAAGAAGTTTAATCAAGAGTGTGATTTCATCATTATTTTCTTCACTCTCTGCAAGCGATTCCATAAACTTTTCTCCATTATTTAATATTGAAGAATCCTTAACTAATTTTTCTCTTATTATCTTATGGAAATAAAACTCGTTTGAACTTAATTTCTTTATAAACTCTGGTTGAACATAAACTTCATCATTATAAGTTTTCATGAAACCAATAACTAAAACCTTATCAGATTCTCTTATGTCATTCACATGCTCTAAGTTCTCAAACATTTTAAGCCTTATCACTCCTGTGCCATCATCTATTGTGAAATAACAATACTTATTCTCTTCTGCCACAAACTTCTTTAAAATAATGCCTACAAGCCGTATTCTTTTCGGAACATCGCTTGAATAATTTTCTATGTTCTTTATTTTTTCATAAACAGCAGTTATTCTTTGAGTAAAAATTTTTTACCACCCCACTTTCTTAATCATTCCTCTCTTAGGAGTAAAAATTTCACCATCTCTTTTCATACGCTCCAATATTTCTTCTGCTTTTTTCTTTAATTCTTTTGCTCTTTCCTCATCAGATTCTCTTTTCTCAATTTCTTGAAATACTTCAACAACAGGGATTGCATCAGGAAACTTTTTTTCTAAATCATCAATAATGTTCTCCACTAATTTTTTAACAGCTCTTATCTGCGTTCTCTCCCTTGTTGACATACCCGTTAATATTTTATCAATATCAAGTTCTCCTGTTTCAGAATCAGAACTTATTTGTTTCAAACACCACTTTAATAAGTCAATCGCTCTTAAAGCATCTGCCCTATTAGCAGTGTCTTGCAATCTTATTCTTGCACTTGCTTCACTTAATCTTATTAATGCTTCAAGTTGTCTTGCACTAACAGGAATCGCTCTCGTCTCAGATTCCTTAGTATTATTTTTATTTCTTAAATTAACATAGAAATCCATTATTTCTTCCATAGCTTCAGGCCCTAATTTTGGTTTTATATGAGCTTTTGCATAAGCAATGTATTTTCTTAAAAATTCTGACTCAATCACTGGTTTCTTGCTCATGGGATCAGTTGCTGCTTCTAACACATAACGCGCTATTTGAGTATCCCTCTCCCTGTTCGGCAAATCTCTTAAAACAAATATTAAATCAAAACGATTAAGCAAGGTCGGAGGCATATCAATTTGTTTTCCAAGATTTTCGTAAGGATCAAATCTCCCTAATTTTGGGTTAGCCGCTGCTAAAATCGTTGTTTGAGCATTCAATGTTGCTTGAATATTTGCTTTGCTAATACTCACTGTCTCCTGCTCCATAACCTCATGCATTGCAACCCTGTCATCAGGATTCATTTTATCCATTTCATCAATACAACAAATACCTCCATTAGCTAGAACAAGAGCTCCTGCTTCTAAACTCCAACCCTTAAGAAATTCATCCTTAACAACTGTTGCAGTTAAACCAGCGCCTGTTGCTCCTTTACCACTAACATATCTTGTTTTCGGAGCAGAATTGCTTATGTACTTTAATATTTGGCTTTTCGCAACTCCAGGGTCTCCTACAAGGATTATGTGAATATTCCCTCTTACACTCGTATTATCTGAACGAATTTTTCTCACACCACCGAATAATTGTAATGCTAAAGCTAATTTGATTTTCTCATGACCTAAAATTGCAGGAGCAATACTGTGAATGAGTTTATCATAAATCTCAGGATCGCGCGCAAGCTTCTTAATTTCTTTCTCATCTTCAGGAGTTATCACTATTTCTTCAAAATCCTTATCAATGCTTTCAGTGTTGTTCGCTTCAATTATTAAATCATATCGCGTGGTAGCACTTCCTGTTTTATTATAAACAAGAATTTCTTTTACAACACCAATAATTCGTATCTTGCTTCCTGGAGCTGTTTTCTTAATAATCTCAGGATCAACTAAGTCTCCTTGTAAGAAAACACTTATTCTTTTTGGTTGAGCTCCTCCTTCAAGCATTTCAGGTATTTCTTCAACAACTAATCTTTGAGTATCAATTAATTTCTTTCCAACTTCCTTAAACCCTCCTCTCCTACCGCAATTAGGACAAATTTTCGGCAATGAAAGTTTGAACTTGTCTTGATGAACTAAAATTTTTTGAGAACAACTAGGGCATTCAAAAGTTATTTCCTTGCTCACTGGGCGCACATCACTCGCTTGCCTGACTAATCCATCAATAAAAATGAATTTATCAATATGTTTCGCCCTAATATTTCTTATTTCAACCCTCTTATCTTGAGGAAGGTTAATGAATCTTGGAAGGATTTCTTCTTCATTCTCATCAATGTAATACCCTTTAATTACTTCTTTGAATAAATCAATTGTTTTTTCAGGAGCATTAAGCAATTCCTCGCTTAACTCAGGATTCTCTAATTCAAGTTCTCTGAAATCTATTAAAAGAGAGCGGTATCCCTTTGTAATCGCTTCTGTAAGCTCTTTCTTATAAGTTTTCTCCAAAAAATGATTAAATTCTTTCACTATTTCCTTGTCTTCCAATAATACCACCCACTAAATTAAGGAGTGTTCTCACATCCTATTAATTATGAGATTGCGCTTGATTTTTATGCATTTATGTGTTATAATATTCATACAATAATTAAACTAAAAGTATTGCATAAAAAGTGATTTATAAAAAATATTTTTGGTTTTCTTTAGGAATATTATACGGATTTTTTCCTTTTTTTAATTGAAATTTTATTAATGGGAAGTATTGTTCTTTAACAATTCTTTTGCTTGTGTGAGCTTCTCTCGCTATTCTTTCTGCAATCTCATCTCTTATTAAACGTTTTTTTCTTGACTGCCATAATTTAAGCAGTTTTTTTGGAGGAGAGTACCTCACCCATGATGGTTTGATTCTCACTTCATTAGCAACGCCTGCTGTTAAGAGTATTCTTGCATAAAACCAATACCTGTAATAATTCTTTTTCATGCCTTGATTATAATACTTGCTTGCTTTATTCAAGCAATCATAAGCTCTTGCGAGTTCTTCATCACTCTTGCATTGATTCCTTAAGTTCTCATCAAGCCATAAGAAAACCTCGTTCAAATCTGCTTCTGAATTCTCAAAAGCATTAAGCATTTCATTGAATTCTCTTGCTTTAAATAAATCCTGCAAGGCCTGAAAAATTGTTTTCTCATAATTTCTTTTAAAACCGCTTTCTCCTATTGTTTGCAAATCATTTATTGCTGCTCTAATATCTCCTGAATAATTTTCAAGCAATTGTCTTAATTTTATTTCATTAATTTTTAATCCTTTTTTATTAATAATTTCTAAATATAATTGTCTTACATCTGTTTTAGGTCTTTTCTTGAACTCAACTGCTTTCACTTGAGAGCGTAAAGCGCTTAACTTCTTACTCCAATAATCATTGCATGTTAAGATTATTGGTGTTGGGCTTTCCTTAATAACATTAATGAGTGCTTGTAATCCTCCTCTGTCTTGATTACCGCTTAAACCATCTATTTCATCCACAAGTATTAATTTATTAACATTGAATAAGGATTTTTGTTTAACTGCATTCCCAACTAATGAGTGTATTATTTCTTTGTTCCTCTTATCGCTTGCATTAATCTCTATTAACTCATAATTATGTTCTTTGCAAAAAGCATGAACTAAAGAAGTTTTACCAACACCAGGAGGCCCGTATAAGAGTAAAGCCTTATTGCCTTTCTTATAAGTTTTAACATAATTCAAGAGTTCTTTCTTCTGCTCATTAAGCCCGTAAATCTCGCTTAATTTTTTTGGTGTGAATTCATTGATTAACATTTTACCATAATAAGAAAAGCCTTGCTAATAAACCGTCTAATTGAAGCAAGTCATCACTTCCTTCAACAATCCTGAACTCAGTTGTTGCTATTTCATCAATAATCCTTACTTTCTTATCAACAGGGAGTTTTGAATCAATTATTATGTTACATAATTGTTTTAATAAATCAAGCGATGACAAGCCATTATCAATCATGATTTTCATTATTTCATTCCTTGCATTAATGAAATCCTTTCTTGCTATGAAAACAAGCAATTCTCTTACTTCTTCAGGCCTTAACGCTGAACTATACCCATAAATAATGTCTTTTGTTATTTTATTGCTTAGTATTGCGCTTCCTTGAATAATATTTATTGCTTTCCTAACATCACCCATTGATATCTCAAAAATAGTGTTTAAAACAGTTTTCTCCGCTGTTAAACCTTCTTTTTTCACAATCTCCTCTAAATAATTAATGACTTCATCTTTATCTAAGTACTTGAATTTGAAGACAGCGCACCTGCTTTGAATAGGGCTTATAATCTTGCTCACGTAATTGCAGTCAAGAATGAACCTGCACGTATCCGAATATTTTTCCATTATTCTTCTTAACGCGCTCTGAGCTTCTCTAGTAAGAGCGTCTGCTTCATCTAATAAGATTAATTTAAACGGGACATTACTTATTGCTTTTGTTCTCGCAAAATTCTTTACTTTATTTCTTATAGTGTCTATACCTCTTTCATCGCTTGCGTTTAATTCAAGAAGGTTTTCTTTCCAAGCACTCCCGAACAATTCTTTTGCTATGCATAAAGCGGCAGTAGTTTTCCCCACGCCAGGAGGGCCTGCGAACAAAACATTAGGCAAGGACTTATTCTGAACGAATAATCTTAACCTCTCAATAATCTCTTTTTGGCCAAGCATTTCACTCAATTTTTTAGGCCTGTACTTCTCAGTCCATAATTGAGAACTTTTAAACAACGTCATGATTTAGACATAAACATCTAATTGTTTAAAAAGATTAAGGTAAAAAATCATGTATTTACAAAGACAAAAAAGTCCTGATTACTTAATACAATATAGTTTTATTAATTAATATGACACTTAATGAATTAAAGAATAAAATTAAAGAATTCGAGAAAAAGGCCGGATTTAATAAAACTGATGTTACAAAGCTTCTTGAAATAATAGACAAATAGATTAGCATTCTGAAATCAAATTTAAAGAACAAAAATATTGTTGATCATGAACTAATAGATTTACAAGTTCTGCTTCTGCAAATTGCTAATCAATATAATACTGACTTAGACGCTGAATGGTTTAAACATTTCAAGAAGTCAGAAAAGTATCTTAAGTGAGGCGTTCTGAGTAATATTGCGTATAACATTTATTAAGCGCATTTTTTTTATTCAGATAACTTTTCAAATAAGAGTTAAAGCGAAATTTCTTTATAAAGCTTAATTTAATTTTATTATTTTATTATCCTCCACTACACTAATCAAACATTAAAAATGAATAAAAAAAAAATTTTTTGAGAAAAATGTTTATAAACATGTTTTTGTGTATTAATTGCTATGAATGATTTTATGAGAATTATGGCATTACGCGGGGATTGTCCCATTAACCAATGATTTTCTTGAAAATATTTATAATCTTATTGTTCTTAAAGCCTTATTGCGAGGTTCAAGAAAATGAATGATGAGTATGATTTCAAAAAAGTAGAAAAAGAAATAAGAAAGTATTGGGAAGAAAATAAGATATTAGAAAAGTTTAGGAAGAAAGGTAAGCAAAAATTTTATTATTTGGATGGGCCTCCTTACACGAGCGGTTTTATTCACTTAGGCACTGCTTTCGGCAGATCATTAAGAGATGCTTATTTAAGATTTAAGAGAATGCAAGGGTATAAGGTGTGGGATAGAAGCGGTTTTGACATGCATGGAATGCCAACTGCAAAAAAAGTAATGAGTAAATTAGGATTAAAAACAAAAGAAGACATTCAAGAATATGGTTTAAAAAAGTTCATCAAGGAATGCGAGGATTACAGTATTAAAATGATGCATGCGATGATAAAAGAATTCAAAGAAATGGGTGTTGTGATGGATTGGAATAATCCTTACATGCCTGTTAAGGATGAATTCATGGAAGGTGTTTGGTGGGCGATAAAAAAAGCTTGGGAGAATAATAATTTGTATGAAGGCAAAAAAGTAATGACTTGGTGCCCTACTTGTGGGACAGCACTTGCAAAACACGAGTTAGAGTATGTGAATTTATTAGAGGACAGTATTTATGTGAAATTCCCGTTAATTAATGAAGAAAACACTTACCTCTTAATATGGACTACAACGCCATGGACTCTGCCATTTAATTTAGGAGTTATGGTGAACCCTGAAATTGATTATGTTAGAATAAATAATGAAAAAGAAACACTTATTGTTGCTAAGGACTTAGTTGAAGAAGTAATAAAACTAAAAGAAGAAGATTATAAGATAAGCAAGCCATTTAAGGGGAAAACACTTGAAGGGTTAAAATATGTTCCTCCATTCCCTGAAGTCCTTCCTGAGAAAGCTGAAAAAGTTCTTGGAAAAAATATTCACACTGTTTTATTAAGTGAAGAATACGTGAATACTGAAGAAGGCACTGGATTAGTTCATTGCGCTCCAGGATGCGGTCCTGAAGACCAAGAAGTTGGAAGAAAATACAGGATAAAACCTTTTAATGAATTAGATGAGAACGGTAAGTTCAAGAAATCAACAGGAGTGTATTATGGTTGGAGAGCAAAGGATGATGATAAGAAGTTCATACAAGTTATTGAAAACAAAAAATTACTTTATGCTGTTAAGAAATACGCTCATGATTACGCGCATTGCTGGAGGTGCCATAATCCAATTGTTTTTAGAACAACAAAACAATGGTTCTTTAAGTTAGAAAATAAAAAGAATGAGATGCGAAGAGCAAATAAGAAAATAAAGTGGATGCCTGAGTGGGGAGGAAAAAATCAGTTTGACTCATGGCTCGCAAATTTAAAAGATACTTGCATTACAAGACAAAGGTATTGGGGCACTCCTTTCCCTTTATGGAAGTGCGATAAATGCGAGAAAATAAAAGTTATTGGAAGCAAAGAAGAATTAAAAAAGTATTGCAAGCCGCCTAAAACATTGCACATTCCCTGGATTGATGAATGCACTTGGAAATGCGAGTGCGGAGGCACTTTCAAAAGAAATCCTGATGTAATGGATGTGTGGATTGACGCTGGGTGCGTTGCCTGGAATTGCCTTAATTATCCAAAAAACAAGAAGAAATTTGAAGAATTATACCCTCCTGATTTCATTCTTGAAGGCAAAGACCAAATAAGAGGTTGGTTTAGTTTATTAATGTTCATGAGCAGGGTAACAGGGTTAAGCAAGAAACACGAACTGCCTTATAAGAATGTTTACATGCATGGTTGGGTGAATGACAAGCTCGGAAGAAAAATGAGCAAATCATTAAGCAATCAAGTGCGTCCTGAAGAAATAATTGAACAAATTGGTAATGATGGGATGAGGTATTATTTCAATAGTGTTTGCATTCCAGGAGTTGATGTTAATTATAGTGCTGAAGACACGAAAACAGGGTTCAAGAACTTATTAGTATTATGGAACACGCATAAATACTTACTAAGGTATTCAAAACTTTATAAAATAAATCCAAGCAAATTAAAAGAGAAAGAATTAATAAAATATTTTGATTCAAAAGAAAAATATATTTTCTCAAAACTCCATAATGCAATAAAAAAAACTACTGAAGCTTACGAGGATTTAAGAATACATGAAGCGCCGAAATTAATAGAAGAATTATACCTTGAATTAAGCAGGTATTATATTAAGAGCATAAGAACAAGATTAAATGAAGGAAGTAAAAAAGAAAAAGAAGTTGTTTTATTCGTTATTTACAAAGTGCTTATGGAAACAATAAAAATGCTTAGCACAATAACGCCTTTCATAACTGAAAAAATATTTCTTAACTTTAAAAAACAATTTGATTTAAAAGAAGAAAGCATACAATTATTTGCTTGGCCAAGATATGATAAAAAATTAATTAACTCTGAATTAGAAGAAGAAGTTGAAATAAGTAATGAAGTTGTGAGCGCTCTTCTTAATTGCAGGGATAAAGCAGGAAAAGGTATAAGGTGGCCATTGAAGAAAGCATTAATACTAACAGATAAAGAAAACGAGAAATTAATAAAAGCTTTTGAAGACAATATTAAGGAACTCGTTAATGTGAAAAAAATCGAGTTCATAAAAGAATACCCAAAAGAAGTGTTAATAAATGTGAAAGTGAATTACTCTAATCTCTCAAGATTCAAACAAGACATACCAGAAATTATTAGAAGATTAATAACAATGGACGGGAAAAAAATACAAGAAGAAATAATGAAAAACGGTGAATTCACATTATCCCTTGAAAAAAAGAAAGTAAAATTAGTTAAGGATGACTTAAAATTTGAAGTAAAAGCAGAAGAAAACATTACTTACTCTGATTTCAGTAAGGGATTTGTTTTCTTAGATACTAAGGTAACGCAAGAACTAATTAATGAAGGATTCGCAAGAGAAGTTATTAGAAGAATTCAAGACTTGCGAAAAGAAAACAATTTAACAAGGGATAAAAAAAGTGTTATAGAAATAGGGCTCACTGATTCAATGAAAGGAATGCTTGAAAAATACTTCCAAGTAATAGAAGAAAAAACTAACACAAAACTTGAAATCCTTGACTTCAAGAAAAGCAATGGTTACGAGCACAAAATAAAAAATGAGAAGATAAAAATCAAAATGCTGAAATAATAAAATAATGCGCGCTAAGTTATTAAAAAGTTGCTCACGAATTCAAAAAAAAAGCATTCTAAACAAAAGCATCTTATTATCAAAAAAAATTACTGAATAATTAAAAATCCTTAATTATTAGAGGAATTATTTAAATAATATTTATAAATAGTTTTATAAAGATATTATTAATTAAAAAAAAGTATTGAAAAAAATTTTTTGAGATGATTAAAAATGGCTTTTACAAAAGAATACAAAATTGAAAATGTTGTTGCAAGCGCTGTGCTTTATGCAAGCATTCCTTTAGAAAAACTCGCAATGACTCTTTTAAACACTGAATACAATCCAGAACAATTCCCTGGATTAGTATTAAGGCTTTCAAGAAAAGGAATAACTGCCTTGATTTTCAGCAGTGGAAAAATAGTATGCACTGGCGCTAAAAGCGTTAAAGACGTTAAAGAAGGAGTTCAACTAATAATTGAGGAACTTGCGAAAGCAAACATTATTATAACCAAGAAACCAAGCATTTCAATACAAAACATGGTAGCAAGCGGGAACTTAGGCGAAGAATTAAATTTAGTGGATTTAGCCTTTAAACTTAAAACAGCAGAATATGATCCAGAAAGATTCCCTGGATTAGTATACAAAGTGCCTGACAGTCATATAACTTTCTTGCTTTTCGGAACAGGAAAAATAGTATGCACTGGCGCTAAGAATAACAAAGAAATCAGTGATGCAGTTGATGACTTAATCAAGGAATTAAAAAAGATTATTAAAACAAAATAAACAACTCGCTCCAACCACTTCTTTCTTTTTTAAAATTTTTTAAAAAATAGGATTTAAACCTGAATAATAAATTAAATCTTAATAAAAGAAGATAATCTTATTAAATAATAAACTTTAAAAAACTATTTTTATTATTAAAGAATTTATGTCAAAACCTGTTATAGATAAAAGCAAGTGCAAGAATTGTGGGATGTGCATAATTGTGTGCCCGCAAAATGTTTTTGGAAAAGAAAATAATGAAGTTGTTGTGAAAAAACCTGATGAATGCATTGATTGCGGTGCTTGCGAATTACAATGCCCTGAGCAAGCAATAAAAATAGAATAAAGTAAGTTAAAACTTGGAGAATAAAAAACCTAATATATAAGGAACTATTTTTTTAAGGTATGTCAAAATACATTAAATGGTTAAAAGATTTAAATAAGAATTCCATCTCACAAGCAGGTGGTAAAGGAGCTAATCTTGGAGAAATGTATAATAATGGTTTTCCTGTTCCAATTGCTTTTGTTGTTGTTGCAGATGCTTATTGGGATTTCATAATTAAGACAAGAGCTAAAGAAGAAATTGAGGACTTGCTTTCAAGATTAGATGTTAATAACACAGAACAATTAACTGATATTTGTAATCAAATTCAAAAAATAATAATTAATAGTAAAATGCCTGATGAGATTGCTCAAGAAATTAAAGAAGCTTACTTGCAATTAGCAGCTGGCGGTCCAGAAAAAGCAAAAATGCTTTCTAATAATAAAGTAGGCGGTTTATTAAATATGTCTAAAGAATTGCCTTTTGTTGCAATACGTTCATCAGCGACAGCAGAAGATTTGCCGAACGCGAGTTTTGCCGGACAACAAGCAACATTCTTGAATGTTAAAGGAACAAGCAATGTAGTTGATTTTGTAAAAAAATGTTGGGCGTCATTATTCACAGCAAGAAGCACTTTTTACAGAGAAAAAAACAAATTTGACCACATGAAAGTAAAAATCGCGGTTATTATTGAAAAAATGGTTGATTCTGATAAGTCAGGTGTTGCTTTCAGCCACGACCCAAACACTGGTGCTAAAACAATTATTATTGAAGGCGCTTGGGGGCTTGGAGAAATGGTTGTAAGCGGAAAAGTAAATCCAGATAATTATGTTGTTGATTACGAGAATTTAAACATATTAAATAAGAAGATTATGAAACAAAAAGTAATGATGATTAAAGACCCTTTAACAGGGAAATCACTTATTACAGAAGTGCCTTTCAAAAAACAAGAAGCACAAGTTCTCACTGACAATGAAATAATTAATTTAGCAAAATTGATTAAAAGAATTTCAGAACATTATAATTCCCCGCAAGATATTGAATGGGCTATAGAAGATGGAAGAATTTTTATTATACAATCAAGACCAATTACTACAATAAGAAAAACTGAAGCAAGCAAACCTGAAGAAGTTGAAACAAGCAAACCAATATTAGAAGGATTAGCTGCAAGCCCTGGTGTTGTAAGCGGTGTTGTAAGAATAGTTACTGATTTAAACGAAGCGTCAAGAACTTTTAAAGAAGGAGAAATACTTGTTACTAAAATGACTGATCCTGATTTCGTGCCTTTAATGGAAAAAGCAAAAGCTATAATAACAAATGAAGGAGGTTTAACAAGTCATGCAGCAATTGTAAGCAGGGAAATGAGTGTTCCATGCATTGTTGGAACTTCCAAAGCAACAATGGTTTTAAGAACAGGAGATAAAATCAAAGTTGATGCGAATAATGGAAAAATTTACAGAATTTCTGAAGAAATTTCACAAACAACTCCTGAAGCATTAACTGAAACACCAGAAGTTATTTCTGAAAAAACTTCAGGAATGCCTGCAGAAGAAAAAACAATAGAACAAGAAGTTAAAACTGAGAGCGCTCCTGAATTATCTTCTGAAAAAGCACAAAAAATTATTACTGCAACAAAAATTTATATGAATTTAGGGCTTCCTGACATGGCAGAAAAATACAAGAACTTGCCAATAGACGGGATTGGCTTAATGAGAGAAGAGTTCATAATCACAAGTGAATTAAAACAACATCCTTTAGAATTAATTAATAAAGGAGAATCAAACAAGTTCGTGCAAGCCCTTGTTCAAGGAATCACTAAGGTATGCAAAGCATTTTATCCAAAACCCGTTATTTTAAGATTCAGTGATTTTAAGACAAACGAGTACAGGGATATGGAAGGCGGAGAAAAATATGAGCCTGAAGAACATAATCCAATGATTGGGTGGAGGGGTTGTTCAAGATATGTTTCTCCTGAATTCAAAAAAGTTTTTGAACTTGAATTAGAAGCAGTAAAAATAGTAAGACAATCATTCAAGAACCTTTATGTAATGTTTCCATTTGTAAGAACAATAAAAGAATTAGAAGAAGTTATTGAAATAATGAATTCTCATGGTTTAAGAAGAAGCAATGATTTCAAAGTATACATAATGGCTGAAGTTCCAAGCAATATATTACTTGCTGAAGAATTCAGTGAGTACTGCGATGGATTCAGTATAGGAAGCAATGACTTAACGCAACTCATATTAGGCGTGGATAGGGATTCCACAATACTCGCAAAAACAGGAATGTATAATGAATTAAATCCTGCTGTAATTAAAGCAATAAAACAATTAATTAAATCCGCTCATTCTAAAAATAAAACAGTAAGTATTTGCGGGCAAGCACCAAGCATTTACCCTGAATTTGCTGAAATACTTGTGAGAGCAGGCATTGATAGTATAAGCGTGAATCCTGATGCTGTTATTAAAGTAATGAATGAAGTTGCAAGAGTTGAAAGAAAACTCTTGTTAAAAAAAGGAATTGATGAAATTCCTGGAGAAATAGTGGATAAAAGAATTGAAGAAGAAAATAAGGATGTTATGAGTGTTAGTGAAGACAATGATTTTGAAGAAACAGAAGCAGAGAAGTTAAGTAATGATATAACAGAAGATTACATAAACTTAGATGATTCAAACTTAAATGATTCAATAGAAGTAAGGAATGAAGAAAACATTGATGAAAATTATGTTGATTTAACAGAAGAACCTGATTTTTATATTGATGAAGAAAAACACGAAGATAATGAGGAGAATTCAAAAGAAGATAATGAAGTTTCTAATGAATACGTTGAACAAGAAGAACTAAATAATGATGATATAGTGATGGACGAAGGTGTTGAAGAAGAAAATAGTACTGAGAATGAAATAAGTGAAAATTCGGAGAATGAAGCAGAAGAAGATTTGAATAATGAGTTAGACAATGATTTAGAGAATTATTTTGATTTTGAAAAATTCTGAAAAAAAAGATTAAATAAAAAATAAGTAATTTAATAAGTGATTTCAAAAAAAAACTTTTCTTTAATTGTGTTTAAAAAATTCTTTTATTTCTTTCCACGGTTCATTAGTTTTTTTCAAAAACCAATCCTCAGGCATTATTGAATTATACTTACTCCACGCGTATCTTTCATCAAGGAAAACAATAACGCCCTTATCCTTTTCACTTCTTATTGTCCTGCCTGCTGCTTGCAAAACCTTGTTCATCGCAGGATAAATATACCCGTAATCCCACCCCTTACCGTATTTTTCCTCATAATACTTAATCTTCTCCCGTGTTTCCAAGTCAGGAGTTTCTAAAGGAACACCAACAATAATAACTTGTTCAATATGCTTTCCAGGCAAGTCAATGCCTTCACCGAAACTACCGCTAATACATGCTAAAAGAACTGCTCCGCTCGCATTCAATTTTCCTTCTCTTGAATGATTCTTGAATTCAAGAATCAAAGCTTTCTTTTCTTCAACACTAATACCGCTTTGCTCAAGAAGAATTGGTTTATCAACCTTGTTTTTAAAGAATTCATAAACCTTATTCCTTAAATCATAAGACGGGAAGTAAACAATTGAATTCCCAGGACAAGCATTCACGCATTTAGCGCAAAAAATAGCGATTCTCTCAAACATTTTCTTATTTCTTTTATTATACTTTGTTGTTGTCTCAGGAACAATAAGATTAAGACGATTGCTTGAAGGAAAAGGATTTGAATAACTTTTCATAACAGCATTTTTTATTCCAAACAAATCAGTGTACATTCTCAAAGGAAGTAATGTCCCGCTCATTAATACTGCAGAATTAACTTCATTAAAAACTTCTTTGCTTACAAGAGAAGGGTCAATAGCTATTTTAATTAATGTTAAGCGCTCTCTTTCTCCTTCTTCAATCCTGAATAATCTTACAAAACCTTTCTTTTTCTCCTGCCATTCAACAAGAAAATCCTTAATGCTCGCAAGATAACTTATTTCTTGTTCCTCCCTAACTTCTTCTGAACCATTATCAAGAAGACTAATGAACTCCTTATAATCTAACCCAACTTTTTTCAAATTTTTCTCTAATAATTCAACAAATCCTTCAGTGCTTACCTTAGATTCTTTTAAACCGCGCTCCACTAATTTTTTTTTAAGAAAACTAAAACTTTTTTCAACTGCTTTCACGCCTTCAATAACTTCAACAAGTTCATATTTCTCTGCTTCCCTTAAACCCCTGCTTATCATAAAATTTGTGAGTTTTGAAGTCAATAACTCTCTTATTCTTCCAGGAAGATTATGAGCTTCATCAACAATTAAAAGAATATCACTTAATTCCTTGTCAATCTTATGAAGAATTGCTTTGCGTATTCCAGGACTAAAAATATGATAATAATCTCCAATAATTACTTTAGAATTCTTACATGCTTGCAAAGCTATTTCATAAGGACACACTAATTCTTCCTTACTTATCTTAATTAATTCGTCATAAGTGTGAGATTGTAATTTATGAAGAAAGATTTTAGCATTTCCTGTTAATTCTTTTCTTGGATTCTCACCTGTTCTTTTTTTAATCCTCCAAACATTGTTATAATAAGAGCACTGTCCTGTCTCCCTAAGAGTTTTACAATACTCTGAAAAATCATGAGAAGATAATTTATTAGAAGGAGGCATTAAACACATTTTTTGTCTGCCAACAAAACTTGTTGTCTTAATCTTCTCTTCTAACTTCTTATTAAGTTTTTGTATTGTTTCCACAACAATCTTGTGCTGAGTGTTTCTTGAAGTTAAAAAAAAAATTATTAAATCATCTTTTAATGCTTTGTAAAGCATAGGCGCTAAAACTCCTGCGGTCTTACCAATTCCTGTAGGCGCGTGCGCTAATAAAATCTTGTTCTGAAAAATTGTTTCCCTAACATCTTCCATTAATTCTTTCTGTCCTTCCCTTATTTTTTCATGAGCAAAATATTTCTCCATTTTAGTTAAAAATCACACACTAATTAATAAGCATTTAGACAAAATATTTATTATTTTATTAATTCTTTAATAAAAAAAATGAAAAAGATTTTAATAAAAAAAATTGAACTATTCACACTAATAACAATATTGTTTGTTTTTTTAAGCGGTTGCATTAGTTTAGAAAAGAACATGAACATTGAATACACTTTTGAATGGAGTGATGGGATTTGCTCAAATAATAATGACTGCAAAGCTATTGAATTTGGTTGCGGTGGAGGACATATTGAATGCACGAGCAATGAAGAAGAATGGATTAATAAAGCAAGCACTTGCGAAGTAGTAATGAATCATCCTTCAACAAAAGGGTTTAAGTGCGGTTGTTATAATGGGAGTTGCGCATGGATTAAAGAAGTTTAAGAATTTAATTTAATGTATTTTTTTAACAAATTAATTTTTTTAACACTAAAGAATTTAGAATAAAAAGTTTTGAAAAAAATTTCCATAAATCTTATTAAAAAGACTTTGCTTTTAATTAACATGACTTATGCTTATGTAGCTAAAGATGACATTCTTAATCTTCTTAAAAGAGTGAAAGAAGCGCTTTTGCAAGAAAATTTTAGGAAGATTGAAAATTTAAGCGATCACATAATTCATTCTGCAACAATATTACAAGATGATTACACCACAACTCTGTCCATAACCATTTATGCTTTGGGAAAGATTTTATCAAAACATAAGTTAATTGAGAACAAGAAGAAATGGATTGCTTTTAAAACGCAAGCTCTTGAAATGATTGATAAATTAATTGCTTTAACAATAAATGAGGAGTGGGAAGAATACTTAGTTAAAATAAAAGAATTTTCTGAAATAATTGAAGAACTTGACAAAAATTATTCAAACTATATTAATAATTTATTAGAAAGTGCTAAAATAAAAAAAGGAAGCAAGATGGTTGAGCACGGCATTAGCAAAGGAAAAATATCTGAACTGCTGGGAATTACTTTATGGGAATTAAGTACTTACACTGGAGCAAGAAGCAAGAAATACCCGGTGAATCCAAGAAAAAAAAGCATTAGTAAAAGATTAACTTATTTAAAAAATGCTTTAAAATATAAGAAGAGGGAGAAAAAGTGAATAATATAAAAGAGAATAAATCGTGCTTGCCTTTAGATTCCTGTACAATAATCTCATTAAGCATGAATTGTTTAATGCCTATAATTGAAAAATTCGCTGAACAAGAAAAAACTTTTTATGTTTCTCCAGCTGTTTTTAATGAAATTTACTCGCACCCCCTTAATAGCAAACGATTCTTATGGCCTGCCTTAAAAGTTAAAAAATACTTTGAAAAAGGGTATATAAGCATAATGGAATACCCAAATCTTGAGAAGGACTCTCAAAAAATTCTTTTTTGGGCTAATAAGATTTATTCAACAAAAAAAGGAAAAATACATTTAATTCATAAAGGCGAAGCAGAAACTATTGCTTTAACAAAATACTTAAACTTAAATACAATTGCTACTGACGAATACATTACAAGATTAATACTTGAAGAACCAATCACACTAAAAAAACATTTTGAAAGAAAACTTCACATGCCTGTTACAATTGATAAAAAAAGTTTAGAAGAATTTCAAAAAATTGTTGGTGATTTAAAAGTTGTAAGAAGCGCAGAACTCGCAGCTCTTGCTTTTGAACAAGGATTTTTTGATGAAGAAATTAATTTGCTTAAGAATTCTGTTGAGAATGTGAAAGAGTTAATGATAAAAGGAATAATGTGGGGATTGAAATTCAGTGGGTGCAGTATAATAATATCAGAAATAAATGATTATGTTGCTTTACTCAGTGGAAATATTGAAAAAATCACTTGAATTTCTCTAAAATCCAAATATTTCTTCCAATCCTATGATCAGGGCGTTTATAATAAAAAGGCATTTCAAAATTTTTTATCACGCTCAACAAAGGATTAACCACTCTTAAATCCATATTTTTAATAATAGAATGCATGTTAATACTAACTTTCTTTTTATTCTTCATTATAAAAACAGGGGTTATAAAAACAATCCTCCCATACTGCTTTAAAATTTTAACTGCACTAAAAATAAATTCTTTATATAAGGATTCTAACTTTTTCTTTAACACCATTATTTCAGTATAAGTTAAAGGCTCTCTCATTAAAGGACCCATGTAAGGCTCGCTAATAATTGCATCAACTTTGCTTAACTTATTTTCATAAAATGTTTGAGCAATTATTTTCGCATCACTTCTTAACACATTAAATTTTTTCCTATTATTATCAGTAATGAATTCTAAATTCCTTCTTGCATCACTAACGCAATCAAAACTAATGTCAGTGCCAATAACATTCAAGCCCATTAAAACAGCTTCACTTAAAATCGTGCCTACACCGCAAAAAGGGTCAAGGATTACATCATTTTTTTTTGCAGAAGAAAGATTTATCATCATTCTTGCTAAGCGAATGCTTATTGCTTGAGAATATCTTTGCACAGGCATTTCTTTATCTCGTTTCTCATATTCTTTGTGATTAAAAACGCATTCAGTTAAGAAAACACTAAACCCCTTATTGGTTTTCACTAAATTTAATTCAATATGCACTTTCTTGTTATAATAATCGCTTGGGGAAAGCACTGTTCCTTTCTGATATGATGGTTTCTTCAAAAACAATTTAATGCCTTGCTTTTTTATTTCATTAACAACTTTTTTTCTGAATTTTTTTGTTTTCTCAAAATTCACTCCATAAGTATTAATTGAATAATTTATTTTCTCAGGAAGTTCATTAAAATTAACAAAATTTTCTAATTTAAATTCTTCAAAATTTTTTCCTTCAAAAATTAGTTTTCCAATCCTGCGTGTTCCTGCTAATCTATGAATTGCTTCCTTATAATCCCATTTCTCAGCACTTAAAATTACATAATTCTTGCCTAAAAATTCTATTCTTAAATCAGGATAAACAGTAATTAGTTCTGCAAGACTTAATTCTAAATCACTGCCTAAATCCGCAAGATATTTCATATTTATTTCTAAAATCTACTACTATTAAAAACTTGATGCTGTTTTTTTAAATTTAAAACAATAATTATAAATAGTTGTTTTAAATAATAATTCATAATGTTTTTAGAATTTGTTATTGAAATCACAAAACGAGAAATGTGTTATAAAAAAAGGTAAAATAAA
Organism: Candidatus Parvarchaeota archaeon; assembly: GCA_017609105.1. Lineage (GTDB taxonomy): Archaea > Nanobdellota > Nanobdellia > JAFCGN01 > JAFCGN01 > JAFCGN01. The sequence continues at coordinate 25,950 of JAFCEQ010000013.1, forward strand.
AAAAATTAAGTGGATGAACTGAATGGGTGGAAATAAAACTGTTTGGCAGGAAGAGAATAAATTAGAACAAAGTTTGAAAGAAATAAAACATAAAATTATAGTAATGAGTGGAAAAGGAGGAGTTGGAAAAAGCACAATCGCTACTAATCTTGCTGTTTCTTTGTCTAAAAAAGGGTTTAAGGTTGGAATTCTTGATGCGGATATTCACGGACCAAGCATTCCAAAACTATTGGGTATTGAAAATAGTAAAGCGTATGAAAAAAATGGAAAAATA
>JAFCEQ010000014.1 GCA_017609105.1 Candidatus Parvarchaeota archaeon
CTCTTCCTATCCTGGTCGCGCAGCGGCGGCCAAGGGTGCGGGTGTTCACCGATTAAAAGGGATCGTGAGCTGGGTTCAATACGCTGCGAGGCAGTATGGTTGTTAACTGGTGGAAGTGTTCGGTATCTGAGTGGAAGGGAATTTTAGTACGAAAGGAACGAATTCTCGCGGCCTCTGGTGTACCAGTTGTCCGAAAGGGCATCGCTGGGTAGCTACGCCGTAAGGAATAAGAGCTGAAAGCATCTAAGCTCGAAGTCCTCCGCGAAAAGAGATACCGTTGAAGTCCTGCAGTAGAAGACTGCGTTGATAGAGTCGGGGTGTAAGCACCAAGGCAACGAGGTGTTCAGCCTACGACTACTAATCGGACGAACACTCTTATCTTAACTAATTGGCATTTACTCGTTTATGCACGGCATTCATATTTTCACTTCTTTTATTGTTTTTTGAAAAAATTTTTTTAGAACTTTTAAAAAAGAGTATGATAAAAAAAATAATAATTAAAAAATCTTTTAAACCATAATATTGTCTTTAAACTTATGGTGCTTAAACTTTTCAATACAATGACTCGTAAAAAAGAAGTGTTTAAACCAATTGAGAAAGGTAAAGTAAGATTTTATTCTTGCGGGCAAACAGTTTATTCAGACATGCATATTGGTAACGCTCGTGCTTATGCTTCATGGGATGTTCTGAAAAGATATTTACTTTACAAAGGATATGATGTTTTTCATGTTCAAAATTTTACTGATGTCGGGCACTTAGTAGGTGATGTTGATAAAGGAGCTGAAGACAAAATATTGAAAAGTGCAAGAGAAAAAAAGATGCAACCAATGGCTCTTGTAGAAAAATATATTGCTGATTACTTCAGAGATAATGATGATTTGAATATAATGCGTGCAGACATTTATTCAAGAGCAACAGGACACATTCTTGAAATGCAAGAAATGATTAAGGTTTTGCTTGAAAAAAAACATGCTTACATTGTTGATGGAAATGTGTATTATGATATTACTTCTTTCCCAAAATATAATGATTTGTTTGGTATGAATTTATTGAAAAGCGGTGGTAAAGCAAGAGTTAAGAAAGATCCTAATAAACGTCATCCTAAAGATTTTGCTTTATGGATTAAAGCAACGAAAGGGCATATAATGAGGTGGCCAAGCCCTTGGAGTGTTGGTTATCCTGGATGGCATATTGAGTGTTCTGCAATGAGTATTAAATACCTTGGAGAGCATTTTGATATTCATTGCGGTGGCAAAGACCATATTTATGTGCATCACCCGAATGAAATAGCACAGAGTGAAGGTTATACTGGAAAGAAATGGGTGAATTATTGGCTTCATAATGAGTTCTTATTAATTAATGGAGAGAAAATGAGTAAGAGTAAGGGCAATTATTATACAACAAGGCAGGCAATAAATGAGTGGGGAGGAGAAGTTGTGAAAATGTTTCTTATAAGCAGTCATTATAGGACTGCAAGTAATTACACTAATGAGAATCTTGAAACTGCAAAAAAGAATCTTGAAAAATTTTATACAACATTAAACCTTATTAAAAATTCAGAAGGAGGGAAGAAAACAAATTTAGAAAAAGAAATAAGAATCGTGAAGAAAAAGTTTGAAGAAGCAATGGATGATGATTTAAACACTCCTTTAGCTTTAAAAGAGATTTATGAGTTCATGAAAAAAGTTAATAAGAATTTAGATAATAAAAAAGAGATTCTTAATAAAGCAAGTGATACAATTCTCTTGCTTGGAAGAACGCTCGGGTTAAAGCTTGAAGAGAAGAAAGAAAAAATTGAATTAGAACCCTTAATTAAGATAATAATTGATTTAAGAAATGAATACAGGAAGAACAAGAATTATAAAAAAAGCGATGAAATCAGAGATAAATTATTGAAAACAGGTATTGAATTAAAAGATGAAGGGGAAAAAACAGTTTTCGCAATAAAGAAGTTTTAAAAAAATTTTTTAGAAAAACTTTTTCGCAATTTTTTTTAAGTTGCTTTTATTTTTATTAATTCATGTTTAAAGTTAAGGTTAATGAAGAAACTTGTATTGGTTGCGGTAATTGTGAACACGTATGCCCGAAAGTGTTTTCATTAAAAAATAATGGGAAAGCAAAAGCAAAATCACCTGTAAATGAAAAATGCGTGCTTAAAGCAGAAAAAGAATGTCCTGTGAAAAGCATTGAAGTGAAGAAAATTTAATCAATCAAAAGATTAAGTCCTCATAAAAAAATAATAAGATAATTTCTTGTAATTAAAAAATAATTAAAGCAATTCATTTTTAAAGAATTCAATCATTTTTTTAAACGTGTTTTCAAATGTTTAGGATTGTTTGTTGTAATACTATCCACACCGTGAGAAACTAATTTTTTTGCTGTCTTAATATCATCAACTGTCCATGCGTGTATTTTGTAATTTTTTGAATGAAGGAAATCAACTAATTCTTTTGTAATTAATTTGTGGTAAAGCATAATTTCTTTTGAATCAGATTTTTTTATTAGATTTAATGCTTTTCTCTTAATTATTTTTTTGTTAAAAAACAAATAAGAATCCACTAAGGGTTTCATAATTTTTTTTTCAGAAACATGGTTTTTGTCTTCAGGAAAACTTATTGCAACTCTTGCTCTTGGCTCAATTTCTTTTATTTTTTTCAGCACTTTAACATGAAATGAATTAAATAAAACCTTGTTCAGAGCATAATGTTTTTTAACAATTTTTATTAATTCTTCCTCATTATTTCTTGATTTGTAATCAAGGTGTATTTTTTTGTTAAAATTTTTTCTTAAAAAAATCAGAACTTCTTCAAGCAAGAGCAAGTTTTTTTTTAATTTTTTTAATTTATTATAACTTGTTTTTTCAATAATATTTGATTTTACTTTCTCTTCATGAATTATTATGAACTTCTTATCAAGAGTTGTTCTAACATCAAACTCTATTTCATCTGCTCCGTCAATTATTGCTTTCTTAAAAGAAGCAATAGTGTTCTTCCCACAACCCTTATGCCCTACAATTAAAACCATAAAGAATAATTAATACTTACTAAATTAAAAAATGTTCTAAAAAAATTATTTGTAGGAATTAATTTGTTCGTTTTTGTTATGTTAATAATAGGGTGTGGTAAGTTCGTAAAGTAAGGCTTAAATACTTAAAAAAGCACTCCAAAAACAGTGACTGAACAACGTGGTTGTCGGTATTGCATAATGCAATGCTGAGGAACTCTCGTCCACCAAATGAGTTATTTGGGATTCATTTCCCAAACACTCTTTCCACCCAAGTAATTGGGAGCGGGAGAACCGCTGGTATGGAGCAGAAACGAACCTGGCAGGGTTAAAAAATGATATGCAGAATTGATGTTTCCCTGCTTAAGGTTGAAACGGCCTACCCTGGATGGTGCAAGGTTTTAACTGCTTAGTTGAATACCACGAGCAGAATGATGGTTCATTATTGAACAGATCTCTGCTAACAAAAGACGGGGTATTGTTCAGTCACTATTTTTTAATTATTAATAAAAAATATTTTAAATTAAGAATTAATCTCTAAATATTTTATTAAATCCCTTACATTCCTTCCTTCATCATTTTTTATTAAATAAGCTAATATATTAATAAGTGGTGTGAATTTCTCAGATAATTCAGTTTCAAGAATGCCTTCTTTTTTCTCTGAAAAATTATTCAAAATCTCTTTTATTCTCTTGTAATCCTCTAAAGAAAACCTGTCTTTCTTTTCTAAGAAAGCATTAACCAAAAAAAGTTCTTTCAGTTTATATTTATTGTCTTTAATTTTATTTTCAAAAAGATAAGAGTATTCCATGTTTTTGTTATGATTATTAATCTTTTTAAAATTGTCTATACTTAATACTTTATAATTAAATTTTTAAATACAAGATTATTGATAAAAGCTTATGAATAAAAAAGCTCAAATAAGCATGCCAAGTGGTATGGGCGGCATTGTTAGGTATTTTGATAATTACAAAAGCAAATTACATATAGACCCTGATAAAGTAATTTTTTTAACAGGATTGCTTATGGTAGTTGTGATTCTTTTACACTTAGTTGGTCCGGGAATTTTTGGATTTTAATTTAAAAAATTAAATAAGAGTAAAACAATTTTATATTTATTATATGCTTAAATTCTTATGTGCTGGGAAACCAATGAGTTTTAATGGAAGTATTTATGATTCTTTAAATTATGTTAAAAAAATTGGTTTAAATGGTATGGAAGTAGAGTTTGTAAGAAATATTTATATGAGTGAAGAGAAAGCACTTGATTTTGGAAAAAAAGCAAAAAAATTGAAATTGTTTTTAACATGTCATGCGCCGTATTATTTAAACCTGAATAGTAAAGATAAATCAAAATTAAAAGCAAGTATGGAAAGAATTTTTCAAACAAATAAAATCGCTAATTTTCTTGGTGCAAAAAGAGTTGTTTTTCATCCAGGATTTTATATGAAAGATGAACCAAGAATTGCTTATGAGAACATATTAAATAATTTAAGCAAAATAATTGATAAAATAAAGGAAGAAAATCATAAAGTGCTTTTAAGTCCTGAGAACATGGGTAATAAAAGCAAGTTCGGAAGCGTTGATGAAATATTGGATTTGCATAAGGACCTTGGAATAAACGTGTGTCTTGATTTTGCGCATGCGCATGCAAGAACAAACGGGGGTTTAAAAACAATTGATGATTTTAAAAATTTGTTAAAAAAGTTTCCAAAAAAATTGTTAAAAAACCTTCACTGCCACATAACAAGTGTGGAATACGGGAGTAAGGGTGAAAAACATCATCTTCCTTTAAACACTAAAAAACCAAATTACGCGTTTTTAGTAAAAGCAATTAAAGAAATGAAACTTAATAATTTGAGTTTTACTTGTGAATCTCCTTTGAATGAAGAAGATGCTTTAAGATTTAAAAACATGTTTGAATAATTAGTTTTGTGAATTATTATAAGAATTTCTGTAAATTTTTTTTATTTTCTTTCAAATACCTTCTAATAAATTCCACAACTGCTTCATGAACTTCTTTTATTGTTTGAGTTCCGTCAATCCTGTGAAAATTAGGGGTTTCTTTAACGAGTGTAAGAAAGTTTTCTCTTACTTTTTTAAGTTTCTCCTCTTTTTCAAACAATTCTAATTCTTCTCTTGAATCCTTTATTCTTTTAATGCATTCTTGGGGTGGAACATCTATAAAAAAAATAATGTCTGGAGTTAAGAAATCTTGGTTTATTGATTTCAACCAATTCAAATCTAATTCATCTGCTTTTCCAAACGCGTAACTACTGTATTTATACCTATCACAAATCACAATTTTTCCTTTTTTTAAAAAAGGTTTTATGCTTGTTTCAATATGATAACTCCTGTCTGCTGCAAAAAGAAGTTGAAGAGAGGTAGGATTTAATTTAAGTTCTTTTTTTAATACAGCGCGAATAATCCCTCCAATAAACCCGTTAGTCGGTTCTTTTGTAATTAAATTATTAAATTTTTGTTTTTTAAAAAACTCTGAAAGAAGTTTTGCTTGTGTTGAGAGTCCTGCTCCATCAAGTCCTTCAAAAGCAACAAACAAACTCATAATAAAGATTATTATTATGTATTTCTTAAAGATTACTATGAAAATTGTGAAGAATGATTTTAAAACAAAACATGATTTGAGAGAATTATTTTATCCAAAAAGTGTTGCTGTTATAGGAGCTACTCCTAATAAAAAAAAGGTTGGGTACGCTATTTTAAATAATTTAATTAAATCAAGAATACTTGTTTTCCCAATAAATCCAAAATATGAGGAGATTTTAAAAAAAAAGTGTTATAAAAGCGTTCTTAGTGTTCCAAAAAAAATAAGTACTGCGATAATCGCAGTGCCAAAAATTGTTGTTGAAAAAGTTTTAAATGAATGCGTTGAAAAAAAAATAAAAAATGTGATAGTTATTTCTTCAGGTTATAAAGAAATCGGAGATGTTGAATCAGAGAATAGAATAAAACATATTTGCGAAAAAAATGGAATTAATTTGATTGGACCTAATTGTTTGGGAATAATAAACACTGATAATAATATGAACGCTAGTTTTTTTGATGGAATGCCTAAAAAAGGAAGAATTAGTTTTGTAAGTCAAAGCGGTGCTCTTGGAGTAGGAGTTCTTGATTATTTTATTGAAAAAAATTTTGGGTTAAATAAGTTCGTGAGTGTTGGGAACATGGCTGGAATTAATTTTTGTGATATTATTGAATACTTCATGAATGATGAAGAAACAAGAGTTATTTGCTTATATGTTGAATCATTAGAGGAAGGAAAAAGATTCATGAATTTAGTTAAAAAAACGAAGAAACCAATAATTGTTCTTAAAGGAGGGAAGAGTGAAGAAGGAAGCAAGGCAGTTAGTTCTCATACTGGAAGCATGGCTGGAAGCAATAAGGTTTATGAATTTGCTTTTAAACAAGCAGGAGTGTTTCAAGCAGAAACTCTTACTGAAATGTTTGACAAAGCATTAGTTCTTGAAAATCAAGGCAGGGGAGGTAAAGAAACTTGTATTATAACAAATGCTGGTGGTCCTGGGATTTTAACAACAGATTATTGCGAGCAAAATGGTTTAATCCTGCATGGCTTGCCTGAAAAAATAAAAAAAGAATTGAACAAGGTTTTGCCTGCTTTATGGTCTCATAATAATCCTATTGATATTGTTGGTGATGCTCTTGCAGAAAGGTATGAAAAATGTTTTAAAATAATGAGGAATTGCAAGGAATACAAGAATTACATTATTATTCTTACGCCTCAAAAAATGAGTGAACCATTTAGAACTGCTGAAAAAATAGTTGAATTCAAAAAAAATACAAACGCTCGTGTTATTGCTTGTTTTATTGGTGGAAAAAAAATAGTGAAAGCAGAAGAGTATTTAATAAGAAATGGGGTTCCTTGTTTTAGAGAACCATTAAGATGCGTGAAAAGCTTAAAAAATGATTAAGGAGAATTATTTTTTAACTTTTTTTTAAATTCAAATCTTGCATCAACAATAAAGCAATCCTTCTCAGTACAAATCACTGGGTTTAAATCCATTTCTTTTACATCATACTTAACAGCGAGTTCTGAAATTCTTACTAAAAGATTAATTAATTCATTCACATTAATTTTTGTTTGTCTTCTATAACCTTTTAGAATCTTATAAATCCTGGTTTCTTTTATCATTTTTAATGCTTCTTTTTTGTTAATCGGGCATACTCTTAAACTGAAATCATTGAATAACTCTGCTAGTATTCCTCCGCTTCCAAAAAGAATTACTTGTTCAAAAACAGGGTCTTTTTTCACTCCAATAATGATTTCAGTGCCTTTAATCATTGGTTGAACAACTACTTGTTCAGTTATTTTTTTCAATTTATTGTACGCATTTAAAAGTTCTTCTTTATTCTTTATATTCAGGATTACGCCATTAACATCTGTTTTGTGCGTTATTTCAGAAGAATCAATTTTTAGAACAACAGGAAACTTTTTGATTTTCTGTAATTCTTCTTTTTTAGAAATCTTAATTGTTTTAACAATACTTATTTTTTCTTTTTTTAAAAAAGTAAGTGATTCAAACAAACTTAACATATAAATTCATATAAACTTATAAGGTTTATATTTTTCTAATGATAGAAGTTATTATTCATGGAAAGGGAGGGCAAGGAGTTCTTAAAGCATCGCAATTACTTGCATTAAGTGCTTTTGAAAGTAAGAATTATGTTCAAGCATTCCCTAGTTTTGGTGCGGAAAGAAGAGGAGGTCCTGTTCAAGGGTATTGTCGAATAAATAAAAAAGAAATTAGTATAAGAACACCAATTGATAAAGCAAATTTTGTTTTATTGTTTGATGAAAACATGCTGAAAACAATTAATGTTTTAAAAGAAACGTATCCAGGTTCTGTTATTATTATTAATGGAAAAAAGAAATATTCTTTTCCTGAAAGAGAAACAATTACTTATAATTTAAACAGTATTGGTCTTAAATATCTTGGAAAACCAATTGTTAATACTTTAATAATTGCTGTTTTTGGTAAAATCTCAAAATTGTTTAAAACAACTGACTTAATCAAGAGTTTGTATAAAATATTTCCAAAAGAAGTAGCTGATAAGAATTCTAAAATGATTAATGAATTCATGAAAGAAATAAAAAAGGTTTAAGAAAATGAGTAAGTATCCTGTAATAAAAAAAGTGGGAAATACAAGAGAGTATAAAACTGGTTCATGGAAGACTATGAAGCCTGTTGTAATAAGTGAGAAGTGTATTGGTTGCGGTAAGTGTTGGCTTTTTTGTCCTGAGAATTGCATTAATGAAATAATTAAGAATAAAAAAAAGATTTTTGAAGCAGATTTAGATTATTGCAAGGGTTGCGGGATTTGTGCAGAAGTGTGTCCTGTTAAAGCAATTATTATGAAAGAGGATGAAGAATAATGGTAGGTATTAGGAAGGTTGAGTACGGGAAAAAACAAGTATTAAGCACGAGCGATGCTATTGCTTATGCTGTTAAACTTTGCGAACCAAAAGTAACAGCAGTTTATCCTATTACTCCTCAAACATGGATTGCTGAGAAAATAACAGAATTAATTAATAATGGTGAAATGGATAGTGAGTTAATTTTAGTTGAATCAGAGCACAGTGCTTGCAGCGCGGTTCTTGGTGCTGCAGCAACAGGTGTTAGAACTTTTAGCGCAACAAGCAGTCAAGGATTAGCATTAATGAATGAAGTTCTTCACGTAATGAGTGGGATGCGCCTCCCAACTGTTTTTGCTATTGCTTCAAGAGCATTATCTTCTCCAATAAATATTTGGGCGGATCACTCTGATTTAATGAATTCAAGAGACACTAGTTGGATACAGCTTTTTTGCGAGAGCGCTCAAGAAGCACATGATACAATAATTCAAGCATACAAGATAAGTGAGAAAGTATTATTGCCTGTTTTTGTTGTTGTTGATGGTTACACTTTAAGTCATGTGTATGAACCTGTGATAATTGAAACAAGAAGCAAAGTGAAATCGTTTATAGGAGAATATAAGCCAACGCACGCTTATTTGGATCCTAAAAAACCAATGACTCAAGGCCCTATTAGTTATCCAAGTGATTATATGGATTTTAAATTAGAACAACAAATAGCTATGAATAATGCATTAAATGTTATTAAGGATGTGAATAGAAAATTTAAAATAAAATTCGGTAGAAATTATGGGAATGGTTTGATTGATGAAAACGTGAAAAGCAAAAGAGTAATAATTGCTATGGGAAGTGCTTGCACGACATTAAGGGAATTAGAGAGGGTTTATAAAAAAACGAATTACGAGTTCAGTTTGATTAAAATAAAGAGTTTTAGGCCTTTTCCAAAAAAGGAATTATTAAGAGCTTTAAGTGATGCAACAGAAATCGCTGTTATTGATAGGGCAATGAGTTATGGGAATGCAGGCCCTCTTTTCATAGAAGTAAGCAGTGCTCTTGGAGAAGCTGGTTTAAAGAAAAAAATAAATAATTTTATTGTAGGACTTGGCGGGAGAGAAGCAAGATTAAAAGATTTTGAATTCATTATAAAAAACATTGGAAAGAAGAGTTATTGGGTTAATGTGAATGAAGGCAAAAATATTAGTTTTAGAATGGTGTGATTGAATGAATAAAAAAACGATTATGGGTTTGCCAAGAGAAGAATTTTTTGTAAGTGGTTCAAGAAATTGTGCTGGCTGCGGCTTCCCTTCAATAATTAGAATTGTTACTAAGGCTGCAGGAAAAAACACGATAATAGTGAATGCTACGGGTTGCATGGAAGTTGTTAGCACTCCTTATCCTCAAACAGCGTGGAAGCTTCCTTGGGTGCATGCTGCTTTTGAAAATGCTGCTGCAGTTGCAAGTGGTGTGGAAGCTGCACTTAAGAAATTAGGAAAAAACACTAATGTAATTGTTTTTGGAGGAGATGGAGGAACTTATGATATTGGGCTTCAAGCATTAAGTGGTATGGTTGAAAGAGGGCATAATGTTTTGTATATTTGTTATGATAATGAAGCGTATGAAAACACTGGGATTCAAAGAAGTAGTTCAACACCAAAATTTTCTTGGACAACAACAACGCCTATTGGAAAAAAAATAAGAGGAAAAAAGCAATGGAAAAAACCAATCTCGCAAATAATGGCGTCTCATGGAATGTCTTATGTAGCAACTGCGAGCCCTCACTTGCATATTGATTTGTTTAACAAAGTTAAGAAAGCGCTTTCCATTAAGGGCCCGAAATTCATAAGAGTAATTAGTCCTTGCGTTATAGGTTGGAAGATTCCTTCAAATAAAACAATTGAAATTGAAGAATTAGCTGTTGAAACAGGAGTTTTCCCAATATATGAGGTTCTTGAAGGGGAACTTAAAATAAATTATAAGCCAAAAAAATTAAAGCCTGTTAAAGAGTATTTGATGATGCAAGGCAGGTTTAAGCACTTAAATGAAAAAGAAATAAGAGTAATTCAAGAAAGAGTAAAAAAACATTGGGAGCACTTATTGAAATTAGAAAAAATGGGAAGAATTTATGATGTAATTCTTTAATCTTCTTGTTAAATACTAATATTATATTATCCAAACACTAAATATTATAAAAAGAAATAACTTTTAATTATTATAATAATGATAAGAAGGGTGCGGTGGGGAAATATTTTTTTCTTATTATTCCTAATTAGTATTAGTGTATTAGGATTCAAACTCGTATTCATGCCTTTCGGACCAAAAATATATGACGTGAATTTAGATAATGTATCAACTTCTCATTCTTCAAGCGTGTTTTTAACAGCAAGTAATGACGCAAATAAAGTATTTTTTGAATTCATAAGTCCAAGCGGAAAAAGAATAAAAACAACAGGAAACAAAACAATGAATGGTTGGGAATCTGAGAAAATAATTTTTAATGAAAAAGGGGAATGGCTTATAAAAATTGAAGCGCAATCTTCAAACGGTAAAACCACAATTCAAAAAACAATTACCTTAGGTGATTGCACAATCAATGATGATTGCTTAAGTAATGAGTATTGCAATAATGGTGAATGCACTGCCCTCGCGTGCAGTGCTTGTGAAGAAATAAGAAATCATGAATGCGTAAGCACTTGCGGAGAAGGAATACTTTGTTGTGACGGGGAGTGTTTTAGTCCGAACGCGTGTACTGATAATAGTGATTGTAATGATAATAACCCGAACACAATAGATGTGTGTTTAAACCCTGGGAAGTGCGGTAATACTTGCAGTAATAATGAAATAACTTGTCCTGACACACAAATTTTATGTAATGGTGTGTGCAAAACCCCGTTTTGTTTTACTGATGATGATTGTTATGATGATGTAGATGACACTTATGGTAAGTGTTTGAGAGCTGGAAGTTGCACTGCAAGTTGTAGTTTTGAAAGAATTCAATGCACTTCTCCAAAAATACCTTGTAATGGAAGGTGTGTTTTACCTGTTTGCTCAAGTAATGATGATTGCAGGATTAATGAAAACAGTGATAACTTGTTTTGTAATAATCCTGGAACTTGCGAAGCAGAATGCATTGCTTGTAATGCAGGAGAAGTATTATGTAATAATGAATGCAAAAAAATATGTTATAATGATGCTGATTGTGATGACGGGCTTTATAGGACAAATGATTACTGCATAAATTCAGGAAGTTGTGGTTCTGTGTGCTTACATTGTGAAAGAGATGAAATTGTTTACAATAATGAATGCCATGAAATAGAATGCATGGGTAATAGGGATTGCGAGAATAGAAAAATTTGTTTGAATCCAGGAGAAATTAATTCAAAATGTTGTTCAAGTGAGTACAGCCTTGTATGCAATAATGAATGCGCTAATCCAGCGTGCAATTCTAACAGTGATTGCGGTGAGAACAAGGTTTGCTTGAACCCAGGAACTTGTGATGCTGAATGCTCAGAATGTCCTGAAGGAAGTGTTTATCATGATGGTGAATGCGTTGAACCTGAATGTTTTGAACCTAATGATTGCCTTGGTATTAAAATGATTTGCGTAAATCCTGGTGAATGGAATGCTTATTGCAAGGCTTGCAATACTTTTCAAGAAATAGTATGTAATAATGAATGCGTTGTGCCAACATGCAATAATGATGTTGTATGCCAACTTAAGTTAAACAATAATAATGCTCGTTGTGTAAATCCAGGAACTTGTGATGCTGAATGCATTGTTTGCGAAGAAAATGAATTATTCTGCAATAATGAATGCAAAATTCCTGCTTGCAATTCTGATAATGATTGCGGAGAAAATGAGGTTTGTAAGAACCCAGGAACTTGTAACGCGATTTGTGTAACAGACCTTTCTGAAATAAATTGCGAATCAAATAATGATTGCAATGATTTTAATGACAACACCGTTGATATGTGCAGAAGAATAAGTTTCTCTTCTGAAGAACATAAGTGTTTTAACATTGAGAAAGTTGAAAATTATTGTGGAGACGGGATTTGCAGTGATTGGGAGAGAAGCATGGATAATAAAAAGTTTCTTTGCATGATTGACTGTAACCCAAAAATTGCAATAATAGTTTTCATGAATGAACAACATGACACAGAATATCTTTTAACATCAACTGAAGGCAAGGATTATGATTTTCTTGAATTATTATTTAATGATGAAGCGATTATACAAGGAAATGATATGATGACGCGTCATACAATACTCTCAATACCCTCATTGAATTATGTTCCGCTATTCTATAATAATGAAGCAAGTGCTTATAACATAAACCTTGGTTTTTCTAATAATAATTTTGAGATTTTAGGTCCTTTCATTGTTAATGATGTTCCAAGATTAGGATGGAATACTAATGAAAATGTTTTAACAGAGTACTTCGTTCCTAAAGCAGAAAATGAAGGGATTGATTTAAATAATTATGATATTGTTAATTTTGTTTACATAGAGGAAAGTGGTTTAGGAGATA
>JAFCEQ010000042.1 GCA_017609105.1 Candidatus Parvarchaeota archaeon
ACACATTTCAATGTCTTTACCTCCAGTTAACATTTTTGTTGCCAAACAAGGACCTCCACAAACATATTGTGAAAAACACTTTTCGCATTCTCTATCAAAAAGGAGATTAAAACTAAAAGGTTTATATTCATCTACATATCTTGGTTTCAACTTTTCTACCCATGTCTGCGCACAAAAACTAATTTTCCCTTTTGGAGAGACAGAAACCATAATTTTTTGATCACCAATAGAACATTGAAATTTTCTTAATTTCTTATGTGCAAGACAAAATAATAAAGCGGATGCAAGAGATTCTACCTTAACACCAATTTCTTTTCCAATTTTAATACATTTAAAACAGACTTCTGCAAGTTCTTTTCCATCAATCATTAATCTCATTTTCCCATCTATAGGAGTATTAATTGTTATTGTATCAATATCAAATTCTTTCTTGAAAAATCTAATGAACTCTGGAAGATCTTTATAATTATTTAATAATGGTGTAGTTAAGATGTAAAAAGGAACTTTATTTTTTTTTAAAATATTAATACCTCTTAACACAGAATCATATGTTCCTCTCTCATTCTTATAAACTCTTAAAGAATCATTTATTTCTTTTGGTCCTTCCAATGAAACCCCTATCATAAAGTTATGCTTTTTAAAAAATTTTACATTATTATCATTTAATAAAGACCCATTTGTTGTTATTGCAAAAATTGGTTTTATGATGTTTCCTTTTTTATATTGATTTTCTAAAAAATTAACTGCTTTTTTAATCAAATCCATTCTTACTAAAGGTTCTCCTCCAAAAAATTGAAATTTTAAATGCTTATTTTTACCATATTTTAAACTTAACTTAAGTATTTTATATAAATCTTCTTCACTTAAATCATTCAAATATTTTTGTGGGGCATCCCTAACAAAACAATATTTACAAGCAAAATTACACTTTTCAGTCAAAACAATTCTAAATGCAAAAATATCTGGTTCAAACTTAAAGGGGTTTTCTTCTTTTTTAATTAAAGAAATCTTCCTTAAAATTTTATAAATCTTTTCAGAAATCTCAGTAGAAATACTCTCCTTGCTTTTAAGTCTATCAAAAAATTCTTTAAATTCTTTATCGCATTTATAAATTTCTAAATTTGATTTGTTAAATAAATAATAATTACCCTTTTTACTCGTAAAAATTTTAAAATTATCTAACTCAATTCCTTTCATTCCTAACACCACAATAATACTTCTCAGCAAACAATGAAACACATTTTTTACCAAAATTATTACAAAATCCAAATTTTAAAGGAAGCCTTAAATTTTTATCAAAAATATTTCCCAAAACGTTCTGATCATGGAAACAACGAGTCACGTTACCATTCTGATGAATTACAATTTTTTTATTGCCCATAAAACAATTTATAGAATTTATAGTCTCTTGTTTCAAATAAAGCTTCTCTAATAAATAATAATATCTTTCTTTATTTTGTTCTAAAAGAATATTTCTCAAGCACAAAAATAATTTTTTTATTTGGATTCTATCAAGATTATCAATCCTTAAATTGAAAGGATCTGAATAAGTAAGAGGCAAAAATACTGGTTGAAATATAATTTCTTTAACACCCATTTTCTTAAGTGTATCATACGTTCTTCTAACTTCATGTATGTTTTTTGCAGTAATTACTGAAATTGTTCTAACCTCAACATTATTTTCAATCAGTAATTTGATTGCCTTAAGAGTTTTAATGGTGTTCCCTCTTAAAAAATCATTAGTTTTAACATTAACGGAATCTATTGAAATAAAAAATACATCTACTTTAGCTTCTTTTAATCTATATATATTTTTTTCATTAATGTTTACGGCTGAACTAATAATATTAACCTTTAGGTTCTTCATAGAAGACTTCATTTTTTTAACAAAACTCAAAGTTTTGTTAAAAATAGATTTATGTAAACAATCCCCTCCAGTAAGACATATTTCATTTATTCCATATTCCTTCAAAAAAGTGATTAATTTTTTTATTTTTGAAAAATCGAAAACACTTGAAGTTCTTTTAAGATGCCCTGTATTATAAAAACAATACTTACAATGATTAGAACAAAGACTATTAATAATTAAAAACGCGCTTAACATTATTCTATCCTCTTAATGAGATTGACATGAACTTCTAACAAGATCCCATTTGAACTTAATTTTTTCAGCCTTCAACAAAGATCGCCTCCATTTGTTTATTTTATTAAAACCTATTGTTTATAAAATTTTTGATTTTGTTAATAATTAAAACAGAACACGCTCAAAACATAACATCTTTTTCTTCAAGAGTTCTTCTAACATCAACAACTTCCACACTTTGAACGTGTTTCAAGGATTTGAAAGCATCTTCCAAAGAATCCAAAACTCCTTCTTCATCAGGAATTACAACATAAAGCTTAAGAGCTTTCAAACCAAAAGCAATAGGTTCTATTTCAGAACCCTCTAATTTCGCGCTTTTATCATTAACAATCTCCAACGC
>JAFCEQ010000043.1 GCA_017609105.1 Candidatus Parvarchaeota archaeon
TTCTCTCTATTTACTTTTTCTCCTTTTGCGTTAAAAACTTCATAGTGTATTGGTGTTAAACTTATTGCGTCTAACATCCTCAATTTTGGTTTTGAGTTTTCAATTATTGAATAGAGTTTTAAGTTTAGTGAAAAGCGATTGAAATCAAAGCGTATTGTTGCTGTTGCCCTATTCACTTGACTTCTTTCAATTTGTTTTGTTTCCATTTTACCACCTCTTTATTTTTTACAAAAATATAGAACATTTACATTTAAATACTTTATGTTTTTCTTAAAAACAAATAGAAATCTTTATAAACACTTTTTAGTTTTATTCAATTATGAAAAACACAAAACTTGAATTTGAATACATATTATTCTTATGTTTTATAGGAGTATTAATATGTGTATTAGGTTATATTCTTTCATTAGTATAAAAAGATTTATAAATACTAATGGGCTTTTTTGTTTTTATGGCAAAAGGTGAATTTGAAAATCAAATTGCTCTTATTCTTTCAATTTTAGGGCTTTTTGTATTTCCTTTTATTTTAATCCCTTTGGCTTTACTAATAGGGCATAAAGCAAAAGAAGTGAGTAAGGGCAAATTTGATACAGGTTTTAATCTCGCAAAAACAATAATGTGGATTTATGTCGCAATAATTATTTTTTTATTTGTTTTTGCTCTAATCTTTCTTTAATTCATTTTTTTTCTTTTTTTTCAAAAACTATTTAAATTTCAAGCATCTATAAAATAGTATGTTTATGCTATTACATACTTATAATGGAATGGGGGCATTACCTTTTAAAGAAACAATCGCTGAACGCAAGTATGATGGCACTAACATTATTTTAGTTGTTGAGAATGGCAAAGTAATTAAGGCGATTAACAGGCGTGGCGTTGATAAACTCTCATTCTTTCCTAGGATTTCACAGGCAAAATATTAGGAGAAGTCGTTATTCTAAAAAATGGCAAAGACGATTTTGGAGCATTACTCTCTCGTGAGAATACTACTAATCCACTTCGCAAAGAGATTTTACAGAAGAAGCATCCAATTACTTTTATGGCGTATGATGTTCTTAATGAAGCATCGCTTAAAGAACGCAAGAAACTTCTTTACGCTTTGTGCAGGGAAGCGAGCAACAAATTCTTTCAATTCGTTAAGTTTTACTTGCTCTCAACTGACGCTGAACTCCTTGCTTTCAAGCAATTCTCAGTGGAGCAGGAGTGGGAGGGCATTATTCTTAAAGATTATAATAGTCGTTATGTCCCTAAAAGAAGTTATTCTTGGCTAAAATGGAAAAACAAAAAACAAGTTAAAGGCACGATTAAAAGAATTGAAGAAGACGCTTACGGCAGGTTTAAGGCGTTCGTTGAAACTCCAATCACTAATGATTTAGTGGAAGTTCAAATAAATAATATAGGGTATCAAAGCAAAGTAAGGCAGGGCAGTAAGGAAATACTTATTGAATATCTTGAATTAACTGAAAACAACAGGTTAAGACAACCTGTTTGTAAAGAGGTGTTTTAATGAGTAAATTAAAATTTAAATTTTATTTAAGGCAGTGTAAAAGATGTGGAAAAATTTTTTACGCAACAGGCAAATTTTCAAAAGTTTGTAGCAAGTGTCGTAAAATCCCTAAACCAAAATATAATCCAACACCTATTTATTTAAGGAGGCAAAAAAAATGAATAAAAAACTTCAAATAACCACTTTAAAAAAAATATTTCAAAAAAATGGTTTTGATACTGACACAATTGATTTTGATGCTCTCGTTGATGGCTCGCTCACACTCACTGAAAACATTACTTTATTAAAAGAAAAATATGATTTCTTGCGTGAAGTTGATGTTGAAGCACTTGAAACGCAGGCATTACAACACTATATTGATATAACAGAGAAAGAGGAAAGAGAAACCTTTAAATCATTACCACTTGATAAGAGCAAGAAACTACAAAAAATCTTTAAGAACGCTGACGAATGGATTAAACTAACAGCTAAAAAACATAACTTCGGCTTGGTTTTAGTTGGTAAGGGTGGTATGGGTAAGAGTTATAGGGTTTTTCAAACACTTAAAAGCATTGGTTTTGAGAAAGATAGGGATTACGAATTACTCTCGGGCTATTCCACACCACTTGAATTCTATAATTTTCTCTACAAGAACAGGGATAAATTAATAGTTCTTGACGACTTAAATGGCTTATTTGAAGACACGAAAGCAATCTCCTTATTAAAATCGGCTTTGTGGGGAACAGCAGGAAAAAGATTTATCTCATACCAAACCACGAGTGAGAAGTTAAGAGTTCCTTCAAAATTCGTGTTTGAGGGTTCAATTATTTTTATTTGTAATGAATTACCTAATAACAAAGAAATTGAAAGTTTATTAACTCGTTGTGTAGTCCTGAACTTTAATTTCTCACGCAAGCAAATACTTGAAATATTACACGAAATTGCATCGCAAGGGTATGGTTCTTTATCAAAACAAGAGTGTTTAGAAGTGTTTAAATTCATTAGAGAGAAAACCGATTTAAGCACTACTAACTTGAATATTAGAACTCTTGTGAAAGCACTTAAATTAAGAGAAGCACTCCCAAAGAGTTGGGAAGTCCTTGCTCTTGACTTATTCAAAGATGATATAATACTTAGACAATTATTAGACATCATTAGAAATTACCCAACAGCGAAGGAGAGGATTAAAGCGTTTATTGAACGCACAGGAAAGAGCAGAGCAACATATTACAATTACTTGGCGAAATACAATCTAAATGTCTAAATGTCTAAATGTCTAATGGAGGGATTAAAATGGTTAAAAAAAAATATGTAATGGATAAAAAAAATTTAAAAGAATTTATTAGATATATCTCAAGAATTTCTATTGAGGAAGCATTAGCGAACTTTTTTGAAATAATTTTAAGTAAGAATACTGAAAAAGAAGTAAAAAAGTTAAACAATAAAATAACAAAAGAAGTAATGAAAAAAATAAAAATAACACACAAAAAAGTTGAAAGGAGGGGATAAAAAAATGAAATGTTATACTATAAGTGATAAAACATTAAAGGAAATTATTGAATACACAATAGACGAGGTAATGGAACACTTTGCTTACGCTGACTTGTCTATGAGTAAAGACGAGTTTATGGGCTTAACTGAGGAAACTTTTAAACAAGTGATAAAATGGTTAAAAAATGATGTGGCTAAAAAACTTAATTTTAGTTCAAATGCGAGAGTGTGTGGAATAGCATACATAAATGAAAATAATAATCCTATAACAGAAGTGGAAGAGGAACTTGAATTATATGATTTTGAATTCTTTTGTCCATTCTGTTATGAAAAACTTGATATTAGTTATGCTGATATGGTTGAATATTTAAGGAGGTGATTTAATTTGAGGGATGTTGTTGAGTTCGTTGTGGATGAAGTGCTTGACCGACTTAATGCTTCAATAAGCAGGGAGGAATACTTGAAAATGATTGATGAAATCACTGAAATAGTGGAAAACTATTTCCCTGAGATTAAAGCATCAGTTAAGAAAATAGAAATGGTATGAAAGAATTAAAAGAGTTTAAAGAATTAATTAAAATAGTAAGGCATCAGAATTATACAAAGTAAATTTTTGTATTTCACTCGCCAAAAAATTTTTATACAAGTAATGCTTATTAAAGAATGCTGGGTTAGGAGAAACTCCCGGGATACCTATGGATGAGTTAATCCCTTAAAATCATAGAGATTTTAAGGTGTTCG
>JAFCEQ010000044.1 GCA_017609105.1 Candidatus Parvarchaeota archaeon
CGCTTGTGTAATTCTATTGCAAAAGAAGCATAATTATGACTTATCACGTAAGCCATTCTACCCGTAAAATCGCTAATGAATAAACCCTGATGATCAGCAGTTCTAACTTCTTCATCATTAATCAAGTATTCATCAGGATTTAAAAAAACATTATCTCTGTTAGTGTTTTTTCTAATCCAATCATAAGTTTCCAAATTCTCGGTATCTTGAGTGAATTTTTTTAATTCATCATTCCAAACAAGTCCTCTTTTCTGATTATCAAACAAATTATAATACCAATTAATTTTCTGAATGAAATCTGGTGATAAAAGTATAAGAAAAATAATTGTAATATGTTGTTTTTTTATCAAAAAAAAGCCAAATTTAATTTTATGCAATACATGCATTATAGATAAAACAAGGGGTGGCCAAAAAGTGTACAAAATTGGTCGAGCCCTCTCAGGGGCAAAGTGTTTTCCAATTAATGGAATTGTTATAGCATCATGGAATAAGAAAAACAATAGACTTAGGGAGAAGGTTAAGAAAACCCATTTTTTTGTTTCATTTTTTTCAAACAAAAAGAAAATAATGATTGAAATTATGAAAATTATTATTAAGTGGGGTGGTCCTTCTCTCCAACTTGTTTTTCCAGCGTCTAATTCCGGATTTGACATTACATTACTCCAAAAGGAATTGCATTTAAAGTGATATTTTTTATAAATAGGATACCACCAAAGAGATGAGTAAAGGATTGAGAAGAGAGTTGAGATTACTAAGAGTTGATAAAGACCTTTTTTATTTCTTATTAGAGCAAAAATAAACAAGGAAAAGAAGAATAAAAGAGCAACCATGAATGAAATTGCATAAGTAAATACTAATAAACATGATAAAGTGATTAATTTAAACCAAGCAAATTTGCTCTTATATCTTGAGTGTAACAAGTCAAATATTATCATTGTCATTAAAAAAGGAGAAAGATTTCTTGGTCTAGTATGAAGCCTTAAAAACAAAAACATAAACATAAAAAATATGCATTTTGAGAATTTGTCATATTTTAATTTTTTAAGAGAGTGGGAAAAATAAGCGAGGAAGAAAATTGTGAGTATTACATAACCTAAGAAGAAAAAATCGGGGGCTGTTAATCCACTCATTTTTGCTATCATTGCAAAAAATGATTGTTCGAGATAACCAAACCACTGAACATGGTTGCCAGTTATTATTTCTTTATAAGGTGGTCTGCCTTCTATTATGCTCTGAGTTGAATAAACATAATTGTGAGTATCACTCATTTCTGTTAGGACACTCATACTCAACGGGAGGAAGAATGAAATGGAAATAAATGCTGGAGTCAGACTCCAATCCTTATAATAAAAAGTTAGAATGATTGTAAAGATTACTGAAAAAAAATGAACCATTAAAGTATTTTTAGCTACGAAGTTAAGAAGAGAATTAGATATTATAATAGCAATTAAAAAAAATAGGTGGGCGTATAGTTTTTTTAAATCATTAATAAAATGCTTATTTAAATAAATAGATACAATAGATAAAATAGAAAAAATAAGTATTAAGGTTGTTTGGTTGAATAAACTTGTTAATGTTAGGAGTGTTGTAAGATAGGGTGATAACATGAGCAATAGGAGGAAAGAAAGGAGTATTCTTTCTTCTGTTTCTTGTTTCTTAAAATAATAACTTATTAAATTGAAGATTGGTATAATGGTTATGAGAAGGGAGAAAATTGTTAATAAGAAATTGATTGGATTCATCTTATTAACACTCCTTCCATAAGGAGTATCTGAGTTTTAATAAATCTATTAGCATTTCAATGTTAGTCATTATTGGATGAACTTTTGATTTTCCATATTTTCTTGTTCGAAAAACTATTTTGTGCTGGCCAATTTCATAACCTTTTTTTTGAGCTTTATATAAGAATTCCAAGTCCCAGAGCCATCCTTTACTTCTTGTTTTTATTGATTTTAATGCTTTTGTGCGAAATACTTTAAGTCCACTTTGAGTATCATAGTGAATATCAAATATCAAACTAACAAGTAGTTTGAAAATAGTGGCGAGGATTCTTCTATGAAATGGGTCTTCTCTTTTTCTAACACTTGCTATAACATCATATTCTTCTAATTTTCTTAGCATTATTGGGATTTCTGACGGGTCATATTCTAAGTCAGCGTCAATTATTACCGTTGCTTGGGTTTTAATGTTTTTAGTAGAGGTTCTTATTGCAGAACCCTTACCTCTTTGCTTCTCCCGATGGATTGTTTTTAATTTTATCCGCAGTTCTTTAGCAATTTTTCTTGCTTTTTGAACAGTATTGTAATTTGGTGAGTCATCAATTATTAGAACTTCATTTTTCAAATTTTTTTTTATTATTTTTTCTTCATTCCTCGTTGGA
>JAFCEQ010000045.1 GCA_017609105.1 Candidatus Parvarchaeota archaeon
TTGCAGGAATAATTAAAGATTGTGGATTCTGAAAATCATGCTTTAATAACTCTTTTATTGATAAAAACAAAATTTTCTGATTCCTCCCCCCAAGATTCGTAACAGCAACTAATTTATCATCCTCATTAAAACCCTGATCTAACAAAATCCTCAAAGCATCATTCACGCTCATAGGCGGTTGCGTATCCAACAACAACAAAGTATGAAGATTCAATTTTTTGTTTTCTTGAATCACACTCAAATAACTCGTGGGTTTAAAATTCTCTCTAGGCCAAGGCAAACTCGTAACACGCCCAA
Source organism: Candidatus Parvarchaeota archaeon (assembly GCA_017609105.1). Lineage (GTDB taxonomy): Archaea > Nanobdellota > Nanobdellia > JAFCGN01 > JAFCGN01 > JAFCGN01. The sequence goes on from JAFCEQ010000045.1 coordinate 298, forward strand.
ACCTATAATTGCTTAAACCCGTTTCAGCAATAGCACTAAAAATACTTGAAGAATGAATGATTTCATATGCAATACCATTATCAATACAATCAATAATTATACTAATATGAGTTGTAGCACTTAATGGATCCCCTGGAATAAGCAATGCCACATCCCTTGATTTCGCTTCACTAACAAAAAAATTGGATTCAAACTCCTCCCTACTAAGAAGTTCCACCTTCCTTCCAATCAATTCCTCAATCCTACCAACACTCGTGTTCAAAGAACTCGTGTAAAACTCCACATAAACCTTCTCACACTTCCTCAACACTTCCAAAGCTTTAATACTCAAGTCCTTCTCATCATTCAAACCAATACCAATTAAGTATAACATAATAAATAATTTTTCAGAATATTTTAATAAATGTAACTATTCAAATATTCTAATGACAATAATCTTAAACCCATTAAACATATTCACAATAATTTACTTAATCATAGCAAGTTACTCTGATTACAAAACACGAGAAATACCTGATTACGTGAATTACAGTGCATTCATAATAGGATTCTTATACAGAAGTTATTCAGCAATAATCAATCAAAACCATTACTTTCTACTAATACCATTAATTCTGAGCTTAACACTCTTCGGAATAAGTTACTTACTATACATTACAGGCGGTTGGGGAGGAGGAGACACCAAACTCTTAACAACAACAGCAATGCTCTTAGGTTGGGAAGAAAACAATCCCTACTTTTTCGCAAAATACCTCTTAGGATTATTCATCTTCATGTTCTTATGGAGCATGATTTACGCTCTAACAATAGGCTTACTAAATTACAAAAAAGTATGGAAAAACATGCACAAACCAAGATTACTCACACTAATAATAACAGGAATCATACTCTACACCATAATCAAAAATAAGATAATACTCATCCTATTCGCACTCCTATCATTAATAGAACCAATAAAAATAATACAAGACACTTGCTTTATAAAAGAAATAAAAGCAAAAGAATTAACGCTCGGGGATTGGATAGTAAAAAAAACAAGAATTGGTAATTACGAATTAAAACCAAGAAAAACAGGAGCGAATGAAGAAGATTTAAGAAAAGTGAAAAAAAGTAATAAAAAAATATTAATAAAAGAAGGAGTGCCATTAGCTCCTGCCTTCCTCCTCGCATACCTGAGTATTACTTACGCGCCTGAACTAATCATAAAAATAATTAAATTCTTCACAGGTGTTTAAATGATTAAACGCTCAGAATATTATGAAAAAAAATTAAATGAACTATTCAATAATGAAACACTAAAAAAATTCAAAGAATACGAAGAAAAACCATTACCAAAATACATTAGAGTTAATACACTAAAAACAAGTGTTAAAGAATTACAAGAATTAATGAATAAAAGAGTTGAATTTCAAAAAATTAAAGGGTTTCCTGAAATTCTCAGAATAAAAAAAACCTCAATAAATATTGGCTCAACCATTGAATACTTAAACGGTTATTATTACCTCCAAGACCCAACATCATTAATAGCAGTAAAACAATTAAACCCAAAAGAAAACGAAATTATTTTTGATTGCTGCGCTGCACCAGGAGGGAAAACCACTTTCATAGCTCAAAAAATGAAAAATAAAGGCGTTATTATAGCAATGGACATAAACAAACAAAAAATAAGAAGTTTAAGAAGCAATATTGAAAGAATGAGTGTTAAAAACACAATCATTATTAGAGGCGATGTTCTAAAATCAAAAGAGTATTTACCAATAAAGTTTGACAAAATACTAATTGACGCTCCTTGCACAGGAATTGGAGTAGTGAGGAAAGATAAGAAAAGAGCAGAGACACTCACAGAAAAAGAAGTAAAATATTTTTCAGAAAAACAAAAAAAAATCATAGATGCTGTTACACCCTTAATTAAAAAAAAAGGGGTTCTTGTTTACAGCACGTGCAGT
>JAFCEQ010000046.1 GCA_017609105.1 Candidatus Parvarchaeota archaeon
TTAATTCGGATTCTCTATTAATTGCTCTTTTAATTTCCTCAATTAAAGCTTCTTTATTTCCAATAAAAGCTCCGGCAAAGTTAAAATTAAATATATTACCAACTTTTTTATCAGGAGGAATTATCATTTCTCCACCATGAACAATCGCTGGCACAGGTTCTCCCAATGATCCCGGCACTATTCCTCCTTTTTGGAATGTTGGAACTTCAATTGGCAATTCCTCAAAAGAAACCCCCAATCCTTTTGTTGCTTCTCCTATTCTTGCTTTAAATCTTTTTTGTATTTCCTCAACCGTTAAAATTGTTTTTCTTTTTTCTATTTCATTTATAATTCTACCGGCCTTTGCTATTTCCTGCATTTCTATATTTATTTTTTCTCTCATACTTTTAATATATTCCTTATCAGCCAATTTTCCTTGTTTTAACTCAAGCTCTATTAAATGTCCCATTTTTTCAACCCTTTCTTTTCTGGCATCAATCATTTTTTGTAATGCCCTAATATAATCATCTCTTTCTCTATCAATCGTGTCTCTAAAATCTCTTATATCTTTTTTCATTTCTTCTAATGCCGATTTATTTGCAATGACCATTTCTCCAAATTTTTCACTTGTTTTTCCAACTTCCCCTCTTAATTCATGATATCTTTCAAGCATTCTGCTATGTAAAGCATCTACATCTTCATCTACAATCAAAGATGTTCGCCCCATTTCTAATATTGCATCATCTACTCTTTTAATTAAATCTTTTACCTTTCCTAATCCCGGTATCCATTTTGTTAAAGTTAAACTAAATTTTATTGTTTTTAATGTAGTAATAGTAATTGCTAATGTTGCTTGCTCTAATAATCGAATAAACTCAGCCAATCCTTCATAAAGCGTGCTAAATACTTTAAAGGTAGTGACAGCAGTATCATTTAATTCACCGAGTTTAGAGGCTGGTCCCATTATAGATGTTGCCAGATCAGTTATAACCGGTATTAATCCAGCACCAATATTTTCTTGAATATCACTCATTAAATTTCTAAATTGTATCAATCTTCCAGCAGCAGTTTTTGCCACCGTTTCAGCCATTCCTTTAAAGTTTTTATCCAATTCTTGAGTAATAATCCTTACTTTTTCTTCGGCATCAGCTAATTCAAAGGCTTTTTTTGCATCATCACTAATAACCACTCCATATCTCGTTAAAGCACCAACTCCCATAGTCATTGCTTTACCAACTGCTATTGCCACAGATTCCATATCTTGTTGAGCCCCAGTTGATTTTTCCAAAGCAGCAGTCATATCCAGTATTCTTGGAACTAATTCCCTGATTTGCTTTTCATTCAATTGAAAAGTGCTTAACATTCCCATCGTGGAAATAATCGTCTCATCTCCAAAGGTTGTGACTTTCTGAAGTTCATTGGCATATTTCTGTAAACTTTTAACATTTGCATCTGTCATTCCTTCAACATTTTTCAGTCCAGCAGTTAACCTTGCTATTGCCTTTTCTTCTACCTCAAAAGCATCAATAGATTTTTTTGCAAAATAAGCTAAACCACTAAAAGACAATCCAGCACCTAAAGCAATTTTTTTAAGCTGCCCCAATTGTATCTTAGTTTCATTAAGGGTCTTATGAAATTTATTTATCGTTTTAGATGCTTTATCTTTAGCTTCTAATACTACTTGTAATATTTGTCTATTCATTTATTTATTTCAAAATTTTATTATATACCGCAGAATCTATTCGCATTTTTATTATAAGCAAATCAATAAACCAACTTGGCTGTTTGATATAAGTCCAATAATCCCATTTCATGTAATCACAAATAATAACATCAACCATTTTAGGATCAAGCTTTTTCCCTTTACCTCTCAGCAAATTATAATACTGATCAGCTATTTCTTTTTTTTTTCAACAAAGGTTGAATCCTCAATCACTTTAGATATTTCTTGAAAAATAAAATCATAATCTTTTCCATGCATATTGTTCACCCTTTCAAGTATATTATCACTATTACCATCTATACTAACCACTACTTTTTCAATAATCATATCTTGAGCTTTTTCTGGTTCAGCATAAATAAAACTTTTCTTCTCACCGCCAAGAAGGTATGTGAAAATAACCACTTTTTGTTTTCCAATAGGAGTAATAATCTCCCTTGTTTCTCTTTCCATAATTTTATAAGCTAATTCGTGGTTCTTAAATTAAACTAAATATCGACCTTTTATTAATAGCTTGAAACTTCGTTAATCAGATA
>JAFCEQ010000047.1 GCA_017609105.1 Candidatus Parvarchaeota archaeon
TAATCCTTAAAAAAATTAAAAAAGAACAAGAAGTTCTTATTTCGTAAGCAGGGGTGCCGGAGCGGTCAAACGGGCAAGGTTCAGGGCCTTGTGGCTTAGTGCCTTCGCGAGTTCGAATCTCGTCCCCTGCACATACAAAAAACTTATACATTAAAGAAAAATAAAGATAGTAATGGCAAAAAAATTTTTAGATAATAAAAGAATAAAAGGAATTCTCTTTGATTTAGATGGAACAATAATTAATAGTAAAAGATTTCACAAAAAAGCATGGAAACTAACTTGCAAGCAAAACGGGTTTGAAATCACAAAAGAAGAATTAAAAATGCAAGAAGGCAGAGATGCTGTTGAAGCTTCAAAAATTATTTTAAAAAATCATGAACTCAAAATAAATGCAAAAAAATTTGCAAAACAAAAACACGAGAATTTCTTAAAAATCTTTAAACCCAAATTCTTTCCAATGATAGTTAATACATTAAAAAAATTAAAAACAAAGTATAAAATTGGTTTATGCACTAGCGCGAACAATGATTTAATAAAAAAAGTTTTTACTGAAGAATTAATCCAACTTTTTGATGTAATCATAAAATCAGGGGATTATAAAAACGGAAAGCCAAGTGAAGAACCAATAATAATGGCATCAAAAAAAATTGGTTTAAACTTAAACGAAATTGCATATGTAGGAGATTCATATAATGATTATCTTGCTTCAAAAAATTGCGCAATATTTTTTCATTTCTGCCCGAATAAGTGCGAAGACATGAAATTAAAAAGAAAAAATTATGTTAAAATAAAAAATTTCAAAGAATTATTGAAAATTCTTTCTTGAAGAACAATCTCCTTCCACGTAATGCGTGATATTCATTAAACTCGAAGAACTTGTGCAAGCAATGCAAGGATTTGTAAAATCAAGCCAAATCACTTCATTAGGTTTAACTGCTCTTGCACAAACAATATTTATTTCTGAATCACAATTCTTCGCATCCTTGAATTCATCACAAGTATACCAATTAAGTTGTTCTTCAAAACAACCTAATCCTTTATAATATTGTTCACTTGAACAATTCATTCCATTAGGAAGAACGCAAACACCTGATTGGCTTCCATCTTCAGCAGTTATGATTTTATACTCCCCATTATTTTTTTCGCAATCTTTTACCATAGGACTAACAACTTGAGTGTTAAAATTATTATTTAAAAAAGCTTCAGAAAAAAAATTCATCTTCATTAAAATAAGAAATACTATTAAAAAAACGATAACACTTCCAATAACACTAATAACAAGTTTTTGAGTTTTAAATTCTTTTTTTCTTCCTATCTTCTTTTCAGTCCTTTTTTTCTTCTCTATTCTTGTTTTTTTATTTGTTGTCTTAATCTTTTTTCCTTTTTTCATATTTTTTTTCTTCGCCATAACAATTATTAATAATAAAAGGTTCTTTATATAAGTTAATAATTTTTTTATAAAAAAATAAATAAAATAATTGAACTTCTAAAAAAAAAATTTTAGAAAGGTGATATGAAATGTTTAAACAAGAAAAATTAGAAAAATCAATTTTAAAAAAATTAGAAAAATATCCAAAAGCAAAAAATGTTTTCAAAAAAATGATTAAAGACAAAGAATTAAATGATTTATTAGAATTAGCAAATACTATTTCAATTAAAAGATTAAATTTTAATGATCATGGGAAAACACATGTATTAATTGTTGTTGACAGTTCTTTAAAAATATTAAAATTGCTTGATTACAAAACATCTTTAAAAGAAGAAAATCAAGGAACAATTGAGGACAGTATTATTTCTATAATAATGGGAGCTTACATGCATGATTTAGGAATGAGTCTTAACAGAAAAGAGCATGAAAGATTAGGATTGAATTTAGCAAAACCAATAATGGAACGATTATTAAAAAATCATAAAAATAAACATAAAATAATTGCAACAGCAATGGAAGGAATACTCTGCCACATGGCAAACTATAAACCCACAAGCATTGAAGCAGGAATAATAAGTGTTGCTGATGGAACAGATATGACAAAAGGAAGAGCAAGAATTGCTCACACTTTTGAAAGAAGAAAAGGAAAAATACACACTTATTCTGCGATGAGCGTGTTAAATGTTGAAATAAAAAAAGGTGAAAAAAAACCAATATTAATAGAAATACTTATGAGAAACCCAGCAGGCATATTTCAAATAGAAGAGATAATGCTTCCAAAAATCTCCAATTCAGGTTTAA
>JAFCEQ010000048.1 GCA_017609105.1 Candidatus Parvarchaeota archaeon
AACATAATTCATTAAAAATTCTTTCTTTAGAACACTTACCAATTTTTTTGAATTCATTAATCCTTTCATCAATAATTTTTCTAACATTTGTTCCTTGCAGTTCTTTAATGCATTCCAATAAGTTTTCCATTAAAAATTAAGGAAATAAGAAACAACATTTAAACATTATTATCATTATTCTAACTTTTAAGCCTACCTATCATTCTGCCTACAAAATCTACAATTTCTGTTACTAAAATTTTTGGTTTTAAAGAAGAAACTGCTTTTAATAATGAAGGAGCATATGCTCTATACCAAGTATTTTCAAGAATTTTAGGATTTCTGTGTTCTAATTGTCTTTCTCCACCACCATATTTTATTGCTTTCTTAAAATGATCAATAAGACTATGTGGGTGATAATGAAAAACTATCATTTGCGGATTAAAGAGAATCTTATACCCTAATTCAATAGCTCTCCACTGAATATCCACATCCTCACAACCTTTTTTGTTAAAGGTTGAATCAAACATAATTTTTGAAAGGAATTTTCTTCGCATAGCCATATTCTGACCAGAAATTAGATACATTTCTCTATAATTGTTTTTATCAAAAATCCTTTTATTTTTTTCAGAATATTTTCCAGACCTTTGTTGATATTTTATTTCTCTAAAATCATAAAAAGGCATTTTTGGAGCGATTCTTTTTCCAAAAACAATATCTACATCTTTTGGAATTTTATCAATTTCTTTAATCCAATTCTGTAAAGGAATACAATCCCCGTCAATAAAAGAAATAATGTTTCCCGAACTCAAACTAAAGCCTACATTCCTAGAGTTTGCTATAAACAAATTTTTTGTTGAAAAAAATTTGATACAATTAAAAGAACCAATGATTTTTCTAGTTTTAGAATCACAATTATCTGCAATCACGATTAATTCATAAGGTTTTATTCATAAGGTTTTTGAGAAATAATTTTTTCAAGACATTCACGAATAACTAAAGATTTGTGGACTGAAACAACAACTGAAATCTTATTTTTCAATACCAATTCTAAATCCCTTGGAGCTCTAATGTTAAAATTAATAATTTTTTGAAGGAGTTTTCTCTTGTTTCTCGATTTCCTTAAGCACTCCTGGCAACTCAGAGTAATGTTTTATTACGAAATCAGGTTTCACGTCAGATTCGTACGTTCCATAAGGATCAAATAAGATTGTCTTAATACCTAATCTTTTTGCAAGAATGTCTTGCTCTGAATCACCTATCATTACTGCTTCCTCTGGTCTTACTTTAAAATGATCTAATACTTTTTGGAACGTTCTCATATCAGGTTTTAGAACACCATCAACGTAAGTTATGAAAATAAAGTCAAAGTACTTCTCTAAATCATTATTCCTTAAGATTTCATGAATCCTCTTTACTTTTGTCTTAATAAATTCTTGCGAGAAATTTCTTAAGTTTCCCTGCCATCCCCCAGTTAATAAGGATAAGAATTTTCCCTTCTTCCTTATTAAGGAAAGAGACTCAATAATTCCGTCATGAACTTGAATTCCATTCTTAACTTCATTTCTCATTCTCTTAACTAATTCATTAAGCTCCTTCATTTTCTCTTCAGGAACCAACCCTAATTCTTTAAGAAAAATAGTGTTAAATACGTAAAAGTAATCCTTTACTGAAGAACAGGAACCTTGTTTGTTCTTCATTATGAGTTCCGTTCGTTTCCAAGCACTCCTAACGCTCTCAGAATCAATACCAAAAGATTCCGAAACAAGTTCGCAGAGAATCATTGATTTATTATTAATTATTGTTCCATCCAAATCAAAAATAACTAACTTAATCATCACTTATTTAATAATTAAAAAAAAGTTTTATTAATAGTTTTTGATTGTTTTCCTTTATGAAACTCGGGATAATTCAACCAAGAGCAAGTTATTTTTCTTATCCATTGGATTCAATAGATACTAAAAAAACAGCTATTAAGAGAATTAAAAATTTAAGAATTTTTTTATCAAAAACTCCTTGCTATTTTGTTAGAGGAAGCCTTGAACAAATATGTGATTTCATATGTTCAGAAGAATAGTATAAATTATCCTTTTTTCTCAAAAATCTCGTAAAGAAAGCAACCAATCCTTCCAATAACATAACCTGCGAGAGTCATAAAAAATCCTTTAGCATCACCAATAACAGTGTTAGTAACAAA
>JAFCEQ010000015.1 GCA_017609105.1 Candidatus Parvarchaeota archaeon
TCAAGCTGTGCTGAATTTAATTCTTCATTTCCAGTTATATTTACATAAACAAAAGCATCTGTTATTACTTGATTATTATTTGGCGTAGGGCTTACAAAAACTATTTCAGGAGGTGTTGTATCTGTTGTGGAATTCAGTTCAATTGTAATGTTATCATCAGAATTATCATAAGCGTTTCCAATTATTTCACCTGTTTGATTTCCTGTTTGATTTCCAAAAACCCTTATTGTTAGTTGCGTAAGCCCTGTGCTTAAATTTCCCATGTCCCTAAAAGAATCTTTTAATCCTCCAGGAATTAAATCAACAAAATCTTCAAAACCTGGTTCAACACTTAAATTAGTGAAAAGCAATTCTGCTGAACCACTGTTATTTATTGTTAAACTAACATCTTTATAAGCTCCATAAGCAACATCAACTTTTTGGTATTCTGGTTGTAAATTAAGAATTCCTTTTCCTGTTGTGAAATTTATTGGAATAAATTCATTTATGTTATCACCTAATATCGTAATATTCCCTTCATAATCGCCTAATACATCACCGAAAATCTCTATTTCAACATTTTTAGTTTCTCCAGGCGATAAAGAACCTAAATCAACAAAATTTTGTCTGCCAACACTTATTGAATCAATATCAATGTAAGAATTTATTGTTCCATACGAAGTTAGGTTAAGATTTGAACTCGTGCTTTGCAAATTAGTTATGTTTAAATAAAATTTTTTGGAAAACCCGTGATGAACATAAGTATTAACTTCTTGCGGAATATAATAAATGCGTGTTTCTTTTAATGAAACACAACCATTAGTTCTTGCAGATATTTTCAAAAAATAATATCCTTGCTTAATTGAAGGAAGCTCTCCTTCCACACAAGTTCCTAAATCCCTCCAAACCATTGTGCCTGAATCCAAATAATAAATCAATGTTTCGTTTTCAATACTATTATTAATAACTCCTTCAGGCAAATAAACTAAAATATTTTTTTTCGCAGGATAACCCATTGCATTAACAGTATCAACAGCATCTTTTATCTTACTTAAAAAAGTTTCAGTTTCTCTCAATTTTTTTGTTTTTTGTGCTTCAGATTGACTATAATAAAGTATTGGCGTTACAATTAAAAGAACAAAACTAATTAACATTAAATACTCAAGTGCTGCTTGTGCTTTACGCATATTTTTTATTAAATCTTCATAAATTATTAAACATTAGGTTTTTTTAAATTAAAGTAAATAAAACATTTTTCGGAAAACCTTAATAATGATTTTTGTTTAAAAAAACATGTATGGCAAAAGTGTTTAATGAAAAATTAAAAGAATTACGAGAAGAATTAACTCCTACTAAAACAGTTTTTGAAAAAAAAGTAAAAGAATTAAGAAAAAAAATAAAAGAAAAAAACAAAGGTTTTGAGAAGAAAAAAGTTTTGAAAAAAACTCGTAAAAAAAGTTCACAAACAAAAAAAGCAGGTATTAAAGCTTCCAAAAAAAGTGTTTCTAAACCAAAAAAAGTAAGTGTTAAAAAAATAATTAAAAGCAAAACAGGAATTCCTGGTCTTGACAAAGCATTAAACGGTGGAATTCCTTCAGGAAACTTAGTTGTTATTGCTGGAGGGCCTGGAAGCGGAAAAACAACTTTTGGCATTCAATACTTATATGAAGGTGCTAAAAAATATGATGAGCCCGGAGTTTTCATAAGTCTTGAAGAAGAACCAGAAAGATTAATCTCTAATTATGAAGCAATGGGTTTTAACATAACTTCTTTGATTAAAAAGAAAAAACTTGTTTTTGTTAAAAACACGCTTTATAAATTAGAATCCTTAATACAAAATATTACTGATGCTATTGAATTAGTGAATGCTAAAAGAGTGGTCATTGATCCTGGAGCTTTGCTTAGCTTATTTTTTGAAACAGAAATAGAAGTAAGAAAAGCATTAGTTGATTTAGCAAATTTATTAAAAAGATTAAAAGTTACAAGCATGATAACAATGGACTTTCATTTAGGAAAGGAAACAGATTTCGGGCTTGAAGAATATGCAGCAGATGGTGTAATACTTCTTTATCATGTTAAATCAGGGAATATTTATGAACGAATGATTGCAATTCTTAAAATGCGTGGCACAACACATAGTGAAAAATTAATGCCTTTCAGGCTTGCTAAGAAAGGAATACAAATTTATGCTGAAGAAGAAGTTTTCACAAAGGTTTAATTAAAAAAATTTTAAAATTGAATTAATTAATAACAATTGTTTTTTCTACAATCATGCTTGCTTCTTTAATCAACCTACTTTTTTCATCATCTTTCAAGCACAAGAAAATTGCTTTAACATTATTCTTTTGCGATTTATTAACCATTGTCATTAAAAACCTGCTTAATCCTAGTTCAATTTCGTTTTCATAGATTATTAAAGTGCTTAAAGAATCAAAAATCATGAAGTCAGGATTGAATTTTTTCAATGCATTAGTTATTTCAATACTTATTTCTGTTAATGCTCTTGGTGCAGTAACAAACGTGCAGTTCTTTCTTTTTTTAGGTTTAATAAAAGTAGAAGTAATTGCATCAATAAAATAAATATTTTTTAAATTTGCTTTATTATTAGAAAAAATTGCTTCTAATGCTTTGCAACTCTTATTAAGCGATATGAACAGTATTCTCTTATTTTTGCTTATTTTTTTTACAAGAGTATTAATAGTATGAGAATAAGAATTTGAACTTGATTTAATTAAAAAAGTCATGCCATCAGATAGTTTTTCTATTAAATCCTGCATTTATTCCACCGCGCAAGCATAAAAAATTTTTTTTATCAAATTTTTTGTTTCAACGCTTTTTTAACTCGTTTTTTTAGAACATCTACATCAAAAGGTTTTTGTATGTAATCAACCACTTTTTTTGATTTCAAGATTCTTGTTCTCTCCATTTCACTTATTTGAACAACAGTTAAAAAAATAATTTTTATATTTTTAGTATCTTTGTTTTCATTTAATTTTTTAAATATCTCTCTTGTTGTCATTCCAGGCATCATTATATCTAAAAGAATTAAATCAGGTTTCGTCTCTTTTAATTTCTCAAATAAATCTTCTCCATTCACTGCTTCTATAATTCTGTAACCTTCTTTTTCAAGAATCTGTTTTACTGAAGTTCTAATATCTTTTTCATCATCCACAATGATTATGTCTGTCATTATTATTTTCCTCATAAAAATTTAGATAATAAAATTCAAGCATTCATTAAATATAAATATTCTTAATTTTGTTCTTCGCATTTTTTAGTTGCTTTTTCTATTATTCTAAGCAAATCCTTTATGTAAAAAGGTTTTTTCACATAACCATCAACTTTTTTATAATCTATTTCTTCTTTAGACAGTATTGTTACATAAATCACAGGAAGTTTTTTGAATTCTACTTTTATCATTTTTGCTAATTCTGTTCCTAAAACATTAGGCATTAAAACATCTAAAAGAACAATATTCGGCTTTTTTTCTTTTATTTTTTTTATACATTTTTTTGGCTCTTCTAATGTAATAACATCATAACCATTTTTTAAAAGAATGTCTTTAATGGTTTTAAGCGTGTCTTTATCATCATCTAAAACAAGAACTTTTTTCTTCATTTAATACCTCCTGCTTATTAATTAAACTTAATAAGCATTACAAACTATATTTTATATAGGATATATTAGTTTTTTAGATTTTCTTTTTAATTATTGGAAGAGTAAAATAAAAAGTAGTTCCCCTGTCTTCTTTGCTTTCAAACCATATTCTCCCCTGGTGTGCTTCAATAATACCTTTGCAAATGCTTAATCCAAGCCCGGTTCCACCATATTGTCTTGATGCAGAAGAATCTGCTTGAACAAATGGTTTAAATAATTCAGAATGTATTTTTTCAGGAATGCCTATGCCTGTGTCTTTAATTCTTACTCTTACACTTTCTTTGAATTTTCTTGTCTCAATTATAATACTTCCTTTCGGAGTGAATTTTATTGCATTATCCAATAAATTAATTATTACCTGAGTTATCTTATCTTTATCAAAATAAATTCTTGGAAGCTCAGCAAGATTTACTTTCAGTTTAAGATTCTTCTCTTTTATTCTTGGCTTCATTAAATTAATTGCTTCCTTCACAACCTTGTTTAAATCATTTTTTCTCTTGAATATTTTAAGCCTCTTAGCTTGGATTCTTGAAACATCTAACACTTCTTTTATTAAGGAATCTAATCTCTCAGTGTTTTTAAGAATGAGTTTAATGCTCTCCTCTTGTTTTTTGTTTATTCTTCCAAAATACCCTTTTAAAAGCATTTGTAATTGAGCTTTCATTGGAGTCATAGGCGTTCTTAATTCATGGCTTGTTGTGCTCAAAAATTGGGTTTTTAATTTATCTAATTCTTTTAATTCTTCTAACGCATTGTTCAAATCTTCTGTTATGTTAAGCAAAGCTTTTTTTGAATTTTCTAACCTTTTTTCTTTTATTTTAAGATTCCTTATTATTTTCCTTAATTCACTTGTTCTTTCATTAATTATTTTTTCTAATTTCTTGTTATATTCTCTTAATTCTTTTTGAGTTTTCCTTAATTCACTTGTTCTTTTATCAAGAGTTTTCTTAAATTTTCTTAATACTAAAAGAGAAATTGTTGCAACAAACGCTAAAAAGGTTGATAAAGCAAAAAAACCGTATAATATTTTGTTAATAGAAATAAATCTTGTTTCAGAACCAAACCATTTTATATAAATTTCATCATACTTGCCATTTTCTTTTATTTCACTAAGTCCTTCATTAAAAACAGTTAATAAATCTTCATCTCCTTTTTTAACAGCCATACAATACTCCCCTTTTAAAAAGGGAAGTCCTGCTTCTTTTACAAAAAATTCCAATCTATGTTTTTTTATTAAATACTTTGTTGTATAATAATCTCCTGAAAAAACTTTATAATCTCCTGAAACAAGTTCTAAAAGTCCTTTTTCTTGATTATCCGCTTCATACAATAAAATGTGAGGATAGTTTTTTTTAAAATACTCTTCAACAACATCACTTTTTTGAACAACAACAACAAAAGGAGTAAGATTCTCTATTGAATTAATATTTTTAATTCCTCTTATTAAAAAAACCTCATTATAAGTTATTAAAAAAGAATTTGAAAATGAGTAATTCGCTTCTCTTTCAGGAGTTTTTTGTATTCCTTGTATTAAATCAACACTTCCATTCAAAAGCGCTTTCTTAGCATCCTCCCACCTCATTGGTATGATTTCAATTTCAAGATTTTTCTGTTCTGCAATAGCTTTTATCATATCAACATTAAAGCCAGTATAAACTCCAGATTCATTAATGAATTCAAAAGGAGGGAAATTATCATCCCCAACAACAACTATTTTTTTTGCTTGTGAATAAGACAATATTAACAAAACTATTGTTATTAACATAATAACTTTTAATTGATTGTCTTGCTTCATTTTTCCTGCCTTATTTTTTTTTCTCTAATTTTTTTCTTAATCTTTTAATCTCTTTTTTTAACTCTATCATCTTTAATTCTCTACCAACAGCAAATTTATTGAATCTCTCTAATTCTTTCAATCTTTCACTTAATTCTTTTGTCTTTTCTTTCACTTGTTCCTCTAAATTCAAAGAATAATTTTTCAATTGTTTTTGAGCTTCTAATAATTTTTTTTCAGATTCTTTTCTTTTTGTTATATCTTTAACAAAAGCCAAAAGATATGGTTCTCCTTCTAACATTATTCTTGAAAGCCCTACTTCTGCATCAAACAAAGCATTATTTAATTTCTTATGCTTCCATTCAAAAAATTGTGGCTTACCATTTAATGCTTTTTGAATTTTTTTAAGTGCTTTTGTCTTTGAATTCATCCCATCAGGTTGTTTTAATGGTGAAAAATAATAAGGTGGTTTCCCAATTATTTGCTTTTTGGATTTTAATCCGAACAATTCAAGCGTTTTTTTGTTGCAATCCATAAAAACATCTTTTTTCATTAAAAATATGCCAATATTTGCTTTTTCAAACAAGGTTCTGAATTTCTCTTCACTTCTTTTTAATTTTTCTTGCATTATTGTTCTTTCAGTAATATCTATTGCTGAACAAATCATTTGTTGCAAACCATTTTCATCTCTTCCTAAAATCACTGAAGTTACTTCCCAAATTAAGATTTTCCCCTTTTTTGTTTTAATTCTAAAAACTCTTTTTTTCTTTTTTATTCCCTTGTCATACATTTTTTTTATTTCTTTTTTCACAATTTCAGGCTTCACTCCATCAATTTTTTTCAACCATTTATCAACAGTATTAATTTCTTCAAAAGAATACCCTGTTAGTTTAAGCCACATATCATTCAATAAAACAAGATCTCCTTTTTCATTATGCACCATTATTGGAAATGGCGATTTCATTACTGTATTCCTGAACATTTGCTCTCTTAAACGAAGATTTTCTTTTGCTATTTTTTCTTTTGTTATGTCTTTATAAATAACTATTATGTGGTTATCAGGGAGCTTATATACAAAATTATCTCTCCAAACCATAATGTCTTTTTTTTCATCATAAAAACTAATTAAATGTACTTTTGGAATACCTGTCTTATAAACTTCTTTAAAAACATCTAATAATCCTGTTGTTTTAACAACAGGAAAAACTTGAGTAACTTTTTTTCCAATAACATCTTTTTTTCTTACATGTTCCATTTTTAATCCTGCTTTATTAAAATCAACAAAAACAAAATTCTTGCCATTATTCACAGGACGATAAACTGCCACACCATCATGCATGTTATCAAATAATGCTCTATAAGTTTCTTCATGCTTTTGTAATTGTTCAATAAATTTTTTCTTTTCAGAAACATCTCTAATAAAAACAAAATCTAATTTTTTTCCTTCAAAATCCATAATTCCAGCGTTTACTTCCACAGGAAGTTTCTTGCCATTCTTAGTAATTAATATTGTATCATAAATTTTTTTTTTATTTTTTTTTCCAATAAGTCTTGAGATATAAATCTTCATTAGTTTTTTTCTTTCAGATTTATCAACAAATTTAGTAAAACTTTTATTAATAAGTTCTTTCTCAGAATAACCAGATATTTCCATAATTCTTTTGTTTACAAAAATTATTTTTCCATTATGTATTATTAAAATACCGTCCTTACTTCTTTCAATAAGTTCTTTGTATAATTTGTCTTTTTTTTTTAATTCTTTTTCTAATTTCTTTATTTTTGTTATATCTTCAATTATCCCTTCAAGATGCGTGAATTCTCCTTTCTTGTTTCTTATCCATTTATTCTTCTGCCTTGCTAAAAAATAACCTCCTTTAGGGTTTTTTATCCTAAATATTTCTTCTTTAGGAGGCTGCTTGCTTTGCTTCACTAATTTTAAATCTCTCAAAACAATGTTTCTTAAATCCTCAGGATGAATAATGTGTTTTATAAAAAATTTTTTTTTAAAAACTTCTTCCTTTGAAAGCCCATATTTTTCTAAATTGCCTGCGAAAAACTCATACTCTCCTGTTCTTAAATTAAGTTTAAAAAAAATGTGGTTTCCAACATTAAGAAACCTTTCTAAAAACTTCATACAACTTTCAGAAACATTTATTTTAGAATCCTTATTCATCACAAAAAAACTTTTTTTAGTCATTATAAAAACATAAGAAATTCTAATATTTAATTATTCTTTTTTTAATTAAAAAGAAAAATCTTCATATTTTAAAAAAAGTTCTTTTAATTTTTTCTTTAACAAAAAGTTTTTAAGCAAATTCTTAATAAAAAAAGAATATGAATTCAAACCCCAAGTAATTAGGATTGTAATTAATCCTAGGGTTTGCTATGTTCTTTCTTTTTAAGAAAATTAAAAAAAGACATAGTTATTTTAAATTAAAAGGTGTGTGATGATGAAAAGAAATTTCAATAAGCATAAAGAATTCAACAAATGGTATGAAGACGTGTTGCAATACGCTAAAATAGTTGATAAAAGGTATCCTATGAAAGGAAGTTATGTTATAATGCCTTACGGGTTTTCTGCTCTAAAAAAAATGAAAAGTATTATGAGCAAGTTGCTTGATAATTACGGGCACGAAGAAGCTTATTTCCCTTTATTAATTCCAGAAAAAATATTCAAAAGAGAAAAAGATTTTTTGAAAGGTTTTGGTGGTGAAACATTAAGAGCTACTAAAACATTTTTACATGAGTTAGAAGAAGAATTAATCATAAGGCCAACAAGTGAAACAGCAATGTACCCAATGTATTCTTTATGGATTCGCTCGTGGAGGGACTTGCCTTTAAAAATTTATCAAACAGTAAATGTTTTCAGATGGGAAACTAAGATGACAAAAGAATTGCTTAGAGTAAGAGAATTAGTTGCTTTCAATGAATCCCACACAGCTCATGCTACAGCAGAAGAAGCAGAAGAGCAAATAAGAGAAGCAATTATGATTTATAAAAAATTTTTTGATGAAATGAGAATACCATACGAGATATTCAGAACTCCTAAATGGGAAACATTTGCTGGAGCGCAATACAATTATGATTTTTTTACCATAATGCCTGATGGAAAAGCAATAGAGCTTGGTTCAGTAATTAATCTTGGACAAAAATTTGCTAAAGCATTTGATATAAGATTCACAGACAAGGATGAAAAAAAGAAGTATGTTTACCAAACTTGTTATGGGATTTCAGAAAGAGAGTTCGGCGTGGCAATAGCATTGCACGGTGATAATAAAGGATTAAGAATGATAAGCAATCTTGCTCCAATACACGTGGTAATAGTGCCTATTATTAAGAAAAACAAGAACAACAAGAAATTGCTTGATTACTGTAAGAAGATACAAAAACTTCTTGAAAAAACTAAATGCGGAAAATATAAGGCAGAAATAAAAGTAAAAATTGATGAAAGAGAATTACGTCCTGGAGAAAAATATCATGATTGGGAAAAAAGAGGAGTTCCAATAAGACTTGAAATAGGAGAAATAGAAGAAAAAAACAAGGAAATTGTTGTTGTAAGAAGAGATACTCTCAAAAAAGAAAAAGTGAAAGAAAAAGAATTAAAAGAATTTATTAAAAAAACAATTAATGAAATTGATGAAACAATTTACGAAGAAGCAAATAAATGGCATAAAAAAATGATAACAAAACATAAAACACTAAAAGATGCAATAAAAACACTTCAAAGCAAAGGAGGAATTGTGAGTGTAAGATGGTGCGGCAAAGAAAATTGCGGTAAAAAAATTGCTGATAAATTGCTTGGAAGTGCAATAGGATACAAAGAAAACGAGAAAGTTGAAGGAAAATGCGTTATCTGCAATGAAAAAGCAGAACATTGGATGTATTTCGGAAGAACATACTAAAAAAAAAATAAATAAAATTTTTATTACTTTTTAGTAGCAAAACACTTAAATATATGATTTTTGTAAGTAAATGTATAAAAAAGATGGTTTTTAGAGAATAGTGGGTTAAAATGACAGGAGTACAAAATACTAAAACAATAGAGGAATCAAACACACTTACTCATAGTACTGAAAAACAAAATAAGTATTACACTCAAGATAATAAAATAAGAAACCTTGTTTCAATCCCGATTCCAGGATTTTCTCAAAATAATGGAACACAAGGTTTCATAGAACAAGGAATTGAAACTTTTTCTTTACCTTCTTTAGAATGGTTATTAGGCACAGAAATAACAGAAATAAGAAATGATTTGAAAGAAATAAGATTATCTAAAAAAGTTAAGAACAGGAAAAAAGGTTTTAAAAGATTTGCAAGAGTTAAAGAGAAAGAAATAAAAAATGAACTCAGCGAGAATTTAATTAATTATCTTAATGAAATAAATAAGAGCATTGAAAATGATAATCTTGGAAATGATTTAAGTAAAAATTTATTTAATGAAAAAAGTTCTGCTTACTTAATTAATACTTCTTTCAATTTTGAATTAAAAGGGAAGAGAAATAGAAATTTGTGGAATAAAATAAGAAAGAATTTGAATTATTTAAGCACTGAATTAGTTGAAGAAGACATTAGTTTAAGTAAGAAAATAGCTGAGGACTTAAATGATCCATTATTATGCTCAAAAATTGCAAGAAAAGAATTTGAAAACGCAAAAATAGAAAGAGAAAGAAAAAAAGGAGCGTATTTCAACGCTTATAAAGATTTTGTGCAAACACTTGTTTGGTCATTAGATGATAGAGGTAATAAGAATACAATGCCTTTGGAGTACTTTAACAAAAAGTTTTGGCTTCCAAAAGCAAGAAAAAAACTTATTGAAGAACAAGAATTCTCACTTTTAGCAAATGTTTCTAAGATTCAATGTTTTATAAACAAAGAAACAGTTAAAGAACAAGAAAGATTAGGAGTATTGGAAGAAAAGTTAAAAGAAAATGGGTTTTTAGTAAAAGAAAAATATGCTTATGAAACACAAACAAACCATCAATACAGTATAATTGATAAAGAATTAATTAATCAAGGCATTGAATGGATTTTAGAACAAGATTCAAAAGATTTTGAAAAGAATAATGAAAAATTATTTATGTCAATGACAATGTTATACAGGGAAAACTTAAGCAATATTGTTGTAGAAAAAATAAAAGAAAAAACAAGTGAGGGTAATTATTCATTAAGTCAATTTTTATTGCTTAATTCTCTTGAAAGAGTTTATAAAGATAATAATAAGAATAAGAGGAATAATAACATGATAGAAGAAGTTTCTTATTTAAAGAATGAAATAGAAAAAAAATTGTCTTTTGAACAAGATTTTGATTTATTTTATTATAATTTCATTGAAGGAAAAGAAGTGAATAATGAAATTGAAAGAATTGTTGAAAAAAATTCTTTAAATGATATTGTGCAAATATATCTTACGCTTAACTTAAATCCTGAAAGATTAGCTTACTTAAACAGTGGTGGCAATAAGAATGCTCTTAGAAATTATGAATTAAAAATTCTTGAAAAACTCGTGAATGATTACTGCAATAATTCTGAAGATTATTTAAGAGAACTTAAAGAAATAAGATTGCCTAATAATCTTAAAGAAGAATTAATGAATCCAATAAATGCATACATGAAATTAAAATAAAAAGTAATTTATAGTTTCAATGAATAAATTAATTTATGAAAAAGAAGAGCTCAGAATTTGATGATAACTTCTCGTATATTTTAAGATTTAAGAATGTTGGAAGCGAAATAAAACTGCGTTTGAAATATTTTTTGAGGAATTTTATTAAAAGAAAAAAATTGAAAATCGCGATTTACGGAAGCCCGAACGCAGGAAAAACAACTCTCGCTAACTTAATCTCAAAAGACCTAACAGGACCGCACGAAACAAGAAAAATAACAAAAAAAAACATGAAAATGAAAACAAAATACGGCAACCTAATCTTCGACTTAATAGACACGCCAGGAATCACAACAGAAATAAAAACAAAAAAATTCCACAAATACGGAATAAAAGGAAAAAAAGCAAAAAACAGAAGCAAAGAAGCAA
>JAFCEQ010000049.1 GCA_017609105.1 Candidatus Parvarchaeota archaeon
ATAGACTACGCAATATCTTCTTGTTCTATTGTTCTATAATACATAAAAGCTCCTAAAGTTTTTTCGCGTTTACTTTTAAGAATATACTCATTTTCAAATATGTTTAGAAGAGATTTGATAAATATATCTACATGAAAAGTGAGAAACACCTCTTTTAAGTGTATAAGGCTAATGATAACAGGTATCTGTTCGGGATCCAAGCCCCATATTGAATAGTCCTTATAAAGCGCTCCCAAGTAGTTCACTGGTCTCTAAGACCGTATCCCTAACGGGCTGCCCCAACCATTCGCCAATTAAATTATATTAATAATTAATTTAGAGCTTTAAAAAAAATGTTTTCATGCCATTAGTTCAACCAAATTAAACTATACCTATTTAAATGGTTAGATGGGGACTAATTAGGTTATCATCCGGTTCAAAATCTTATCTTACTCTTGAGCAACTTTGATTCAATTCGTATTTCGCAAAATCAAAACCACCTTGTTTAAAAAAATTTATGAGAAATAATAAGAATTCAAATACAATGAGAATTAAATACAATAATTATAATAAATATTATTAACACAATGATTATAGCAAATATAATGAATAACAATTCGAACTTTAAAGAGGGTTTTTCTTGGTAACTATATCAATTAAGAAAGATACTCACCATGAATTAATAAAAATTGCCGCAGATCTGCAAAAAAAAATCGGAAAAAAAATTGATTTTGATATTATTATTCGATATTTAATTGAATTATATACTACCAGTACGCTAAAGCCTAAATTATTTGAAAAATTTTGTGAACCAATTCAAGGAGTAATGTTCGATATATTATATGATGATCTTCAAAAGGAACGGAAAATTGATGAAAAGTCCTATTGAACCAAAAGTTCTTGATGCGGGAGTCTTAATTGCTCTTGCTGTTGGGGAAAAATTTGCCAGCGTCCTTAAAGAAAAGATTAAAAATAACCAAATTAAAGCATTTTGTACTGAAATCGCCATTTTAGAATTAACTTATATTCTTTGTAGGCGAATTGGTTGGAATGAAGCCCTCCAAAAAAAAGAAAATTTGCTACGATCGGGGTTTATTAAAGTTATTAAAACCGATGAAATACTTGAAGAAGGAGCAAAAATTAAATGCACGAGATCACTCGCATTAGCAGACTGCCTTTCTATCGCCTTAGGAAAAATATATAATATTCCTGTGATCTTTGCAAAAAAAGAAGCTGAATTAAAAAAAGAATTAACGAATAAACCATTTATTACATAAATTGAATTCTTGGAAAATTGAAGTCTCCTTCTACTTTATTTTTGACAGCTATAGTTTCAATAGCTCCGTATTTTTGAGTAAGACTTCATAACGCTACTGCATTTCCTCAACCCTTTTCTTTCTACTCCTATCTTTATCCATTAGCTTTCGCTTGCAATACGCAACTACCGCTCTCGTTCCTTGCTCATATATTTCAAAGTGATTACCTGATAAATCTGTGTAGTTCAAATTAAGTTCTTTAAGGTTGTCTAAACTGCCTATTGCCTCTAGGATACTCCATAATGGATCCTTCCTTAAATTTAGTTTTTCTAATGATTTTAGCTCCCTAAAGGACTCCGGAAGTGTTATTAACTTATTGTAACCAAAATCTGTTTTTTAAGTGATACTAGCTTTATATATGGGCTTCAAGAGAGTCAACAATTTATTTTCCCTTAAGTTGAGCGTTTCTAGTTATTTTAACTTACTTAAAGATTTACAATAGTTTAGTCATGTTGAAAATCTTGACTGTTTTCATGAAATTTAAAGCCTTCATCATTTGGTCCACTGTTCTTCTACTTCTTTTTACTTTTTCTTTGCCGCGTCTATCTGTAAGTAGTTCCTTCAATAAATAATGATGATTTTCTCTTTTTCCAACGAATTTAGCATCGAGAACTCTTATGAACTTGTAGCCTAACTTTTTAGCAAGTTTTACGTAAGTCAAATGGCCGTCAACGATTATCAATCTATCGGTTAAGTCAGGAATGTCTTGTTTAATCAGCTCAAAGAATTTCGCTACAATGTTA
>JAFCEQ010000016.1 GCA_017609105.1 Candidatus Parvarchaeota archaeon
TGTTCTCCTGCATCAATGCTTAATGATGCTCCTCCTCGTGAAGTTATTGGTGATGGAGTGAATTTTTTAACATCTGTTAGAATAGAATATTCACCATCAATAAATTGAACAGGCAGTATTGCTCTTGTGTGATATAATGCTTTAGCATAGGCTTGAACATAACACGTTGTGCCTGTTTCTCCTTTCACCATTTTTCTCATATAAATATTATCGCAAACCAAGGAATATGATTGTCCTTTATAAAACGTGTCTATTGTTTCATTGCACATATGCCCTAATCTATAACCTTGTACTGGGTAAACTTCATTTCCGTTTGCATCAACTCTTTTTCTTTCATCAAGAATGACTTTCTCTTCTGAAGAATCCCTGAATATTGCTTGTTCGCAAGGATATAATTTTAAGCATTTCCCAACAAGTCCTTGCCAATTAAGGAAGAATTCTTCAAAATTAGGAAATGGGTCGCTTGTTAATGTGCTGAAGTGGCATTCATCATCCCAAGTGCTTGCTTGTCCTGGCGCGAGCTTAAACCCGACTTCAACATTTTTTAAATCAAGGTCGCCTACATTTTTTAAAATTCCTGTAATAATTATGCTAGAACCCCTATACCCGTTTAAAATATCGTCACTGCTGAAAATCGCTCCAGAGCTTGGATTAGATTTTAGGTTTGTTATTTCAAAAGCAACGTTAGGCGCAGTAGTTGTTGTTTGACTGCTTGATTGGTCCCAAATTGCTTTTTGTTGATTAGCATAAGAAGCGAAATCAGGGAGGACTTGAAAACTTTTTCTTGAGGTTTCCTGGCCTCCTCTAATAACTCTTGTAATTGAAGGAACAATATTATATATTATTGGACTTATGAAAGGCCAAATATATAATTGTATTAAGAAGTATAATGTTACTAAAATTAGTAATAATCGCATAACACCTGAACCAAGAAGCCATTTGAAAAGAGAACCAATAAAAGGGATTTTAGCAAAAAGATTTATTATCCAAGCAATTGTCCTGTATACTGGACCTCCTCTAATAAAATCAAAAGTTAATACTACGAGAATTCCAAGCATAACATATCCTGTTATGTATGAAATTCCACCAATAATTAAAATAATGAATAATAAGTTTAAAGTCCATTTTATTGCTTTTGATTGACTTATTCCTTCAGTGAATCCTTTTTCTCCTCTAAGAATTTTTTCTCCTTCTTCTGATTGTTTTTGAACTTCATTTCTAATTGAATTACCTATTCTTCTCCACCATTGACCTTTCTTGTTCATTTTAATCCCATTATCCTAAAACAATTTTAATGTCTTTTATTTTGAATCTGCCGTTAGGCGAGTCAATCTTTAAATTATTTATGCCTTCTTCAATGTATTTGGAATCAATACCAACTATTAATATTCCTTCTCCTTCAATGTTTTTTTCAATTGTTATGTGAGAAGGGTATAATGTGAAATCAATAATTCCAGGAAGAACAACTTCTGTGATATTTGCAATAATTTGCGCATCCTTTTCTGCTTGCCCTTCTTTTACTTCAAAACTTATTGTCTTGCTTTGAGCTGAAATTTCTTTTGCTTTAAAATTTAGTAAAATATTTTTTAATAAGAATCTTGAATCTTTTTCTGCAATAAACGAAATTTTATTATTATTTCTTAGTTTAATTAAGTTCACTAAACTTCCTGCTTCTTCTGTTATTTGAACGCTTCTGCCTTTTGTAGGAGTACCAATAAAAATTGGAAAATCATTTATTGAAACATTTAAGTTTTTTCCGTTTGTTGAATTTTCAACATAAAAGTTTAGTTCAACAAAACCAATATTGTTTGGATTATTAAGAGTGAATTCTCTTTCTTCAATCTTTTTTCTTCCATCATAATAATCGCTTAAAACCTTAAAATCTTTTATACTGCAAGATTGTTTTTTCCAGAATTCTAAGCCATGATATTGGCACACTATTTTTATTTCATTATCTGCACTTAAATTTGATGAAGGTATTTGAATATTATTTTCGTAATCAGTGCCAAGATAGAAAGGATTATTATTAATTATTAATTTAATACCAGGATTACCTGCAAAAGATTCTAATTTGAAATTAATTCTCATAAAATCACTGTTCAAGTCAAAATCATTTATTTTGAATTTTTTGGCTCCGCTTAAAAAAAAGTTCGAGTTTAAATCAAAATCACTTTCAGCAATAAGCGTATCACTATTTGGGAAATCACTTATTTCAACAGAATCTAAGGATATTGTTTCAAGAGTTTCTTTTTCTAAACCCCCAACATAACCTATTTCAAATGATTGCAACTTATTCTCATAAACACTTGTTGTCTCAATATCCTCGCAAAAACCAAGAAAACAAAGACGTTCTTGTGGTTGAACCCACATTAAATAAGCTATGAAAAGCGCTAAAAATGTTGTTATGATTAATGGAAGAGCATATGGGTCTTGCGCGCCTCTTT
The DNA here is from genome assembly GCA_017609105.1 of Candidatus Parvarchaeota archaeon. GTDB lineage: Archaea > Nanobdellota > Nanobdellia > JAFCGN01 > JAFCGN01 > JAFCGN01. The sequence continues at coordinate 2,445 of JAFCEQ010000016.1, forward strand.
TTGAAAGAGACTTTAATTTAATCATAAAAAAAATTAAACAAAGAACATATATAATGTTTTTGTTTGTCCCTAATTAATGAGAAATAATCTTGAAATCCTTCCTGAAAGCATTAAAGAGATTTTAGTAAGTCAAGGAATAAAAGAATTAACACCTCCTCAAGAAAAAAGTATTGAGCACGGGCTTTTAGAAGGAAAGAATTTAGTTGTTTCTTCTCCAACAGCAAGCGGTAAAACCCTTATTGCTGAAATAGCTATATTAAATAATTATTTTAAACAAAAGAAAAAAGCGATTTATCTTTGTCCAATGAAGTCATTAGCTAATGAAAAATATGAATCATTTGTTAAGAAATACCCTTTTTTGAAAATCGCGCTTTCAATAGGGGATTTTGATAAAGTAGACGCGTATTTGCAAGAATATGATGTGATTATTACTTCTAATGAAAAAATGGATTCTTTATTAAGGCATGGTGCTAGGTGGGTGAGGAATGTAGGCGTTGTTATTGTTGATGAAGTGCATTTAATTAATGATTTATCAAGAGGCCCTACTCTTGAAGTTTTAATAACAAGATTAAGGAAAATGCTTCTTGAAGAGCAGTTCATTTATTTGAGTGCAACTATAAGAAATGATGTTGAATTAAGTAAGTGGCTTGACGCGAGTTTAGTGAAATCTGATTTTAGGCCGATTAGTCTTATTCATGGAAATTTTTTCTTGAATAAAATTGTTTATGAGGATAATACTGAAAGAATCTTGGATTTCGGAGTATCTGATGAGGAATCATTATTTAAAGACACTTTAATGAAGGGGAAGCAAATAATTTTTTTCTTAACTTCAAGAAGGAATACTGAGTTCCTTGCAAAAAAACTTGCTAATTCAATAAATGAGGAAATAGGTTCTGAAACTTTAAAAAAATTGGAGAGTGTTTCTGAAAAGCTTTTGAATATTCTTGAAACACCAACAACTCAGTGCAAATTGCTTTCTGATGTTGTGAAAAAAGGTGTTGCTTTCCATCATGCTGGTTTGCTTATGGAGCAAAGGAATTTAATAGAGAGTGCTTTCAAAAACAATTTAATTAAATGTATTTGTGCTACTCCAACCTTGGCTGTGGGAGTTAATCTCCCGGCTTATAGGGTTGTTGTTAGGGATTTGAAAAGATATAATGGGTATGGCTCTGATTGGATACCTGTTTTAGAGTATGCTCAACAAGCAGGAAGAGCTGGGAGGCCAGGTTATGATACTAAGGGGGAAGCGCTTACAATTTCAAGAACTGAAGAAGAACAAAAAGCAATATTTGAGAGGTATGTGAGAGGGGAGAATGAAGAGATTTATTCTAAACTTAGTGCTGAACCAATATTAAGAACTCATGTTTTATCCTTAATTAGTGATTTGTTTGCAAGGCATAAAGAAACTTTATTAGATTTTTTTAAATCAACTTTTTGGGCGTATCAATTCAAAGGAGACACTGAACTTGAGAATAAGGTTTTGAATGTTTTGGACGAACTTATTGAATGGGGTTTTGTTGAAACTGAAAAAGAAAATTATGTGTGCACTTCTTTAGGCAGGAGGGTTAGCGAACTTTATTTAGATCCTCTTTCAGCGCATAGAATACTTTCTTCTTTTAATAATTTGAATAATGTTAAATTGAATGAAGTTAGTTTGCTTCAATTAATAGTTAATTGTGTTGAAATGCATCACTTGCTTAGGGTTTCAAGCAAGGATTATCCTTTAATCACGAGATTAATAAGTGAGTGGGAGCAGAATTTACTTATTAAAGAGCCCTCTCCTTTTGATTATTATTATGAGAATTATTTGTCATCTATTAAAACAGTTTTTGCTTTTATTGAATGGATTAATGAAAAAGATGATGAGTATTTAAGAAAAAATTTTAATTTAGCTCCAGGCATTTTGCGTTCAATGCTTTTTATTAGTGATTGGTTGCTTTATTCTGTTGGCGAGCTTGCTAAAATTGTTCTTGAAGCAGAGGAAAGAAAGAAGGTGATATCCTTAGTAAGGGAGTTAAGAATAAGAATGAAGTATGGTGTTAAGAGAGAACTTCTTGAATTAATTTCTTTGAAAGGAATTGGAAGGAAAAGAGCAAGAAAACTTTTTAATGCAGGAATCAAGAACCTTCATGATTTTTTAACAAATGAAAAAACGTGTAAAGAATTAATTGGAGAAAAAACTTTTGAAAGAGTGAAAAAAAGTTTGTCAAAAGAAGAATAACTTATGAAAAAAAAGAATTTGCCTTTAATTCATTGTTTTATTCTAATAATTCTTCAAGGCATTTTTTAAATGGTTTAGCATTGCTGAGTTGATTAACTCCAATCCTGTTCGTAAAACTTATTTGTTTCACTGGAATAACATTAATTCCTACTTCATAAAATCTTAAGTCATTAACTCCGTCAGTTAAAAGCGTGAAATTAACATCACTCATTTTTTCTTTTATTATATCAATTCTTTTAGAATTCTTTCTCATGGTTTCAATCCCATAAGGTTTGAAAACATCTCTTATAGTTTTAGTTGGATTATCTGTAAGAATATAAATTTCATCATATTTTTTGTTTAAATATTCAATATTATCTAATAATTTTTTAACTCTTTTAGAATTCAAGATAGTATTGCTAACTTTTTGTTTTACTTCTTTTGAAATATTGTCTTCAAGTTTTTTTGTTAAACTAACATAAATTAAATCATTTTTTCTAACATAAGTGTTGCAAAGAATTTCTTTCATGCGAAGACATCCAAATTTAATGAATTCTTTTATGTTTTTTATTAAAATCTTTGAGGTTTTAAGAGGAGCGTTTTTAAAATACATTGTTATGTTTGGAGGGTATAAGGTGCATTCACCATCTAAAAGAAGAACCTCATGTTTATTATTCTTTTTTGAAAAAACAAAATCTATTAAATCCTTGTTCTCATCATCTTCTTTTTCTAAATAATTAAAGATTCTTTCTAAAACAGGAAACTCCTTTTTACCAATATTATCATACCCTATCATACTATTTTTTAATTGTTTCTTAATATTTTTAAATGTTTTTTTAATAATTTTTTATGCTTATTATTTTAGGATTATTATGATTAAATTTTTGCTTAAAAAATAATAAGTTTTATTAATTAAAGAAAAAAATAGAGTTAATAATTTAAAAAGAAAAGAAATTATAAGTAAGATGTTAGTAAGGTATTGAAGGTGAATTTATTGTCAAAAAAATTGGGAATAGCAGAGATTTACGATAAGAATTACAAGAAATTAATGATTATTCCATTAATAATCTTCTTGTTTTCAGTTTCCTTTTTAATCACTCATAAAATAAGCAGTGGTGACTTTTTTTATAAAGACATTTCATTAAGAGGAGGTATTTCTGTTACTTTTTCATCAAGCACTGAGAACGCTGAATTAAAAGAAAGATTAGTAGAAGAATTAGGCACTGAAGACGTGAATGTCAGGATTTTAAGAGATGCTATTAGTCAGAAAATTAAGGGGTATGAAGTTCAAATAGGAGGAGATGTTGAGAAAGAAAAAATTTTCAATGCTTTAAGCTTAATAATGGGTTTTGAGATTAATGAAACGAATTCAAGTTTTGGAAAACAAACAGCTGTTATTGATAGTTCATTTATTTGGGATAATTTAGTGTTATTAATTATTGCTTTCTTATTCGTTACTTTAGTAGCATTTTATTATTTTAAAAGTCCGACTCCTGCATTAACAATTATTGTTTCAACCATAATGGATGTTGTGAATATTCTTGCTGTATTAACATTATTTAAAATTAAGATAGGTGTTGGGAGTATTGGTGGTTTATTAATGATTATTGGATTTTCAAGCGATTCAGACATATTAATTTCTACTTATATTTTGAAGAGGAAAGGTGACATGCTTGAAAGAATTAAGAAAGCTTTTTTCACAGAAATCACAATGGAATTAGCTGCTTACGTAACTTTTACTATAATGTATTTATTTTCAACTATTGGAATGGTAAAACATATTGCTTTAATTCTTTTAATCGGAACTTTTTCAGATGGAATAAATAGTTGGTTGTTTTCAGCAGCAGTGCAAAGAATTTATGTGGAGAGGAGGATGAAGAAATGAAAAAATTTTTGAAAGATTTTAGAATATTATTGCTTTTAATTTCGTTAATTTCATCATTCTTATTCATTCACTTAGGTAATCTTAAACAAGGAGTTTACGTGCAAAGCACGAGAACTCCTGCAAGCCAGTGCTTGCCATCAAGTGTTATTCTTACTGAGATTAATGGTTATAGAATAAGAAATTTAACTGATTATTATTCAATTATTTCTAATATTTCAAGTGAAACAGTGAGAGTGAAATTTGTTGAAGAGAAGCTTCCTTATTTTTATTCGCAAGAACAATCATGTGCTTTCCTGCCTTTAATAGTTGATAATAGCACTTATCTTGGGATTGGAGTTCAAAGTTTGAGGCCTACAAAAATAGATTTCGGCACTGAAATACAAGGAGGGGTTAAGGTCTTGCTTAAACCAGAAAGAGCGTTAACTCAAGAAGAAGTTTCTTTAACCATGAATGTTTTAGAACAGCGTTTGAACGTGTTTGGAATAAAAGAAATCCCTATTACTTACATAAGTGATTTATCCGGAGACCAATATTTTAAGATTGAATTCGCAGGAGGAACTGAAGAGGAAGTAAAATCTTTGTTAGAGCAAGCAGGGCATTTTGAAGCAAGAATCGGGAATGAAACAGTTTTTACAGGAAAAGATGTTCTTGATGTCTGCCTTGTTGGAACTCAATCAAATCCTTGTGCTCAAGTGATTCCTATTAATTCTGATAATGGAATCGTTAATAGATTTAGTTTCACTGTTTATTTAACAGAGAGTGCAGCAGAAAAGTTCGCTAATATCACAAGCGTGCTTTCAAGTGTTGGTATTGAACCAGATTGTTATTTGAATCAAACAATTGATTTTTATATTGATGATGTTCCTGTTGAAGGAGGAAAACTAAACATTGCTTGTGACTTAAAGAATAAAACAATTACCACACCAAGCATAACAGGTATTAGGAAATCTAAAAAAGATGCTCAAGATGAGATGAGAAGACTTCAAGCAATACTAAAATCAGGTAATCTTCCTTCAAAACTTAATATTGTTCAAACAGAAAAAGTGTCTCCGAGCTTAGGAGAATCTTTTGCTAAGAACACTTTATTCGTGTTCTTATTTGCAATAATCATGGTTGACTTAGTTATTGCTTTAAGATATAAGAAATTGAAAATAGTTCTGCCAATAATTTTTATTTCTTTGTCAGAGATTTTCATAACTTTAGGCGTCGCAGCATTAATTCATTGGACTATTGATTTAGCAGGTATTGTTGGTATCATAGCAAGCGTGGGAACAGGCGTTGATGATCAAATCGTTATTACTGATGAAGTAATTCGTGGGGAAAGAGAAGAAAAAATTATTGGAATAAAACAAAGAATTAAAAAAGCGTTTGGAATAATTTTCGCAAGTTTTGCAGTAATGCTTGCAACAATGCTTCCATTATTTTGGTCTCACGCAGGATTATTAAAAGGGTTTGCTGTAACAACTATTATTGCAACAAGCATTGGTATTTTAATTACTCGCCCTGCTTATGGAAGAATAATTGAAAGAATCTTGAAAGAATAAAAAATTGTTTTTTTATTCAATTTTCTTGATTAAACTTTTTTTCTCAATTTCTTTTTTAGATATTTTTATTTTATTTATTATTAAGAAAACAAGCATCCAAGCAACAAAAAAGATTGCAGCAAATTTTAAAGCATTAATTCCTGTCACTCCTAATCCAGTGTATTGACTTAAAACCATGCTCGCCACTAATGCTGCAATAATTGAAGCAGCGTCAACACTTAAGAATGCTTCAATTTTTTTGGATTCAACGCTTTCTTGGAAAGATAATCTAGCATTTAATGTTTGGTCCATGTTCTCAACATAATTGCTTAATAAGTCCCAGAGAGTTTCTATATAATCAACATCTCCTTCTAAACTCTTGAATTGTTCTAAGAAGAATTCTTTTTCTTTCTTATTTAATAAGGATTCAATCATTTCTTTTTTTCTTTCAATAATATTTATTGTTTGTTTTATTTTTGAATTAGTTTCTTCAATATTCTTTTTAATTACATCTAAATCCACAATTGTTTTTTTAAGCACAGAAAGTTCTACGCTTTCCTCTAAAATAAGGTTTAAATCATCCATTAACTTGTATTTATCACTCATTAAATCCATTAATTTATAAAAGAATTCAGTTGCGCAAGAAATAAAATTGCATGTTTTAGCGATTTCAAAACCTTTCTCATTTTCTTTGCCAATAACATAATTATATTTTTTTAAATAAAAATCATTAAGTTTTTCTAAATGCACTAAGTAATCCCCTATTTTCTTTAATTTAACTCCTCTTGCAGAACTCCTCTTGCTTGAAAGAATACTTATTGAAAAAACAAAAGGAAGAATTCCTTTTTTTATTTGTTTATAAGTTGTTTTGTGTGAAACCTTAATTAATTTTTCTAATAAAAAATTTTTTAACAAGTTTGCAGTATCAGTTACTTCTCCAATAAGTTCTGTGATGAAAGAGTATTGTCCAGCAGAATCCATGAAAAAATCAATATTCTTTAATCCTTCGTGTTTTTTTATTCTAAAAGAAAGGTTTTTCCCAAGTTTAATGTTTTCAAGTTCAACATCAAGTTTTCCTAAATTCTTATACACTTCTAACACATGCAAATGACTTCTTGGTAACCACGCACTAAAAACAATTTTCATTGTTTCTTAGAATACTGCAAAATTATTTATATTTTTTGAAAAAAATTTTATTCTCCTTTAATTTTCATTATTGCTTCAGCAATATCTCCTTTAGTTTCATGAAGAGCGTTTTCTGCTTCTTCTCTCGTGCAATTAGTTTGTTCTTGCACTAAGTTTATATCTTCTTCAGTAATATCAGGCGCGTTAGGCATGAGTTCTGCTTCTCCACTAACTTGGTAGGATTCAATACCCATTGCTTTTGTTTTAACTACTTGAGGGTTTTTAATAACTAAATCATGAGAATCTGTTTTAATTATTACTTCAATTGCAGGTATTTCTTCTGCATTTAATTGTTTCATGAGTTTTTTCATCATGCTCGGACTTATATTCATGTTTTGTAGAAAAAATATTTGCTTATTTAAAATTAGTGGTTTAATAAAGTATTGTAAAATTAATGGTTTATAACAAAAAACTTTTATTTATGTTTGTTTTAAAAAATGATGGGGGTGAAGTTGTTTTTTATTGTTTTTTTTCACTCTCTATTTTAAAAAAAGGATGGGGGACAAAAAATGAAAAAACCGTATATAATAGGAGTGGGTTGCACGAAATTTGGAAACGTAATGACTGATAAGGAACTAAAAGGAAAAACGTTTCAGGAAATGGTTGCTGAAGCAGCTTTTGAAGCTATGGAAGACGCGGGAGTTACTCCAAAAGACATTGATGCTTTTTATGTTGGGAACATGCTTTCACACACTTCTGAAATTTACAGTCATGCGACGCTTCTCGCTGATTGGCTTGGATTAAGGAATAAACCAGGATATCATTTTGACACAGCGTGTTCTACAACAAACACTGGTATGGGTATTGCTTCTAATGCTATTAAATCCGGGAAGTATAAAACTGTTTTAATAGTTGCAGGAGAAATAACAGGTTCTATTCCAGTAAATAATAATCCATTGAAACGTCAGGCAATTGATCCAATGACTTTATGGTATTGGACTGATTTTGGTGTGGACCATGTTTACGCGTATCACCATTGTTATGATATTGCAACAGGTTATGGAGCAATACCTACAATGTTGTACGCAAAGAAGAACAAACTTTCTTTTGAAAAAATGGATGAAATAATGTTTGAAATAAACAAAGCAGTTAGAATGCATGCATCAAAAAATCCGAAAGCAATAGTGAGAACAACTTTGGAACAGGAAGCAAAAGCAAAAGGATTTAAGGACGCGTTTGAGTTCTGGAAATCAAAGAACAACCCGTTTTTTTCTTATCCTACAAGGCTTTTAAGCGCTTTAACCACTGCGGACGGGGCAACAGCAATGGTTATCACGTCAGAACCGCGAAAATACACGAAAAAAGTGCCTGTGGAAATAGCAGGTTTTCATGCTGGAGCAAGCAATTTCCCATGGTATGGTGTTTCAGGCATACTGAAGACAGATCAACTTGCTTTCAAAGGAGCATATAAAATGGCAAGGATAACTCCAAAAGAACTTGACTATCTTTACGTGCATGATTGC
>JAFCEQ010000017.1 GCA_017609105.1 Candidatus Parvarchaeota archaeon
TATCCTTTAAAAATACAAGTTTGGTCAACAAGAAGAATAAAACCTAATGAGGAATATGTGTTACCACCGAGAAAAGTTAATTTATTTAAGCTTTCTTACACTGAGTTTAAAAAAATTCTTAGGTTCTCAGATAAACAAATTGTTAAAATACTTGCTGTTGATTTAGGAATAAGCGGTGTTTATGCAGAAGAGATTTGCTTGAATGCTGGCGTGAACAAGACTTTAACAGGGGATTCATTGAATGAAGCAGAAACAAAGAAATTGTTTTCAGAATTCAAAGAACTTCTTAACAAATTAAGCAATAACAAGGGGTATTGCGTTTATGATTTCAATAAAATGATTGATGTTGTGCCAATAAAATTGAACATTTATGAAAACAAGAAATTTAAAAAATTCCCAACTTTTAATGAAGCTCTTGACTATTATTTTACTGAATACCAAAAAGAAGATATAAAACAAGAAAGAATGCTTGAATACGAGAATAAAATTAATCAATTAAAATCAATTTTGAATAAGCAAGAAGAAAGCATTAATGTTTTTAAAGAAAAAGCAGAGGAGAATAGGAAGAAAGGAGAGTTCATGAAAAAAAATCTTTATCTTATTGAGAACTTGCTTCGCTCTCTTAGGAATGCTAAACAACAATATTCTTGGGAGAGAATAAAACAACTTCTTGAAAATGAAAAAGAAAAAGGAGTTCCTGAAGCATTAATGATTAAAGAAATTCTTCCTGAAGAAGGAAAAATTGTTCTTGACTCCTTGCCTGAAATAAGCTTGATGATAAGTGATAGTGCTTCAATTCTTATGAATGATTTTTTTGAAAAAGCAAAAAAGAATGAAGAGAAAATTGTTAGTGCGCAGAACAAAATACTTGAAACAAGAAAAAAAATATTAGAGTTTGAGAAAAGAAAGAAATTTTATGAAATTGAATCAGAGAAAGAATTGCCTAAAATAGTTCAAAAAAAGAAAAGAGAATGGTATGAGAATTACAAGTGGTTTTTCACTTCTAATAATAATTTAGTTGTGAGCGGGAAGAATGAGAAAACAAATATAATGCTTTTAAAAAAACATTTAGAAGGAGATGATTTAGTATTTCATACTGAGATTCCTGGAAGCCCATTCACTTTATTAAAGAAAGGCAGTTCCTCAACTGAAATTGAGAAGCAAGAAGCAGCGAATTTCACTGCGTCAAATTCAAAAGCGTGGAGTTTAGGGTATGGGAGCGTGGAAGTTTTTTATGTTAAACCTTTTCAAGTTACGAGAACAGCTCCTTCAGGAGAGTATATTAAAAGAGGGAGTTTTGTTATAAAAGGCAGAAAGAATTTTATAAAAAATGTGAAAATAGAATTAACAATAGGTGTTTCAAAAGATTTGAAGATTATTGCAGGACCTTTAAGCGCTATTAGAAAGCATTCAATAGCAAGAGTAATAATTGCTCCAGGCGGAGAGGATACAGGGGTTATTGCAAAAAAAATTAAGCAAATAATGCTTGAAAGAGTGAAAGATGATTTAAAAGAAAGTATTAAAATGATTCCGTTAGAAGAATTCCAAAAATGGGTGCCTGGTAAGAGCAGAATTGTTTTTTAAAACTGAAAGAAAGAATTCTTAATAGTTTATTAAAAAAAAATAAAAAAGAAGCTTCTAAATGTTAAAGAACATTAGAAGTCTTCAGCAATAATTGTTTTTCTTTTGTTAGCTTTTGCTCTTTTAGCAGCTGTTTTTATTAATTCATGAACTTTTTTGTTCAATGCGTCAACTGCTTTGTCAGGAAATCTGACATCTAAAGGCTTTGCAGTTGCTTTTGCTTTGCTTTTAACTACTATTGTTTCCATTGTTTATCACCCACTATGAGTATATTCTAATAAATAAATCTGCCTATAAAAGCATTTCTTAAAAATCTTGAAAACAGCATTTTTTCTTGATTTTTTTTAATAACAAAATTTAAGAATGTTTCAATAGTTTTTGAAGTTTATGAATTACAAAGAATTTATTGAAATGAATGCAAAAAAACCTTTTGAACAAGTAAGCATGAAAGAGAAGAAATTAATAGAAGAAGAAGCGTATCTTCCTAAGAAATGCGATAAATGCGGTTTTATTTATTCTAATTCAATAAGAATAAGAGATGTTTTTAATAAATTAAAAAAAGCGAGCATGAAGCACAACTTTGTTTTTTTTGAAATCTATTGTGAAAACAAGTATAAGAGTGAAGATGGAAAAAATTTTGCTTGTAATTTCTACAAGAAATTTGATAAAAAAACATTATTAGAAGCAAAAGAATTAACTTTGAAAAAAAAGTGTTCTGAATGCGGAGCGGATTTGTATGCAACAGGAATAGTTATGAATGTGAAAGGATTTCAAGTTGTTTCTTATTGCCCGTCATGTAATGTGGAATGGGGAAGAACAGAATTAAATAAGTGAGAAAAACAATTATTAAAAAGAATTAATTAAAAAAAATTAAAAATTTTAATTTAATAAGTATTCTAAATTTTCTTTTATTCTTGGTATTCCTAAAAGTTCATCAGTTTCATTCATTGATTTATTTTTTGTTTTATTAGTGAGTAATGCATTAATAGCATCAATGCTTTCAGGGATTACTATGCTTTCTTGAGGCACTGCTGCAAGCACTGCTATGGTATCATCAAAATCGCTTATTTTTTTTATTTGAGCAGCAACAACATAAGCATCTTGATTATGATATTTCCTGCTTAACTCAAATAAGTCACCGCTGAAAAATTCTTTTGGATTAATAACAGCAATCCTATCATCTCTTAAAAGCAATTCTTGAACATCTTCTGATTCCACTGCATCCTCAAATTGAACGATTATGCTATGCCCGTGAAAATGACTCATTGGAACAGCAAAAGCATTAGTCCCGATTTTAACTTGAGGAAAAATAGTTTTTAAATCCTCGCCATGATGAGAGTTTGCTTCTGCTTTGAAAGCATCAATAAAACTTCCTTTTTTTTGCGATGGATCAATACTCCTCCTAACAAGCGTATTATAAATCCTGTTGATTCTTGGAATCTTATTGTTTTGAATTAATTGATAAACTATTCTGCCCATTCCAGTAGTATTGCAACTAACGCATCTCACTGAATTAATGTTTTTTTCAACTTTGTCATAACAAGGATTAGCAATGAAACTCATTTCAGCAACACTGCTTTTCTCTCCTCCCTGATAAATTACTTTCAAAGGGTTTAATCCTAATTCTTCTCTTGTTTTCTTAATTACTTCGTTCTCATACAATTCCTTGTTCTTAATTCCAACTTTTTTTGGCGTGGCATCAACAATAAGGTCTGTTCTCAAAATTAAATCAATCAATGTGCCAGCAGGATTGAATTCACTGAATTCCTTTAATTTAGCGTCCAAACGAATTTGCGTGTCACCAAAACTGTATTTTTTCATGTCAATTTTATCACTCACGTAAAAATTGTATTTTGAAAACAAGTCCTTAGGCCAATTATTCTTGCTTGTTTTAGCAACACCAATAACTTCATAATCCGGATGCTTATTAAGGGATTCAATAATTCTCCTGCCAATAGTTCCAGGACCAACAACACCAATTTTATAAGTCAAAAGCATTCACCTCTTTTAGAAACATAATTCCTAATAAAACAAAAACACTTTAAATACTTTATCATACTTCGTAATACTCTATATTAATTTTTTTTATATTTCCCAGAATCTTTTTGTTCTCAGGAACGTTCTTTCTGCTTTTATTATTTCTTTTATTAGTTCTTTTTTGTTTGAATAAAATTTTAATAATATTCTTCTTGCTGTTTCAACTCCAATACCGTAAGCACCCATTACATACATTGCTTTTTTTCCATAAGTATGGTATAAAAGCGCTGTTTTCCTTATTGTTTCTGCTTTTTTCTTGTCATGTTTTAATCTTTTTATTTCTTTTTCTAATTCTTTTACAAACTTTTCTTTTATTCTTGGTTGAATAAAACCTATGAACTCGCTTTCACAAGCAGGGCATTTCATTTTTTCAGGAATGTTTTCATAACTTCTTGTTCCAAGTTTTTTTCCGCAATGCGTGCAGATAAGAAACCATTGCTTATTTTGTAATCTTTTATTAATTATGTTTATGATTTCTAAATCCTGCTTGTCTGACGCCATGAAAGAGTTTATTCTGTTATTCTCTAAACTCATCACACTTAAAGGACTTAATTCAGTGTTTGTAATGAGTTTTATTTTTCCTGAATTTAAGTTTTTAATTAATTCTTTTGTTCCATTAACATCCATTTTTTCTTTGAAAATTGATTTAATTATTTCATCATCTAAAGGCGTGTGCTCATATATTTCTGCCATTTTTTTTATTCTTGCTCTGCTGAAATCAGCGTATTTATTTATAACACCCATTTTTTTGGCAATATTATAAAACTTGTATAAATAAGTTGAAGAATTTTTTAAATACTTGCTTATTATTGTCTTAACCCATTCAGGCTTTAATTGAATTAATGTTTCACTAATGATTTCAGCATTTTCTCCTTCAGGTAGTGAGAAAATTATTTTGTAAGGACTTATTTTTAATCCAATGTTTGCTCCTATTTTTGCGCTGATTAATGCTGACAACACGTTTGCTAGAGTAGTGTTTATTTTAGAGCCAAAGCATGAATGCAGTATGCCTATGTTTTTAAACCATTCAAATAAAAGTGTTTTTTCATCAGGAATTATTTTTTGTTCTAATTTTTTGAAAGCACTTGTTTTCTTTCTTAATCTTCCAACTGTTTGCGCTATTGTTTTGCTTACTGGAATTAATTCTCCTTCCCAACTTGGAACAGCACCTTCATTATTTTTTGCTCTTACAACCTTTATTTTTTCATCTTCAATTTCTGTTATTGTCCAAGCAATTCCTTTCATCATAAAAGAACTTCCAGGAGAGCAGTATTGTATCACAAATCCTTGGTGTAAAACCCCTATTTTTTGATTAAGTTCTTCATTAATCACTAAATATGATTTCTCATCAGGTATCATGCTTAAATTTTCATAGTAATAAGAAAACGCTTTTCTTGTTCTTATTAGAATTGTTTTATCATTCACAAATTTTCTGTAAAGAAGTTTTATTTCTTGCATGAAATCAATTATGTTTGAAAATTCTTCTCTTGTTAAATTCTTGAAGGAATAACTTCTTTTTATTATGTTAAAAATATCTTCTTCACTGCAATCCTTGTTTTCTTCTTTGCGCACTGATACAAGCATTCCAATCACTTGATTCACAAGAACATCATAAGGTTTCTCATAAGCAACAGGTGTTTCAAGCCATCCTTCTTCTAATTTAGTAATTATTGCTTTGCTTTCAAGAAAATCTTCTATATTAATTGGAAAAATCACTCCTTTGCTTTTTAAACCTGCTTTATGCCCTCCTCTTCCTATTCTCTGAACTAATTTATTTACTTGTCTTGGACTCATTGACTGCAATACTAAGTCAACGCTTCCAATATCAATTCCTAATTCAAGAGAACTTGTTGCAACAATTGCTTTTATCTCTCCTTTTTTGAATTTATTTTCTGTTTCAATTCTTGATTGTTTGCTTAAAGAAGAATGATGAACTTCAATAGGGTATTCTTCTCCTAAATACTTTTTTAACCTGTTCCCAAGTATTTCAGCTCCTTGACGCGTGTTAGTAAAAATCAAAGCATTTCTGCAATTCTCTAAATAATATTTTATTCTTCTGAGGAGAGCAGCGCTTTTCTTTCCTATTAAAAGCTTTTCAGATAATCTTTTGTCTTCCTCATTTGGTTCAGGGTATTCAATTATTATTTCATAATCTTTTTTTTCATCAGTTATTATTACCTCGCATTCCTGGTAAGGGCATAAGAATTTTTTTATTTCATTAATATCTCCTATTGTTGCTGATAACCCTATTCTTTGATATTTTGGGCTTAACTCTTCTAATCGTTCTAAGAGCACGCTTAATTGAGAACCTCTTTTACTTTCAAATAATTCATGTATTTCATCAATCACAACATGTTTTATGTTTGAAAGATATTTCTTGAAATTAGGGCTTGTAAGCAGGACTTGCATTGTTTCAGGAGTTGTTATTAAAATATGAGGAGGACGCTTCATTTGAGCTTTTCTTTCTTTCTGACTTGTATCCCCATGTCTTATATCAATATCAATCCATAATTTAGAACCTAATTCCACGATTCTTTGAAAAACATCTCTATTAAGCGAGCGCAAAGGAGTGATATAAACTGCTTTTATTCCTCTTTCACTTGCATTTTCTTCTTTGTCTTCTTTTTTTATTAAATCAATTATTGGAAGCATTACAGCAAGAGTTTTCCCATAACCTGTTGGAGCTCTTAATAATACATTTTTCCTTTTAAGTATGCTTGGTATTGCTTTTAGTTGAGGTGATGTTGGCTCTAAATAACCTTTTGTTTCCTTTAACCATTTTTGAATTTCTTTATTTAATAACTCAAAAACCATATTAATTCACTTTTATTACATTATTATCATGAAACTTGTTAAGCACTCATATGAGAAAGAATTAAATTACTTATTAAAGCATTACTTAGAACCTTCTGAAGAAGAGAAGAAAGTGTTAAAAAAAATTGTGAATGAATTTAAGAAAAAACTTGAAGAATTACTTGAAGAAGAAGTTTTTATTGGTGGAAGTTATGCTAAAAACACTTATTTAAAAGGAAAGAATGATGTTGATGTTTTCATAAGATTTAAGGAAGAAAAGCGAATGAGAGTGTTAGAAGAGAAATTAAGTGTTTTCAAGAATTTACAAGTTGTTCGTGGAAGCAGAACTTATTACAGAATTAATTTTAAGAAAATTCTTTTTGAAGTAGTGCCTATTCTTAAAATTAAGAGTGCAAATGATTTTAAGAACATAACAGATGTGTCTCCTTTTCACGTGGATTTTGTGAACAAGCATTTAACGAGGAAACAAAAGAATGAAGTGAGATTATTGAAAGCGTTCTGCAAAGCAAACAATCTTTACGGTGCTGAAACAAGCGTTCATGGGTTCAGCGGGTATGTTCTTGAATTATTAATTGCGTATTATGGTTCTTTTTTGAATGTTTTGAAAGCAATAAGCGAGGCTAAACCGCCTTTAATTATTTCTTTTAATAAATCTAAACCAATTAATGTTTCAGTTATTACTCTTATTGATCCAGTGCAATCAAAGCGGAATGCTAGCAAATCAGTTTCAGGAGAAAAGTTTTCAAAACTTCAATTCTTGGCTAAGAAATTTTTATTAGATTTAAAATATAATAAGAGTATTATGAAATATTTTAAACCAAAGAAAATGACTATTAAGAAGTTGCAGTCCTTGAGTAATAAGAGAGGTACGAAATTGTTTGTTAAAAAAATAAGAATTGAAGGGGATAGTGAAAAATTTTTATCTAAATTAAACAAAAAATTGAAGAATATTAAATCAAGAATTGAAGCAGAAGGTTATTCAGTGTATGATTATGCTTATTTTTTAAACAAGAATGAAGTCATAATTTATTTTGAAATAGAGACATTGAAGCTTTCAAGAATGAAAAAGCATTATGGTCCTCCTGTTAGTGTTGATTTAAAACATTTTGAAGAATTTATTAAGAAATGGGGTGAGAATAAAGTGTATGTTAGTGAAAATCATTTATGCGTTGATGTGAGAAGAGAAGAATTAGATGTTTTAATTAATTCATTGTTTAAAAATTATTTAACTTAAAGTGAAGTTTTAAAAAATCTTAATAAACACTTTTCTCGTGTTTCTTGGACCGTCAAATTCTAAGAACAAGATATTCTGCCAAGTTCCTCTTACGAGTTCATTATTATTAATCGGTATTAAAACGCTTTGTCCGATGAAAGCACTCATTAAATGTGCTTCAGCATTATCATCTATTTTATTATGCTTCCAATCTTTTTTTGGAAAAAACTCTTTCAACCAATTCAAGTAATCTTCTCTGAGTCCTTTTTCGTTTTCATTAAGTATTACTCCTGCTGTAGCGTGCGGAATAAAAACTAAACAAGAACCGTTTTTTATTTTTGATTCTCTTACAATTTCTTCTACTTCACGCGTTATATCAATAATTTCAAGTTTATTGTTTGTCTTAAAAGTTAATATTTTTTGAAACATTTTTTATTACCAATACTTTGGCTCTCTTGGTTCTAATTCAATTATTTCAGCAGGCTTAATTTTTTTTAATTCTTCCTCTGTTATTATTTTTTCTTTTTTTTCTTCTATAACTTGTTCAGAAATGCTTTTATTCGCTTTTAATAATTCTTCAGCAATTTTTTTGAATTCTTCTTCTGAAATTTTTTGCGGCTCCCAAGTTATCGCAACTTTATCTCCTTTGTTTCGCGGGATTAAGTGAAGTATCATGTGAGGCACTCTTTGCCCTGCTGCTTCTCCTATTGAATAAACTAAATTCACTCCACTGCATTTTGTTACTACTTTAATATTCTTAATTAATTCTTTTGCAATATGGAAAATCTTATTGGTTTCATTATTGCTTAAATCAAAAATACTTGTTTTATGTTTTTTCGGGAAAAGAATTGTATGACCTTTGTTTGCAGGCCTGATATCTAGGATAGCCATAAAATTATTATCTTCATAAACAATAAGGCTTGGCACTTTTTTGCTTGCAATCCCGCAGAAAGGGCATTCTTCCATGCTTTGATTAAATTAATTATTTATTAATAAGTTTTATATTATTAAAATCAATCTTATTTTTTTATGGGACTTGATAATGTTAGGGAGAATATTTTGAAGAATGCTGAATCAAAAATGAAGAGTTTGCAATTAGAGAGAGCTCTTGAAATTGAAGCAAGAACTTTGATTAAGATGGGCGATGATTTTTGCAGAGCAACTAATTATTCTATTGGTTTTTATCAGTACTTTAGAGCATTAAAAAAACTTTCATTATTATTTTTGAAAAAGAAACTCGGTAATGTTGAAGGCATGAGTGAGGATGACGCGCTTTCCCTTGTTGCTGAAAAAAAGTTTTTCGGATTTGATATTAAGGATTATGAGAAGATGAAAAAATTGAATGAAAAAATAATTAATAGGAAGGAAGTTTTATCAAAGAATTCTTTGTGGATGAAAAAGATTATTAAAGAAGCGATTAAGAAGATTTCATGATGAGAGTGAGTGATAAAAAATTTTTTAATAAAAAGTTTAACAATGATTTTGACTTGCGTTTAGTTAAGAATAATCCTTGTTTATTAATAAGTGATTGGCTTATTATTTCTGATATTCACTTAGGGTTTGAGCATAATTTATTAAAAAAAGGCATTATGATTCCAAGCAGAACTAAGTTATTAATTGAGAAATTAAGAAGATTGCAGGCAAGAACTAAAGCTAAGAACTTGTTAGTGCTTGGGGATTTAAAAGATAGTTATAATAGGATTAATAAGAGTGAGTGGAAGGATGTTCCAGTTTTTTTAAGGTATTGCAGTGAGAATTTCAAGGAAACAATAATAACAAAAGGAAATCATGATGGAATGCTTGAGAAATTAAACTTGTTTGAGAATGTTAAGATTTTTAAACAAGTTATTTTTGAATTCAAGGATAAGAAAATAGGTTTTATTCACGGGCATTCATGGCCTGATAAGTTCTTAATAGAAGAGTGTGAGATTATTATTATGGGGCATTCTCACCCAAGTTATGTTTTTAATAATCATTTAGGGCAATTAAATACTATGAGCGCGTGGTTTATTAGTGAAGTGAATAAATTAAAACTGAGAAAGAATTATCCTTCTCGTTTGAATAAAGTGTTTTTGGAGAAAATAATTATTGTTCCGTGTTTTAATGATTTTTTTAATGGGAGTGATGAGAAATTAGGACCTTTAATGATGATGATGAAGAACACTAAGAAAATACTTCTTAACTTAGAAATCATTAATTAAAGAATTTTTTTTTCATCCTCCTTTTCTTAAATACCATCCCACGTCTTGTATGTTCTCTATTTTTGTTCCTCTTTTTTCTTTTTTTGCTTTTCCATACCCTATTAAGAGTTTGTTCTTGTTTAAAACAATGATTTCTCCTGTGACTTCTTGTTTTACAAAAATATTGTTGCTGTATGAAAATTTTATTGCATTTTTTTCTGATACTTCTATTTTATTTTTTATTTTTTTTGATAATAAGGATAGGAATTGAAGCGAGGGCTTGAATTCTTTTTTGTAAGTGCCTAAATACATGCCTAGCGAATACGGTTTTCTTGAAATTTTTTTATAAACATTTTCAATTTCTTTGCTAACAAGGAATGCTTGTTCATCCCCGAATATTATTTTTTCTTTTAAATCAAAATTGAATTTTTTTTTAATTATTTCTTTTAATTTTTTTTCTTTTTCTGAATTAATCTGCCATCTCATTTTTTTTCACTTTTTTATTAGTTTCGCGCTGAAAAAACAATTTGTATTAAGTTCATAGTTTAGGAATAATTTTTTTTCTTTTAATTTAAATC
>JAFCEQ010000018.1 GCA_017609105.1 Candidatus Parvarchaeota archaeon
AAAATCTCTTAAAAATAGCAATAAAGTATTTAAATTAGAAGTATCTAAATTATTTTGGGCATAATAAATTAATCAAAATTGTAAGTTATCAAACACAATTTGGGCATATGTGTTAAACTTCAATTGGGCATAAACTGTTTCTAATAAGGGTGTAGACCGTATAAGTTTAAATACTTTTAGGTAGAACACCAAATAATTAACCAAAAAAAAGAGGGGTTGTAAAAAATGGATTTCATAATTCAAAACGCTTTGAAAAATACACAAAATTTAAATTTTGAACAAGGGCTTTTAGGCCAAGCAAATATTACTGTTGTGGGTTGCGGGGGTGGCGGTAATAATATGGCTGATTGGCTTTATCATAAAGGAGTGAAAGGTGCTGAGATAATAGCAATTAACACTGATAAACAGCATCTTGATGCAAGAAGCGCTGATAAAAAACTTCTTATAGGCAAGGAGATGACAAAAGGGCTTGGAGCAGGAGGATTCCCAGAAGTTGGTGAAGCAGCTGCAAGAGAAAGCCAGAATGAAATAAAAGAAGCACTTAAGGATTCTGATATGGTTTTCGTGTGCGCAGGACTTGGCGGTGGAACTGGAACTGGTTCTGCTCCTGTTGTAGCAGAGATGGCAAGAGATAAAGGAGCAATTGTTATTGGAACTGTTACAATGCCTTTCAACATAGAAAAAGCAAGAATTGACAAAGCAGAAATCGGACTCTCAAAATTAAGAGAAGTGTGTGACAGCGTTATTGTAATTGATAATAATCGTTTAGTTCAAATAGCAGGTAACTTGCCTCTTCAACAAGCGTTTGCTGTGGCGAACGAGTTAATTGCTACAATGATTAAAGGAATTGTTGAAACAATTGCAATACCTTCATTAGTTAATCTTGATTTCGCGGATGTAAGAGCAATAATGAAGAATGGCGGTGTTTGCACAATAGGAATAGGGGATAGTGATAGTGAAAACAGGGTTCAAGAAGCAGTGAGAAGAGCATTAAGCAATCCATTATTAGATGTTTCTTATGAAGGAGCAACAGGCGCTTTAATACACATTACTGGAGGAGAGGACATGACTCTTGATGAAGTAAACCAAATAGGAGAGTTAATCACTCAATCATTGGATAATTCTTCTCAAGTGATTTGGGGAGCGAGAATAAGCGATGACATGAACGGGAAAATAAGCATTATGACAATCATAGCAGGGGTTAAATCCCCTTACATATTAGGTCCTGTGAGCAGGCAAGAAAAACTTCAAGCAACAACGCTTAATGAAGAGCTTGGCATTGAGATGATAAGATAAAAAAATTTTATTCTTAAAAAAATTAGAAACAACCACCCACAATTTCTAGGGGAGTGCGAGCACACAGCTGCACTCCCTTTAAAAATTTTTATTAATGAATAAAGAATTAGAATTAATAGTTTATCAATAATATGTTGTTATGTTAAAAAAAGGTGGAGTAAAAAAATTTTGAATAAGTTAAGGTGCGTGTATGATAATATCAAAATCATTAATAAGGCAAGTAGTGCTTGACAGGTTTTTTACAGGCGTTCTTGTTATTTCATTAATTTTATATGTTGTGGCAGAAATGAATGCTAATCGCACTCCTGAAATAGTTTTTTCAATTGTTCTTTTAGGAAGTGTGATTGTTATAAAAATTCTTTTCGGGCAATTAACTTCAAAAAATAAGAAAAGAATAGGCATTGTACTTTCTTTGATTTGGTTTTTCATGCTTTTTACAACAATAATTAATTACAAAACTTCAATTATCTTAAAAACTCTTGGAATGGAGGTTTTTGTTTTAATACTTATTCTTGGTGCTATAATCGAGCACTTCATTTAATTTTTTTTGAATTAAGAAGTGTTAGGAGTGAGAACTTAATTACTTGTTTTAATGCATTGCGTGAAGCAATTCTAATAAGATAATTAATAATTCAAGTTTTTAATCTTTTATCAAGAATTTGTCAATTATTTTTTCTGCTTTATCTCTTGCTTTTTGATGTTTTTCTAAGAACTTATTTGCTTTTTCAATCATTATTAATTTTAATTCTCCGCTTAATAAACTCCCGCTCTTATACTCTTCATAGATTTCTTTTATTTTTTTATCATCAGGTTCTAATAATTGGTATAAGTATTGATAACTCACATCAATATCTGGATTTCCCCCATATTTTCTGTGCTCTTCAAGAGTTTTTCTTCCTCCACTAAAAGCGTATTTAAGCACTTTTTTCTTAACAGTTTCTTTGTTATCTGTTGTGAAAATAGCTGATTCTGCAATACTGCTGCTCATTTTTCCTTGAGTTCCTTGTAATGGCGGTAAGAATCTTGAGTGAATAATCGCTGGCTTGTAATAACCAAGTTTTGGGTAAATATCTCTTGCTAACCTAAAATGAGGGTCTTGATCAACTCCTAATGGGATTAAGCAAGGAACATTTTTTCCTTTGCGAACGCTTTCAAGAATTGCAGGCACTGCTTGAAAACTAGTGTAAAAGTATTGTCCAATGTTAAAACTGTCATTAAAACCAAAAGCGCTTTTAACAGTGCTCACTGTTAATCTTTTAGCAAAATGAATTGCATTATTATATAATGTTTTACTATTATAAGTGTCAATCATTATTTCTGTTAATCTTGGGTTTAATCCAACAGCAATAATATCTTTTATGTTTTCTAATCCTTGTTTTGTGTACTCCTCTAATTTTTTATTATTAAACAAGTATTTTTCATCATCAGTAATTTGAATAATTGTTTTGCACTTGAACTTGTCTTGAAGCCATTTAGTGAATAAGAAAGGCAGTAAATGCCCTAAATGCATTTTCCCACTAGGACCTCTTCCAGTATAAATATAAAATTTCTCTCCTTTTTCATACTCATTTAAAAGCCAATTCATGTCTCTATGACTAAAAAATACTTTTCTTCTTAACATGAAATGAAGTTCGCCAGTATGTTTTTTTATTCGTTTCAAGAGTTTTTCATCAATTAATTCTGTTCCAAACTCTTTTATTAATTTCTCATAATCAACAGAACCTTTCACTTCATACGGTGTTACTGAAAATTCTTTTTTTGCCATACCTTATTCTTAAAATTTCTTTTTTAAATAAATTTGCACAAAAATTTCATTATTCATTAAATCATTTATTTATTTTCTTAATTTTTTTATTCTCTCTGCGTAATAATAATTAATAAAATAATTTGTCAATAATTTCTTATTTAGTGCTTGAATTCAATATTTCAATTCTTTTTTCAGGTGAAACCCAGAAAATGAAGAATATAATTAAAAAAAGAGCTAGAATAATGATTAATGAAACAACATAACCCTGGCTTGATTTATTTTTAAAGAATTTGTTTAAATAATCTTTTAATTTCTGTTCTTTATTTTTTAAGCACTTTAACAGTTTCTTCACCTTACTCTTTTTTCAACATCTTTAACCCACTTCTCCCCCCATTTATTGAAGAAAACTTTTGTTTTTAATTTTTTTCTTGGAGGAGCAGGAACTTTTTCACCAGCATACCCTATTGGCAGTATTGCGTGGATTTCCAGATTTTCAGGAACATTTAATAAATCTTTTAATTCTTCTTCCTTAAATCTTCCAACCCAACAACTCGCTAATCCTAAATCATGTATTCTTAATAACATGTTTTCAATGCACGCGCTAACATTTTGTACAGCAAATCTTTTTCCTAATTCTCCGTAAAGTCCTTCTACTCTTTTGACTTCAGCAAGAACAATAATTAAGTATTGTGCTTTAGCAACAAATGGTTTTCCATAACATAATTTTGCAATTCTTTCTTTTTCTTTGTTTGAATCAATTACGATGAAACTCCAGTTTTGTATATTTCCTGAACTTGGAGCCCATATTCCTGCTTCAAGTATTTGTTCTATTAAATTAAATTCAACTTTTTTATTTAAGAAATGCCTAATACTTCTTCTTTCCTTTATGCATTTTATAACTTCCATAACTAAAAATAAATAAGCGCAAAAATTATTAAGTTTTCTATAAGTTTTTTTTTTAAGGGAATAAAAAATGAAGTTTTCAGAAGTTGTTGCATTGCTTGAAGAAATAAATAAAACTAATAGTTCTCTTGAGAAAACAAGAATTCTTTCTCATTTTTTGAAAAAATGCAATAAAGAAGATATTTATTGGGTTTCGCATTTAGTTAGAGGAAAAATTTTTTCAGATATTAATGATAAACAACTTGGTGTTGCGAATAATTTAATGATTAAAGCAATATCTTTAACAACAGGGGTTAGTGAGAAAAAAATAAAAGATTATTGGAGGATTACAGGTGATTTAGGAGATGCTGCTGAAAAAGCTGTTAAGCAAAAAACTCAGCACACGCTTTATGCTCAGAATTTAACTTTATCAAGAATAGTTGAGAACTTGAATTTAATAAGCACTCTTGAAGGAGCAGGAACAGTGAGCAAGAAAATTGCTTTAATAAACGAGCTCCTCACTAATGCAACACCTATTGAAGCAAAATATGTTGTGAGAATGATTTTAGGAAAATTAAGATTAGGTGTTGGTAATGGTGTTTTAAGGGATTCAATCTCCAAAGCTTTTAACATTCCAAAAGAAGTTGTTGAAAGAGCGTATGATATGATGGGTGATTTTGGAGAAGTTGCGAGAATAAGCTTGTTAAAAGGAGAGAAAGGACTTAAAAATATTTCATTAAGGGTTGGAACACCTATTCAAAGCATGCTTTACATAAAAGTAAATAGTATTAAAGAAGCGTTTAAAGTTGTTGGCAAACCAGCAATTATTGAATACAAGTTTGATGGATTAAGAACTCAAATACATTATGATAAGAAAAAGAATATCTTAAAAATTTTTACAAGAAGATTAGAAGATGTAACAAAACAATTCCCTGATATTGCGGAGTACATGAAGAAGAATTTGAAATGCGAGTCATGCATTCTTGATTCTGAAACAGTTGGTTTAACTCGTGATAAGAAAACATTTATTCCTTTCCAAAAATTAAGCAGAAGAATAAAAAGAAAATATCATATTGAAAAAATGGTTAAGGAAATGCCTGTTAAAACATTTGTTTTTGATTGCCTCTACATTAATGGAGAGTCCTTAATGGATAAACCTCTTGAAAAAAGAATAAAGTTTTTATCAAAAATAATTAAACCAAACCAGGATTTAAGGAATTGTCCGAGAATCATAACAAGTGATGAAAAAAAAGCAGAAGATTTTTTTAATAAAGCACTTAGTGAAAAACAAGAAGGTGTTATGATTAAATCCTTGAAAGCAAGGTATCAGCCTGGTAAAAGAGTTGGTTATGGAGTGAAATTAAAACCAGGACTTGAATCTTTTGATTTAGTTATTGTCGGAGCAGAATGGGGGCAAGGGAAAAGAAACAAGTTCTTGAGTTCGTATTTGCTCGCGTGCAAGCATCCAAAAAAAGAGGAGTTCTTAACAATAGGAAAACTTAGTTCAGGACCGACAGAAGAGCAATACGAAGAAATAACAAGATTATTGAAGCCCTTAATCCTTAAAACAAAAGGAAGAGAAGTTATTGTTAAACCACAAGTCATTGTTGAAGTTAATTATCAAGAAATACAGGAATCACCAAAGTATTCTTCAGGATTTGCATTAAGATTTCCAACCTTAAAACAAGTTAGGTATGAGAAATCTTTAAATGAAGTTGATGACTTGAATAAAGTAAAATTTAATTATGAATCACAATTCAGGGGAGATTATGAGAGAAAGTTTAAAAAAAACACTTGAAAAAATAAGAAGAATAATTAATGCTTTAGGATATGATGATGAAGATAAAATATTAGTAACTCTTAGAAGAGAAGGACAGATTAGTGAAGAGAACTTATTTGAGGACTTGCATAAAAAATATGGTTTAAATTTCAAGAAAATAAAAATAATTCCAACAACTTACGGGGAAATCAAATTAAAAGATTTTATTAAATTTCTTGAAGAATATGATGAATTATGGGGGCTTGAAACAGTGCTTATTGATTTAAGCTCTGTAATAATTAATCCTGCTTATCTTTAATCAAGAATAATTAAAAAAAAATTTAACTTTGAGTTCATAAAAAGGTGTTTAAGAAAATGAATAAAATTGAAGTCGGGGATAAAATAAGAATTGAGAAGAAGAACATGGTTTATGAAGGAATTCTTTTACCAACAACAGATGCTTCAAGTAAGAACATGATTATACTAAAATTATCCTCAGGTTATAATATTGGTATTAAAAAAGATAAGAACACAAAGATTACATTAATTAAAAAATCTGTTTTCAAACCTGGAAAAATCCCAAAAATGAAATTCAAAAAGAAGTCAGAACTCCCGAACATAACTATTATTGGAACAGGAGGCACGATAGGAACGCATGTTGATTATAAGACAGGAGGAGTGTTTATGTGCAGGACTCCTGAAGAAATTCTTGCTGCAGTGCCTGAAATAAATGAGATTATTAACATAAAAAAAGTGATTAATCTTTTTAATGTAGGAAGCGAGGACATAAACAAAAAACATTGGAAGAAACTCGCGGAAGCAGTTAAAAAAGAAATTGAAGACGGCGCGGACGGCATTATAATAACTCACGGGACTGACACGCTTGCAATGACGAGTGCTGCTCTTAATTTCATGATAGGCGTTCCTCCAATCCCAATTGCATTAGTTGGAGCACAGCGCTCTCCTGATAGGGGAAGTTTTGATGGGAGGTTAAACCTTCTTTGCGCTGCTCATTATTGCACTACTAATATTGCTGAAGTAAGTGTTGTAATGCATGGTTCAATTAATGATGATTATTGTTATGCTATTAAAGGCACGAAAGTAAGGAAGAATCATTCTTCACGAAGAGATGCTTTTCAACCAATTAATACAATTCCTTTCTTAAAAATATGGGATGACGGGAGAAAAGAATTTCTTAGAAAGGATTATCATAAAAGAGAAAAGAAAAGAGTGGAATTAAAAACAAATTTTGCTAAAGTAGGATTAATTAAGGTTTACCAAAATAGTGAACCAAGAATTTTAGAATGGTATTTAAAAAATGATTATAAAGGATTAGTGATTGAAGGCACGGGATTAGGGCATGTTCCAGGAAGAGATGCTGGAACAAAATATAATTGGATTCCTGAAATAGAAAAATTAGTTAAGAAAGGAGTTATCATTGTTATTTGCACGAGCACGATTCACGGTAGAACAAATAATAGGGTTTACAGGAATCTTAGATTATTAGATAGAACAGGCGTTTTATGGGGTAAGGACTTGCACTCAGAAAGCGCTTTAATTAAATTAAGTATTGTTTTAGGAAGTGCGAAAAAATTGGAAGAAGCTAAAAAATTGTTTGAAACAAATCTTGTAGGCGAGTTTGAAGAAAGAACTCTTATTGGTGATGTTCTTGGTTTTTGATTATGAAAAATTAAAGTTTAAATGCGGGCTTGAAATACACCAACAATTAAACACTAACAAGCTTTTCTGTTCTTGTAAAACACTAATAAATAATGAATACGATTTTTCTTTTGAAAGAAAACTCATGCCAGTAGTAGGGGAATCAGGAAGAATTGATGAATCCGCTTTGAATGAATTCAAGAAAAGAAAGAAGATGAAGTATTTCGGAAATTATGAAACAAGTTGTTTAGTTGACATGGATTCAGAACCACCTCATGAAATAAATCATGAAGCATTAATTATTGCAATTCAAATGGCTCTCTTACTTAAAATGAAATTAGTTGATGAAATCCAAGTAATGAGGAAAACAATAATTGATGGTTCAATAACAACAGGATTTCAAAGAACAGCCCTAATAGCAACAAATGGTTATATTGAAACCTCAATTGGAAGAGTTCCAATAGAAAGTCTTGTTCTTGAAGAAGATTCTTGCAGGAAGATTAAGGAAACAGAAAAAGAAATTCATTGGGCTCTTGACAGGCAAGGAACACCATTAATTGAATTAATGACAGCACCAGTATTAAAAACACCTCAGCACGCGCTTGAAACAGCACTAAAATTAAGAGAGTTAAGCAGGAAACTAAAAATTAAAAGAGGTATTGGAACAATAAGACAGGACGTGAACGTTTCTATAAAAAACGGTGCGAGAATTGAAATAAAAGGATTTCAGAATGTGAAGCAAATGCCTAAAGTGATTGACAAAGAAATTCAAAGACAATTAAAAGAGAAAAAACTTGTTCCGCAAGTAAGAGTTGTTTTAAATGATAACACTACTAAATATTTACGCCCATTATCCAGTTCGAGTAGAATGTATCCTGAAACAGACGCTCTGCCAATTAAGATTACAAAAGAATTAATTGAAGAAGCGAGAAGAATTCTTCCAAGAATAATTGATGTTAAAAAAGAATTGCTTAAATTAGGATTAAAAGAAGAAATCGCAAACCAAATTGAGAGAACAGGGCAATACGAGAAATTCAAACACCTTAATGCAAGAATTAAGAACCCAAAATTAGTTTCTACATACTTATTAATTAATAAGAAAGCAAGCACTGAATTATTAGAGAAGGTCTTAATTAATCTTCAGAAAAAAAAGATTACCAAACAGAATGCGAAACAAATTATTAAACAAAACATTAATTTAAGTGATTTAAAAAAATTTATTGCTGAAACAATAAGCGAAGATGACATAAGAAAAACAATAAATAAAATCTTGGAATCAAAAAAAGAATTATTAAATGATGAAAGAGCTTTTAAAATGCTTATGGGCCTTGTTATGAAAGAATTTAAAGGAAAAGCAGACGGAAGCCTTGTTTCTAAAATATTAAAAGAAGAAATCAAAAAAAAGCTTAAAAGCGTGATAAGGAAATTCTGAACTCATTTCTAACATTTTTTTTATTAAAAAATTATACAAAAAGATTTAAATAATGAGAACATAAAGGAAATGTAAAACTTGTGAGGTGGTCGCCATGGATTATGAAAGCGACGACTACGAAAGCGATTATGAAATGAATGACGAGGACTACGAAAGCGATTATGATGAGGACTACGAAAGCGATTATGAAAGCGATGATTATGAAGACGACTTTGAAGATGACGTTGATGACTATTAATAATTAAAAAAAAATTAATGAATTAAAAAAAAAGCATTAACTTTGATTTTTTTTAAGTTTTCTTATTTTTTCTTCAAAAATTCTAAAAAAAATTAAGTGTTTAAAAGAAACACTGGAAATGCTTTTTAATCACTTCTTACTCCTATTTTTTTATGCAAGAAAATTATAATATTGAATATTATGTTAAACCTTATTTAAAAGAATTGAAAACAAGAGTGATTTCAGTAAAACCTTTTGAGAAGAATTATTTAGTAAAGCTTGAGAAAACAATTATTTATCCTGGCGGGGGCGGGCAAGCAAGGGATGAAGCAAGAATAAATAATGTTAAAGTATTAAATGCTTTTAAACAAGAAGACGGCATTTGGTATGAAGTTCCTGAAGAATTCAAGGAAGGAGAAGAAATATTAATTAAGATTGATTGGAGGAGAAGATATTCTTTAATGAAGGCTCATACAGCAGAACACTTATTATTCAGGAGTTTGAAACAAGTTATTCCTGAAATAAAAATTTTAAAAGTAATGCTTGAAGAAGAAGGATTTAAATTCTATGTTGAGGGAAGAATTACTTGGAAGGATTTAGGCGAGGTTCAAGCAATTGCTAACAAACAAGTTTTTAAACAACTTGAAGTGAGAGATGAAATTCTTGATTTAGAAGAAGCAAAGAAAATAAAAGGTATTAGATTAAAGTACGATTCTTTTAAAGAAAAAGGAATTAATAAAATAAGAGTATTATTCATTAATGATTTTGATGTTGCTGCTTGCACTGGCGTTCATATAAGAAACACAGAAGAGATCAAATTCATTCACATTGATAATTATCATAGTTTAGGAAATAATACTTATGAAATAACTTTTTCTATTGGTGAGAAAGCAGTAATTAACTCAAGTAAGGATAATGCTTTATTGCATGAAATTTTAAAAGAATTGAACTTGGATGAAAACACTTCATTAACAGCTGTAAAAAACTTAGTGCAAGAAAGGAACGAGCTTAAACAAGCAATAAGAAGATTGAATCAAAGGATAATAAAAAATATTAAACCAATTAAGCCAGGCATTTATTATAATGAATTCATTAATGATGAGCAAAAACTAATGCAACGAAGAATTAATGAAATAATACGTAATGAGACTTCATTAATAATCTTCGTTAATATTAAACACGAGAAAATCTTTATAACAATAGCGAAATCAAA